>NZ_FRDN01000018.1 GCF_900143285.1 Desulfitobacterium chlororespirans DSM 11544
TATTGTGCCATATCAGCAGGATTGTCCAAGACGTAATTATCGCCCACAATCCCTTTTAACTCACTTAGTGTATTGCTCATGACTACCCGCCTTTCAACTTATTTTATCCAAATCTGCGGTATGATAATATTTCGTGCTCATTGATCTGCTCCGTGGGAATTAGTCTTCGTAAGCCCTCGCTATTAGATCCGCAACATGCATTACTTTTTGCTTTTGACCAACCATATTGATTCCGCCTTGCAATCTCATGATACATGCGGGACAGCTGGTGGCCACTACTTCAACGCCACTGTCTTCAATATTTTTAGCCTTTTGGCGTGTAATATCAGTAGCCATTTCGTGATAGAAGGCTTGTACAAGTCCGGAAGCTCCGCAGCAGCGGTTGGCTTCAAACATTTCAATATATTCTACTCTCGGCAGGCTCTTTAACAGTTTACGAGGTTGCTCAGTAACTTTGATACCCCGAACCATATGACAAGGATCATGATAAGTTACTTTAACGGGGGTAAAACTATGGAGCTTGCTTTCATCGACTCCGATTTCAGCCATATATTCGGAGAATTCTTTGACCAAAGAAGTGAATCTCTTGACCTTCGGCAGGTAAGTGACATCATTGGCAAATAGCTTCAGGTAATCCTTTTGAAGCATTGCCGCACAGGATCCGCAGGCGACGATAATTGCCTCTATCTTTTTATCGAGGAAGGTATCAATGGTTTTGCGAGCATTGCCCCTAGCCGTTTCAAAATCCCCATAAGCGTATTGCGGAAGACCGCAACATACTTGCTCTTTAGGGATGATTACTTCGCAATCATTTTTCGTTAAAACTTTAACGACTGACTTCGCAGTGTCATCAAGTGAAAAGTTTAAGAAGCAGCCTACATAAAAGGCGACCTTGTGTTTCGGTTGAGCAACGAGAATCCTTGAAGGAACTTGGTCAAGAAATGGAACCTGTGCCACATTCATGCCTTTAATATCGACACCGCGGAAATAATCTATTCCATCGACCTTATTAAGAATACTCTTACCAATTCCACCAAAGAGCTTAAAAGCTCTTTCCAGTTTGTTTGGGTTTGCTAGTGTATTAAGAGCGTAGGACTTAGCAAATGGTTTAACTCCATTTTTAAGCTTTAGATCACGACGAGCTGCCATGACCAATTCCTTCCCACTTACCCCACTAGGGCAAGCAATCGCACATTCTCCACAAAGCAAACAGCTGTTGATGGCATCCTTATAATCCGCATCCAGCTTAATTTTCCCATCAGCAACTGCTTTAATTAGTTGGATTCTTCCCCGTGCAACTTTAGTCTCCGCTCCGTCAACCTTGTAAGTTTTACAAGATGTATGACAGAAACCACATTTGTTACACGTGTTTAGCATTTCATAAACTTCCGCTAAAACCCCCACTTTAACTTCCCCTTTCTTGGTAGGTGGTTAGACCACCGAATCAAATAGTTAAAATTCCGCAGCAATTCAAGTTACTGAGACCATAAATGGGGTCGCAATTTGAGGTAGTACCCTCCTCAAATTGCGACAAATTACTGCTTAAGGCATCCAAACCTGCATCCATGGGAACACATAAGCCTGAGCCCAAACAAAAGTGCTAATCAGGATTCCCAGAATTAGACTGTGCCAGAAGACTGCCCGGAAAATAGGCCCCACGGCTGCCATACCTTCATGATGATTCTTGTAACAAGCAACCGTTGCAACTACCATGCTTTGAGCATTGATTATTTTACCCATAACACCACCGGTACTGTTGGCAGTAACGATAAGTACAGGATTCAATCCTAACTGCTCAGCAGTGATTCTTTGCAAGTTACCAAACATAGCATTGGATGAAGCATCTGAGCCCGTCAGGAATACACCTAACCAACCAAGCATGGAAGCAAAGAAGGGGTAAGCTGCTCCAGTTTTAGTGAATGCCAGACCGAGAACAGCGTCAGTGCCGGAATATCGGGTCATGAATCCGAAGCCCAATACGGTGCAGATTACAGATAATGGGACTTTCATACGTGAGATAGTCATGCTAAAGGCAGCCTTCCATTGTGAGGAACTTAATTTCAGAACGAAAAACCCTGATATCAAAGCGGCAAGCAGAATTCCAGTACCGGCCATGGTGAGGAAATTAAACTTGAAAACAGCGGCCATCGGAGTGTCGCCGGAGCCGACAGGTGGAGTATGATAAACAAGATTGTGCAAATAGGGCCAGTTAAAGGTCGGACAGAATAGATTGTTCAGAGTAGTTTTTACGCTATTTAAGCCGATAATGAAAACAGTGCTGCCAAGAAGAGCCCAAGGCGTCCAGGCTTTAATATATTCTGAGATGGTGTGCTTGGCGAATTTCCCGGTTTCAGATAATTTAGATTGATTGTCTGCAGAATCAGCATGTCCCATAATATGTTTGGGTTTCCATACTCTCAGAAAGAGGATGGTAAGAATCATCGAGAAGATTCCGGCAGTAATATTAATTACCCCTGTCCAGCCCATCTGCGAGAAGATAAATTGAGCAAGAGCAAAAGAAGCGCCGCAGACAAGGGTTGCCGGCCAGACATCCCAGACATCTTTCCAGGAGCCTTTGTCCATGAAGACCAATGTGGCAACGAGCCAGAAGGGCACAATGATTGAGAAGAGGACCAGCTGGCGGCCGGCCATCATGGTGAGATAGTGCTCAGGAATACCGGAGGCTGCAGAAAGGGTAATAATCGGAGTCCCCACAGCACCGAAAGCAACCGGTGAGGTATTAGCAATCAGGCAGATAACAGCAGCAGTCATGGGACGGAAACCTAAGCCTACCATAATTGCACCGCAGACAGCAACTGGAGTACCAAAACCACTTGTTCCTTCCATAAAGGCACCGAATGAGAAGGCGATGATTAAAGCTTGGAGGCGACGGTCATCAGTAATTCCGGCGATTGAATCTTTAAGTACTTCAAACTGGCCAGTAACAACTGTGATGTTATAGAGGAAAATAGCAGTAAAAACGATCCAGCCAATAGGGAAAACTCCGCTGGTAAAGAAGCCGAACAAGAAGGAAGAAGCTGCAATTGACGGAGGCATTTTCATCACCAAAGTAACGATACAAAAGGCAACCAAGGTTGCAAGGATAGCAGCATAAGGAGCAAAGATACCCAATTGCCTATGGCCTTGCTTGTCTTTATGTGGGTGAAGTGCCAGCAAGTAAAGAAGAACGATAATCGGCAGTGCCGCAAGAAAAGTTGACAAATAAACATTTTCGGTTGGGTTATAATTTTGAAAGTAAGTCAAAACAATTTCCCTCCATCGTTAAAATAATTTATTAAGGGTTAGACTGACGCTAAAGATGAAAGTTTTCTCATTCACAAGATGCAGTTTGCCGCGCTGATAAGCAGGTACTTTTCGATTTGCCTTTTATGTGCTTGATGTTTTACCAAATAAGTCAAGATAATACAAGCGCTTGTATTGGTTTATATTATAGGGAGTGAGAAAAGTTTAGTAAAATATCAATTAGGAATATAATGTATCGATAAAATGAATAAAGTTCAATAATGGTACGACTCAGTCAGGTTTAAAAATAATGATTTTTTCGACAAAAGAACACAAAAAAGACGTTTGGAAGTAGGAGTCCCTAACGTCTTTCTGAAATTAATGGAATTTAGCCCTAGCTTTATGATATTGAGTGCAACCCCAAGAGGGTTATTGAAGCAGGAAGTGATCCTTAAAGAACGCTAATAATTCGCGAGCAGCATGGGGAAGATAACGTCCCTTTTTCCAGGTCAAGGCTAACTGAAGGCAAAGGTTCGAATCAGAGAAGGGCCGGTAGATAATGTTTGCCGGATCGAGTACATGGCAGATCTTAGTTGGTAAGAGGGCTAAACCAAGCTTGGCAGCCACCATTTGGGTCATCAATTCACGCTGAGAGGTTTTGAAAGCAATTTCCGGGTCGATCCCGGCTCGCCTGCATCCTGCAATAATAATATCATGGAGCTTATAGTCGCTATTGTATAGAATCAGTTGCTCTCCGGCAAAGTCTTTGTAATCAATACATTCCTTTAGAGTTAAAGGATGATTAGGGTGCATAATGACACTAAGGGGGTCTTGTTCGAACCAAATCCATTCAAAGAGATCGTTATCTTCAGGAGTAAAAATGCCGAAATCCAGCAAGCCATCTTGAAGAGAAGCCTCAATCTTTTTGGGGCCATACTCAAAAAGCTGAACTTGAATTTTAGGATACTCATTTTTAAAAGCCCCGAGCATATGGGAAAAGGTGGTGACAGCCGTAATGGGAGGGAGCCCAATGTGGATTTTTCCTGTTTGTAGCTTGGCCAGGCCTTCTAATTGAGTGTTAATATTTCTAAAGGCGGCTACAATTTGTTGCGCTTGCTCAAGAACAAGCTCTCCGGCATCGGTCAGCTTTACATATTTGGTACTGCGATAGAACAATGCTTTTCCCAGTTCTGCTTCCAGATCCTTAATCGCTTTACTGATTGAGGGTTGGGAGGTATGGGTTACCTCAGCTGCGACACTAAAACTTTTGTGACGTGCAACTTCGATGAAATATTCTAAATGCCGTATTTCCACTTTATCCATCCACCTTTGCATTTATTCGTTGTCTGAATACACCGTATTCGTAACGAGTATTTCACATCTTCAGAGAAGATAATTAAAATGAGAATAGAAGCGAGAAAAGCCTGAAGAATAGATTCGTGAGATTGGATACCTTTTAAGTATAATGCAAATTTCTGATATCTTCCAGACTTGGTAAAATTCCAGCACTTCCTGAAAGGGTTACAGGTATGCAAAAGTTATTTTCTTTAAAGCATCAGACCTTTACCTATTTGTCAATCATGATTGGGATGGGGAGCTGGAGCAATATTCTTTATCCATGGATGTCAGAGGTGATGTCCTTGTACGCTCCTTTTCACGGATATATCTTGCTAATTATTTTTTGGTCTACAGCAGTGGCTGGGATTTGTGTTTTTGTCTATAGAGAGATGAGCAAAGAGATAAATATGACTCGATTCATGTTACCCATGCTATATATGAGCGTTCAGCTTATTGGCAACGCCTGTTTGGAAAAAGCGATTATTCTTAATTTAAATTGGGTATGGCTGCTATTAGGAACGAACACCTTGTTATTCATAGTTGGATTCCTGTGGTTCCACTGGCTCAGCGTACTCGTCATTGTTCGGATTGCTCAGCAGTCGCTCACCTTTGCCGGAATCCATTCTTTTTTTGTCTTTCTCCTTGGGGCTGTGGGATTGACCATCTGGACAATTCTTGATTATGCTCAGATCTTGCTCCTTATGGGTTTATTGGATAATATACAACCTTTTAAGTTTCTGGCTTGCTTCTTCTGGGGATTTGGTGTTTGGATTATGGGCTTTATTTTTATCCTATGGTGCTATCAGAAGCAGAAGAAAATGCCAATCAAAGTGGAGTGGGGGATATATATTTTTTCGTTTCAGGTGTATACGATTGCCAGCGACAAGATTGCTGAAGAATTATTTTCTCCACTTACGTCAGGGATTTCATCTTTACTGACCATCCTGCTTACTGTACTTTGGCTCCTTTTTTGGTGGAAAAGGGTAGGAGTATTCACTTCATAAATTATTTTGAGATAAAGAAAAAGTAGAGTTAAGTTCTTCAGTTGAACATAAACTCTACTTTTTTAGGTTTAAGCTAGAATCAATATATTTATTGAGAAATTATACCCGATGCCAAGCCAGATTTAGTACTCTCTTTGCATTAGCGATCACCAATTCGGGGTCCTCGTCCCCATATGGTTTTACTTCCAGGCTGACAATCGGCCGATTTTCTTTGTTGAGAAAGCCAATGTCCAGAAGGACGCGGAGATATTCCACGAGTTCATCCACATCATTTTCGCTGCCAGGGAAGCCAAATCGCGGGTGTTCATCTCCATAAACGGGAGATAGTTTGTCTTTGATAAGAGCGTTGCCCATGTGAGCATGGATAATATAGTCTTTTATAGGGATCAGAGCTTCAGCCGGTGTTTCCCGGAGCTGAGGCAGGTGGCTTAAGTCCACCATTAAGCCGAAATTATCGTATTCCTGGCAAATCTCCTTAACATATCGATGGGTGATGCCCACAGGTCCAATCAGAGAACATTTGTCGACATCATAGTCGAATACTTCAATAGCGATCTTCATATTACCCTTGGATTTAGCGTAGGCACATATTTCCTTGGTAGAGCGGATCAGTGCCTGATAGGCTTCTTCCTTTTTAGCTTCTTCATAGTTTCCGCTGAGGAAGGCGAAGTCCTTGGCGCCCATTTCATAGGCTTCATCAATGCCTTCTTTTACATTGGCCAGAGCCAGTAATCTTTCTTCTTCATGGAGGGAATTGATGTTCTGCTTAGTGATCAAGAGCCGGGGCATCCCGGCATAAGAGAATTCCATATGGGAGGTCTCAATCATCTGCCTTGCTTTTTTTCGAACGATGGGGTCCTTGATCCAGGTCATTTCGACTACTTCAAAATACTCATCCATGGCAATTCTTCTCAGCGTTTCCAGGATAGGTCCTTCTCCTTTGCCGGTGCTGGGATAAGCCATAAAATGAACGAGACCTACCTTCATATAGTTACGAAAGGATTCATTCATAAGGCAACCTCCTTAAGCTTTAATCCACGGGGAAGGATTCGATAGGCACTGGAGCAGAAAAGGCAATCACTACAAGAGGCTCATCTCCAGTATTTTTAATGCCATGGGCTTCCCCTTTAAGGTTAGGAATGATCGTACCGGCTTTCATAGGTAAAGATGACCCTTTGCCTCCCAGAAATTCCCCTTCTCCCTGGATAACTACCCAGATATCATCCGTATTAGGGTGTTGATGGGCAGGAACGGAATCTCCGGGCTGTAGATTGATTATGGCTGTATTGGTGCAATCACTCTCATAAAGTACAGTCTTTTTGATATTCTTACTTAATATTTCTGCGATTTTAGTAAATTTCATGTTTATACCCCCTTAAAATTCAACATTTCTCTTAGTTTAAGTTCACCTTTAGAATAAAGAGTTTTTTAAAGAGAGTAAAATATCCATTTAGAATATTGCGTATTCAAGAAGAGAATAAAAGAGGGAAGAAGTCGGAACTTATTCAGAACGTAAATATACTGTATTCAGAATAGGTATTTTACTTAAAGGAACAGGGTATCTACAATGAAAGCACAATAAGAGTATTAAAACTCTGATTTTAGAAGGAGGAAAGAAAATGACTATTATGAGATCAGTATTGTTTGTGGCGGGAAATGATCAGGAGGGTCTGGATGAGGCCTTAACCTATGGGGCGGATGCACTTATTTTGGATCTGGAGGATTTGGTACCACCGCTGGAAAAACCAAGAGCACGCAGAATGGTTCGTGCGAATATTAAGTACGCAGGCTCTCAGAGAGCTGAGGTCTGGGTTCGGGTGAATGCCTGGGAGACGAATATAACCGATGATGATCTGGAAGCCGCAGTGTGTGAAGGCCTGACAGGAATTAATCTGACCAAGGTTGCCGGTGCCGGCGATGTGCAGCGTCTGTCCTGGAGACTTGAGGAGCTGGAGCGGAAGAATGGCTTGACCGTGGGAAGCATAAAGATCTGCCTGCTTATTGAGACAGCCATCGGTGTCGTCAACGCCTACGAGTCTTGTGCAGCCAGTCCTCGCGTTGCTGCAGCTATTTTTGGAGCAGTCGATTTTACCCGTGATATGCAGGTTAAGCTGACCCCTGAAGCGAAAGAGCAGCAGTTCGCCCGGGGTTATGTGGCTGTTGCGGCTCGTGCTGCCGGAGTGATAGCTCTTGACGCTCCGTTCCTTAACTACACCGACAAAGAAGGCTATGTGCGTAACATAGCCGAGGGACGCCAGTTGGGATATAAAGGCCGGATGATTGTTCACCCCAGCCTTGTGGAAGATGCCAATCGCCTCTATTCTCCTGACCCGGAGGATGTACAATGGGCCGGTGAGATTAAAAAGGTTTTTGAAGAAAAGGCTATTGCCAAGGGAAAAGCGGCAATCGTCTATAAAGATAAGCTGGTAGATACTCCTGTGTATAGCAATGCTCTTGATATTCTGGCAAATCAAGCTGAGATTGATGCCAAGCTGGGAAAAAAGTAGATAGGAACGTTAAAAAATAGATAGGATAGTTGATAAATAATGAGGAGTGTTTTAAATGTCTTTAAGAGAGAATGCATTGAAACTTCATGCTGATCATCGTGGTAAAATCAAAATTGCCCTTAAAGTTCCCTGCCGTGACTATAATGATTTGAGTTTGGCTTACTCTCCAGGAGTTGCTGAACCTTGCATGGAAATTGCCAAAAACCCTGAACTGGTCAATACCTACACTAATCGGGCTAATTGTGTGGCAGTTGTGTCCAATGGAACAGCAGTTCTCGGTCTTGGCGATATAGGTGCACGTGCAGCTATGCCTGTAATGGAAGGGAAATCTCTTTTGTTCAAAAATTTTGCTGGGGTGGATTCCTTCCCGATTTGCTTAGATACAAAGGACATGGACAAGATTGTCGAAGTGGTCAAATTACTGGAACCTACCTTCGGAGGGATCAATCTGGAGGATATTAAAGCGCCGGAGTGCTTTGAGATTGAAGAGAAGTTAAAAGCGGTCTATGATGGCCCTGTATTCCATGATGATCAGCATGGTACGGCTGTTGTGACTTTGGCCGCGATGTTCAACGCACTGAAAATCGTGAACAAGGATCTTAAAGATGTTAAGATCGTAACCAGTGGAGCCGGTGCAGCTGGCATGGCTATTGTTAAGCTTTTGATGGATTGCGGTCTGCAAAATGTAGTCATGTGCGATACCAAGGGAACGATTTATAAGGGTCGTACTGAAGGCATGAATAAGTATAAGGAAGAAATCGCTGCAAAGACGAATCCCTCTATGCTCAAAGGCGGTCTTGTGGAAGCGTTGAAAGATGCCGATGTATTTATCGGAATTTCTGTAGGAAATACGGTGACTCGGGAAATGATCCGGTCTATGGCCAAAGATGCGATTGTCTTCGCTCAGGCTAATCCTGTTCCCGAAATCATGCCTGAAGAGGCCAAAGAAGCAGGAGCGGTTGTAGTAGGAACAGGCCGTTCCGACTACCCCAACCAAATTAATAATATTCTTTCTTTCCCTGGAATTTTCCGTGGGGCTTTTGATGTTGAAGCAAGAGAAATCAATGGACCAATGAAAATCGCCGCTGCGGAAGCAATCGCTTCCATCGTCAGCCCTGAGGAGCTCAATGCAGAGTATATTATCCCGAAGGCTTTTGACCATCGGGTGGCACCGGCTGTAGCTGCAGCTGTAGCGAAAGCGGCTATGGAGAGCGGTGTGGCCAGAAAGATGGTTGAACCGGAGCAGGTTTCTCTGAACTTAATCAGCTTACTTGCCCAAGAGGGCAAATAAGATAGGTACAATTCCTCCTAAATAGTTAAGCAAAGAAACAGCCCCAGCCATGGCTGTTTCTTTGTTAACTTTGCTTTCCGGGAGGAGTAACCTTTGTTAGGGTTAGCGATTAAGAGATATAGGATTGGAGTTGAGGGTAGTGAGCTTTGGCAGGTTATTAACGGCGATGGTTACGCCAATGAATGAAAAGCTGGAAGTGGATTATCAAGCAGCGGCCAACTTGGCACAACACTTAGTAGAACACGGCTCAGATGGAATCGTTGTTGCAAGCACGACAGGGGAATCGCCCACTATAGGAGATGAAGAGAAACTTGAATTATTTAGGGCTGTGAAAAAAGCTGTTGGCTCAAAGGTCAAAGTCATCGCAGGTGTAGGGAGTAATTCCACACAAGAGAGTGTCGGGATGGCTCTTCGTGCCGTAAAGACTGGGGTTGATGGTCTGATTGCTGTTGTGCCCTATTACAATAAACCTTCACAGGAAGGGTTGTATCGTCATTTTCGGGAGATCGCGGAAGCATCCGCTCTCCCCCTTATGATTTATAATGTACCGGGGAGAACTTCTGCGAGTATTTTGCCTGAAACGGTTCTGCGTTTAAGCGATATTCCTAACATTGTGGCTCTTAAAGAGGCTTCAGGATCAATGGATCAAGTGAGCGAATTGAAGCGAATATTACCTGAGGAATTTGAAATCTTCAGTGGAGATGATTCGGTGACTCTCCCCATGCTGGCTTTAGGGTGCAATGGGGTCGTTGGTGTAGGCTCCCACATTGTTGGAGATGAGATGAAGCTGATGATCGATGCCTGGTTTTCCGGAGATATTGAAACAGCACGTAAATGGCACTTAAAGTTAATACCGGTTTTTAAAGGATTGTTTATCGCAACTAACCCTGCCCCGATCAAATATCTACTCAATCAGAGGGGCATTGAGGTAGGTGGAGTACGACCACCTCTGGTTGCAACGACACCGGCGGAAGAAAAAATATTGAATGAAATACTTTGTGAGTGGGAGCTATATAAGTTGAGAAAAGGAGCTACATTGGGATGGCTTTATGGTTGACGTCGCCATGCTAAAAATTCAATGCAATTCCATGTCGAAATATGGTAAATCCTAAAATCAAAATCATATCGAAAGCTTATATGTTCTAAGGAAAACAAGTGCAGGACAGTTGTTGTGCGATTCTGTCGGGCTTGCAATGATCTGCAAAATAATTCTCACGTGCGAAAGAAATTTTTCAATTGAGGTGAAAAAATGCTCCAAATTTATCTAATTCGTCACGGACAAACTAAATGGAATCTATTAAAGAAAATGCAAGGATCAAAAGATTCAAAATTAACAGATCAAGGAATAAAACAAGCAATTATGCTTGGAAAAAAGCTAAAGCCAGTTAAGTTTAACAAAATATATTCGAGTTCTGCTACTAGGACTATGGAAACATCTGGATTTATTTTCCCAAGTATGGAAGTGTGCTATTCGACTTCTCTTAATGAAATTGCTATGGGGGAGTGGGAAGGAAGAACATACACTCAAATTGAAAAGATGAATCCAAAAGAGTGGCATAATTTTTTCAACGATCCATTTAATTATAATCCCTCAAAGGGTGGTGAATCATTTGCTAAACTTAAAAATAGACTTAAACAATTTATCTATACCGAAAGATTATTTAGTCAAGAAGGAAATATTGCAATAGTTTCCCATAGAATAACCCTTAGAATGCTCTTAAGTATTCTTTTGGAAGAAAAAGAATTATTCAGTGAAATTGATCTTAGCCCAACATCGTTAAGTGTTATAGAAATTGATGACAATACATGTAAAGTAAAATACTTGAATAATATTTCACACTATTGCGATGCTTAACCGTTATATATTCTGAAGATTGCGGATATTAATTACTGAAAAATTATAGATGGGTAACCATCTTCTATTCTCAGAAAAACGAAATACGTAAATAAGGAGCCGTTGCTCGACAAACTACCCTGTTTGTTTTGCAACGCCCCTTTTGATTAAACATGATGAGATTATCTTTTATTAAGAGGAACGTATTTTTGACGGGGCACCACGCTCTTATAGGCGGGACGAATGATTTTGCCGCCATTGACGATTTCCTCGATCCGGTGAGCACTCCAACCGGCGATGCGGGAGAGAGCAAAAATCGGAGTGAACATTTCTAAAGGCAGATTGAGCATCTGATATACGAACCCTGAATAGAAGTCCACATTGGCACTGACTCCTTTATAAATCTTCGTGTGCTTAGCGATGACCTTGGGTGCCAGTTCCTCCACTTTAGCATAAAGATTGAATTCGTTATCCAGGCCCTTTTCAGCGGCAAGCTTTGAGGCGTAGTGCTTCAGGACGACGGCTCTGGGATCGGAGACGGAGTAGACGGCATGGCCGATTCCATAGATCAGCCCGGAGCGATCAAAGGCATCCTTAAGAAGAATTTTATCAAGGTAAGCGCTGAGTTCGTCTTCATCCTGCCAATCGGAGATCTTTTCTTTGATATCCTGGAACATCTGAATGACTTTATGGTTGGCGCCGCCATGTTTTGGACCACGTAAAGAGCCTAAGGCCGCTGCTACGGCTGAATAAGTATCCGTTCCGGTGGAGGTGACCACATGGGTAACAAAAGAGGAGTTATTTCCTCCGCCATGTTCCGCATGAAGAACCAAGGCCAGATCCAGAAGCCTGGCTTCCAGCTCTGTATATTTATGGTTAGGGCGCAGCATATAAAGAATATTTTCAGCCAGGCTCAATTCAGGTTGAGGGCTGTGAATAACCAAGCTTTTGTTCCCATGATAATGGGTATAGGCTTGATAACAATAAACAGCAAGGGCAGGGAAGGCAGCAATCAGGCGGATGCATTGCTTAAGTACATTTCTTATGGAAGTATCATCAGGATTGGAGTCATAACAATAGAAACCCAAGACACTGCGGGCCATCCCGTTCATAATGTCTTTACTGGGTACGTTGAGAATCATATCCCGGGCAAAATTATCAGGGAGTTTTTGATAGATGTCGAGCAGATTATGAAAATCAATGAGTTCCTGCCTGTTCGGCAACCTGCCAAAGAGAAGAAGATAAGCTGTCTCCTCAAATCCAAAGCGGTTATCTTCCATAAAGCCCCGGGCAAGATCGGTAATATCATAGCCGCGATAAATAAGCCGGCCAGGTACGGGGACCATTTCCCCTTCATCGATAATATAGGAATGAACTTCACCGATCTCGGTTAAGCCCACCAACACACCTCTACCGTCTAAATCACGAAGTCCGCGCTTAACTTCATACTTGTGGTAAAGTTCCGGGTTAATGGGACCTTTCTTAACAGTGAGTTCACTGAGTCCGTCCAGCATACTTTCTTCAAAGTTTTTAAGGTCAGTATTTTCCATAGCACAACTCCTCTTATTCGTTTTTATCTTATATTTTTTGGTGTGGTAGGCTTATTATTAAGCTATACAGCCTGCCGAAGGCAAGAAGCTATTTGCAGACAACTTTATATACATTATGAGTTGTCAGTAGAAATTAGTCAAGTAAATTCTTATTGATAGAGAAGCTCAGATTATACGGCACTTCAGATTTATACGGTACTTTGAATTAATACAGCATTTTTATATTAATACAGTACTTTAAATTTACGGGACTCAGGTGAACACTTAATATTATATATGATATCCGGATGAAAAATAAGAAGGTGCATAGGGATATCAAATGTATACATTAATTGGTTGAAGTCTTTTTTGAACCTGTCTATATTAAGTATAGGAAAACTGCTCTTAGCAAAAACAGTATAGAAAACTCGGGGAGAAATAAGGATGGAACTCAAGGATATTACTATTACCGGTAAAGCACTTACTCGCATTCGCAGCCTCCTGACTTTTGGGCTGGCAGTGACCTATTTGGGGAACTTGCTTTTACGATCTCAAGCTTTAGAAGATCTTATTTTAGTTCTGATGATTATTGTCATTGTTCTGGGCTTCACAGCGGTTACGGGTTCCTCGAAGATCATCGGCTACCTGTCCTTTGCTGTCAGTATTGCTTTACTGCTTCATTTCGATGCTCCTTTGAGTGTCTGGCGGCAAGCTCTACAGGATAATCTTTTTCTCGTTGTGATGTTCATTATGGTGCCCCTTATGGGAATTCCCATTCAACATGGAGGATATACCCCAGCCCTCCAAAGTCTTTTTGAACGTCATGTAAATTCCAATAGCCGTTACTATTTACTGGTCAGTTTTTTATCGGCTTTTATAGGAGTATTAGTCAGTCTGGCGGTTGTTCCTCTGGTTTATCAAGTCTGCCGAAACAGCAGCCGCAGTTCTGATCATAAACTTTTAAGCTCGGCAATCAGCCGAGGTTTCAGCACATGTATTATTTGGGCTCCGACCACTGCGGCGATTGCCTTAGTGGTTCAATTAACAGGGTCCACCTGGTCGGCTTTTTTCCCTTTAGCGATTTCCTGCGGAGTTATTGTCGGTGCGGTCGGTTATGTGATGACAGTTTTTGAAGAAAAGCAAAAGAAAAAACAAGAAAGGTCCTACCCTGTAGAGGACGTGTCCTTGGGGGGAGACTTTGATTTGAGAAAACTTGTTGAATTAGGCGCTTTTTCCATCGTCTTAATTATAGGAATAGGGGTTATTTCCTGGGTTAGCGGAATTTCAGCCATAATCGTAGTCTCGGTTCTGGCTTTGATTTATCCGATGATATGGCTGATCCTGATCGAACGTCTTCCTGTATTTTTCCGGGAGTTTAAAGGAGATTATTTTCATAACCGGCTCCCCTCCATTAAAAATGAGATGATTCTGTTTGTCGGCGCGGGATTATTGGCCAATAGTATCAACTATTCCCATTTAGGAGACTATGTCCCACAGATTTTATCCTATCTGGTGGGACATAATGGGCTGCTTTTGACGCTTGTGATTATGGGGTCCACACTTTGCTTAGCAGCTTTAGGGGTGCACCCCATTGCTACAGTAACTATCTTTGGCGGAACAATAAAAGCAGCGGCTTATGGGGTTTCTCCCACTTATCTTGCCCTTGTGCTTGCTATCAGCTGGGCTATGGGAACCTCCATCTCTCCTTCAGCGGCCAACGTCATCGCTGTATCCAGCATCGTTGGCGAATCTCCTCTGCAAGTAGGTATCCGCTGGAATGGACCTTATGTTGTCCTGGCCACCCTGGTCCTGATCGTTTTCCTGACCGGTATGAGACTCCTTGGGGTGTTGTAAGAAATATTTCACCCGGATAGAGCGTAAGCGTCCTCCCCCCGCTATTATGGCGAGGAGAGGACGCTTTGAATTAGTATAGGTTGTCAGTATTACACATCCTGATCTCTGAAGATATCGTCGAGTGTGGCGGAGATTATCCTTTCTTGGACAGAGATACCCGTATCTGCCTCTGCCCTTTGAACATCATGCAACTCGCTTCTCAAGATCCGATTAAGCACATCATCAAGATAAGATAAGCAATCATCGGGTATTTGGTCAATTAAGTCATGAAGCTTTTCCCGGGAGATCGTCATGTCGGTCACCTCACTTCCATGGCTCTATGGGTTATTATATGGTATTGTTCGACAAGAAGTGAGGTGCTTATATGACCGCTTAAGATTCTTTTGCTTAATGCCATTGATACCCTTTTCGCACATCGCCCACGACTCCATAGAGTTCCTTCATAGTAGACAATCTTCTTTGGCGGTCGAACTTAGCAATGAACTTGAAATAACGGGGAGTCGGAGTAGCGTTCATAAGGGTGCGGGCATATTCACTGTAAAACTGTTGAAGTGGCAGGGCAGTGGGCAATACCGTATGCATAAAGTCAAAGAATTTGGGATCATGAGTGAGAAGCCGGTCCTTGTTCTGCTCGTAAAGTGCTGTTCCCGGTAAAGGGGTAAGGACGGAGAGGGCGGCATAAGCAATATTGAGTTTGCGGGTATAAGCAATCAGCTGAGCGAATTCTTGGCGGGTAAAGGAAGGATCGATGACAAAAGAAGCATAGATATCGATGTTAAGGTCATTAAGAATCTTTACCGCTTCTTCCTGTTGGGCCACTGTGATGTTTTTATTAAGGCCTTGCAAGCGCTCATCGGAAAAGCTCTCAAAGCCGACGAAGACTTGGATTAAGCCGATGTTTTTCCATTTGGCAAATAGTTCAGGATGTTTCACGATGGTATCTACTCGCCCATAGAGGAAATACTTCTTGCGTATGCCTGCTTCCTGGATTAGATCGGCTAGTTGATCCATTCTGCGTGTGTCACACATGGATTCATCATCACAGAAAAAAACAATTTCTTCTTGGATCCTTTGTAATTCGGCAACGATTCGTTCCGGACTTCGTTGTAGATATTTTCCGTTGGTGATTGACCAGAGGGCGCAAAAATTGCACCGTCCAAAACATCCCAAAGAAGTCCGGATTGAGGCGATGGGCTTCATCCAGTCACTAAAATAATGACTGCGGTAACGGGCGGTCAAGGAACGGTCGGGGAAGGGCAGATCATCTAAAGGTGTATAGGAGCGTTCCGCTGTAAATTTCATGACTGCTCCCGGTATGGCCAAGCCGGGTATATCCTCGAAGGGGAGCTGAGATTCTTTGTGCTTCAGAATCTGGCGCAGGGTAAAGACACCTTCTCCTATCACGATTAAGTCAATAGCCTCGTCGTTATAGTCTGCAGGTTTTACAGTAGCGTGATGACCACCTACAATGATAAACACATCCGGATTGATCTCCTTGAAGCGGGCGGCAATGGCTTTAACAATGTTTAAATGATTGGTATATCCTGTTATGCCCACGATATCCGGTTGAAAAGAGTGAAAGGTCTTTTCAAAATCCGGCTCCAGGCGGGCGTCGAGGAGAAGGACTTCATGACCATCTTCTTGCAAACCTGCACCAAGGTATTCCAATCCGAGAGGCTCATACATATACACTTTATCCATAAAGGCTGTGCTGCTGGGAGGTTGGATCAATAGTACTTTCATTAGCTGTTACCTCGTTTCGCTTTTATTTTCAGCGTTTGTTTTCAGCGCCATTCATGAATAGATCAACCATTGCCCCGAGATGCTGATCAGGGTTCCAGGAATCACCCTCTAAAATCCAGACCATAAATTCCATGACATACATAATTTCAAGATGCTTAGCCAGGTATTCTGTCGGGAGATCCCGACGGATCTCACCAGCTTCCTGACCGTAGCCAATGATTTGGGCAAGGACCTGATCCATACCGCTGTTCTGATAAGCTTCGGGATGTAACATGGATTGAAACTGATGAACAAAGTAGACCTGAAGGAGTTCGCGGTATTGGCGGTTCCATTCAAACTGCCCGCGAAAATACTCATAAATTTTTGAGCGGGTAGTTGATAGTTTGGCCAGCATGTCCAAAACCTGATCCACAAATTGGTGGCTCATGCTTTGGAAGAACTCAGCCACAATAAGCTCTTTAGAAGGGAAATAATTATAGAGTGTCACTTTGGAAAGATCCACGGCTTCAGCGATTTGTTCCATTGTCGTAGCATCATAACCTTGAGTTTGAAAAAAATGAATGGCTGTCGTGAGGATGCTCTGCTTTGTCTCCTCTTTTTTTCGCTCCCGCCGGCTTAAAGTAGTATCTTTATTCATCATAGCCCCCTTATTTTTCATCAGATATAATGAAATCTGAGATTGTTTACTTGATAAATTAAATTACCATATAAAATATTGTACTGAGTTAATTTATATTTAGTATATATTATTCTTTCTTCTATGTAAAGTGGGATCTCTTAAGTAAAGAGGGTAAAGTGAACTCTTAAGTGAAGTGGACCCCGGAACCCCCTAAGTAGGTTAAGCTCCATAACGTTATGTGCGTATCGAGGACTTAATGGGCTATATGTTGGTCATAAATGAAAAAACGCGGCCATCGGGCCGCGTTTGGTTTGACAGAACGTTGCTTTAAATTGTTTTCAAGTGGTTAAAGCTTAATCATCATCTTCCTTTTGTTCTTTTACCTTATCGACGATTTCCGGAACCATATCCAGAAGCTTTTCTAAGCCGCCGGCTTTCTTGATGGGAAGGAGCTCGACTTGGTCCCCTTTGATGACGAGGACAGCTGTGGCACTGATTTTAGCCCCTGCGCCGGCGCCGCTGCCGGTGCCGTCGTTGCCTTTTTCATCTTTGCCACCGCCGCCGCCTGTACCAAGGCCGAAAGTGATGTCGATAAAAGGAATAATCGTGGTTTCGCCGATTTTAATCGGTTCGCCGATCACTGTTTTGGACTTGAGAAAGCTTTCCAATTTTTCAAAAATCGCATCGATGTTTTCTTTGGTGTTAATTGACATATTGAGGACCTCCTTTTGATTTCCTTGGTTTTTTAAAGATTTTGGAGATATATATGTTTCTAACTGGTTTAGAGAGCATGAATCCTGCCATCATCAAGAGAAGAGCGGGAATCCATACTCTGCCACCAATTAAGAATTGCCCTTCAAGATACTCTTCATCGAATACCGGCTGCACATGAACATCATGTCGATGAATCAAGAAATGAAACTGACTGAGCAGCCCGTAAAGTAAGCCGGTCATCATCGGATCATTGAAGCCTATTTTAGCTGAAACAGATAGAGTATGAGGCTGAAAATGTTTAAGCAGCTTGACCAGGGTTGTGAGTGCCTCTTTAAGGATGTCCGGCTTTAAAAATTCCTTAAAGGAAGATTTCTTCTTTTCTTTGCTATGTTTGTTTTCCTCTGATTTCCCGGGAGGAGGGAGGCTTTCTTGCTTTGGCTTGCCGGGAGGTGTTGGGGGCGCAAAGGAATACCTGAACCATCCCAAAACAGTAAGATGGACCCTAAATCTTCCGGGAAAAGTACGGCTAAAATCAATCTTTATTCCTCCGAAGAGCCAGATAATAGAGCCTTCTAATCGGCTTTGTTCATATTTCTCTCCGGCTACACGATAGTGGTAAGGCACGATGATTAGGATCAGACATAGAAGAAGGACAGCCAAGAGAAGATAACCAAGGACTTGCAACAGGAAACCAAGTATGGATAAGAACAATAAATCACCTCCAAAGTCTGTTATTTAGCTTTGAGTAATTTGGTGCTCTTGAGCAGACCTTTTGACACTAATTTAAGGGCTGAGGGAGTGGCTTTTAAACCTTCTTTAGCCAGGTAATTGCCGGTTTTGACACCGGGTACGTAATTGAGAAATTTGCTTGCTGATTTTATATTTTTACGCTGAATTCCCATTAGGGCTGTGAAAGTACTTTGAGGAGAAGGTTCGAAGACTTGCTCAAGGAGGAGGCCTTTAAGCTGATCCAGTTGCTGATCCAGTTCAGGAGGAAGTGCGATTTCGTAGATAGATTTATCGTTAAGATCCCAGAAGAGAAGTTTCAGCTCGTTGAGATCTTTCCGACATTCCGGGCAGATCTTAAGATGTTCATCCACCAAGAGCTTTTCCAGGGGATCTATGGTACCGTCCAGCAGATCTTGAAGGAGTAATTTATCTAATTTACAAGTCATCATTTATCTCTCCCATAATCCGTCTTTGCTTAAAGATGTCTTAAGGCTTTTGCGTCCTCTATACAAATAGGTCTTGACTGTTCCTAAAGGAACTCCCATAATCTTAGCGATTTCTTCATATTTCATACCCTTCATATGCCTCAAGATAAGAGCCATGCGTTCTTCGGCAGGAAGGGCGTGAATGGCTTTGGTCAGGGTCTCTTTTGTATCCAGATATAAAGTTGCTTCCTCGGTCTGATTGCTGGAAGGAAGCAGTTCCTGGATTTCCTGACCGCTTTCATTGGGTTGATTTAAGGATAGGGTGTCCTTTTTATCTCGGAGATAATTCAAGCACTTATTGACCGTAATTCGTTTAATCCAGGGGAGCATAGAAAAGCTGTCATCGAAACGATCCAAGGACCTAAAGATGGACAGAAAAACCTCTTGGGTTAAATCGAGAGCATCTTCCTTGTTTCCGGTATAATGGTAGGCAATCGTATAGATATATTTCTTATACCGATCGTAGAGAAGCTCCAACCCTTGATTTTTATTTTTTCTATAAACTTTCAGGAGGGTCACATCTGAAGCATCCAAAGCTCGGATCATCCTTCTATGTTTTATCTCACTTATTAATACACAATACAGCCAATAAAGTTTTGATGATCGCCATTTTTTTAAAATTTTTTTTAAGACGGGAACCTTTTCCTGCTTATAATCATCTATCAGATGTCTGGACAAATAAACCATACCGAGGTGATAAAGATTTGGAACGGGTGGAAACCGAGGGGGTACCCCATATGTTTACAAACACCATCTTCAACCGCAGCAGGGTGACAACCCATGAGGATAAGGAGAGATTTTGCACCTACATACATGATTACCAATTAAATATGTTTCGATTAGCGAAGAGTATCGTTCACAATGATGCAGATGCCGAAGATGTAACCGGTGAAGCGATTCTGAAAGCTTATCGGAATTTGAGCGAGCTTCGCTCCTTTGGCAGTTTTAAGCCCTGGATTATGAAGATTGTCGTCAATGAAGCCTATTCCTTAGCCAATAGGCGTAAGAAAGTCATGTATTTGGAAGAACTGGAGGTTCCTGAAGAGAGCACTGAAAGCATGATCAGGGAATCAGGGGAGCTGTGGGCTGCCGTAGAGAAACTTGAAGATGAGTTTCGCACGATAACCGTACTTTTTTACTATGAGGATATGAGCATCAGGGATATCGGTAAAACGTTAGGTTTGCCCACAGGCACTGTAAAGTCACGTTTAGCCAGGGCAAGACAAAAATTGAAAATGCTGTTAGTCAATGAAGGGGGTATGGAATAAATGGAACATCGCAACTTTGACCGGTTTCTAAAAAATCAGGCAAAGGGTGAGCCGATTAATGTTCCCCCAGGATTTGCGGAAAGGATGGATTCGCTTATGGCTAATTTACCGGAAAAGACGCGGGGAGTGAGAAGGATGCCTAAGAAAATTCTTCTCGTTGCGGCTGGTTTTATAGTATTTGCTTCGATGTCGGTGGTTGCTTCTCCTCTTGTCGGTGAGATGACCAGCGGTGTTATCGACTATTTTAATGTTCCGCGGGATTTCAAATATATCTCCAAGCAAGCGGTTTATGAGCAGTACAACAGCCAAATGGGGGTCTCTGTCAGTGATCAGGGGATTAAGGTCACTGTGGATAATCTGGCGGTGGATGATAACTATATTAATGTGTTCTATACAGTGGAGAGTGAAGAGCCTATCCGGCTCTTGGGCGATGAGGAGACTATAGAGCAGTGGCGTATCAATTGGACCGCCCCTCATTTCTGGTTTAAGGAGGATGGGCGTTATATTCAACCTCCTGCCCAAAATGAGATCGATGCTTATCTGGAAAATCCTTATACCTTAATAGGTATGCAGCGTTTTGCTGTGGTAGGGACGTTAGGGGATACGGTGAACCTGGAGATTTACGCCGATGAGATCTTTGGTAAAGAAGGGCGTTGGCATATTCCTTTGAGTGTGGACAAGAGCAGCGTTGCCGTGGAAAGTTTAACGGTTACTCCCAAGCTGAAGGCTAAGGTAAGCACAGGCTGGAATGGGGAATATAAGCATGATATTACTGTTGAAAAGGTGTCTATTTCTCCCTTTGGCAACCAAATTGTGCTTAGTGAAAGAGCAGAAAATACCTTTTCTCAGTTTGCTCTTCGGGATGAGCAGGGCCGGTATCTGACGGTCATTCCTACGGCTACCTATGGAGGCAATTTCTTCATAAAAGTCACCAACAACTTTGAGTTTATCGGGGGCAAAACGGATATGAAGGAACTGACGCTTATTCCGATCGTTACGGGAGATGAAGACGATGGACTGCCGGCCCCGCAACTGATGAGTGCGGAAATCGGGAGTTATCCGATTTTTATGCCGGAGAGCGAATTAGGCGGCTATGTGATGGAGGATCTGGAGCTGACCTCTGAAAAAGCGGTGGCTACTTTCCGCCAAGAAGGGGCAGTGGGGATCAGTAATCCGGATCTGAGGCTGTTGGATGAGAATGGTGATAATTTGAGCTTTACAGCTTTTTATGATGACAGTTATGACCGGGAAACAAGGAAAATCACTGTTACCCTTACTTTTAAAGATGTCAGTGAAGAAGACATCGCCAAGGTGAAAAAGGTTGGATACTTTACCCGTCCTATGAAGCTTAATGAGCATGAAGCGGTAAGGGTTAAACTTGCTGAATAGGCTAAAAGCAATTAATTAGTAAGATGTGCATACTCTATTTTATTTATTCTGAATAGTTTGGGCGGGAAAAAAGGAAAGCAATAAGAAGAAACCCGGGGAAATTCTTTTAAAGGATTTATCCGGGCTTTCATCACTTTATGATTTATTTATTTTAATAGTAGTGTTCAACATAGACGCAGTGCTCAACGACTTCTTGCCAGAAGAGGTAAATGCGGGTGATATCTTCTTCGATTAAGTTAATCCCGGATTGAACTTCGATGAGTTCCAAATCAGAGATCGCTTTCAGACCATGTTTCGTGCCACCTGGAATATGCAGGACATCCCCTGATTTCACTGGATAAATTTTGCCATCGCAGGCAAACAGTCCGTTCCCGCTGGTAATAGTCCATACTTCAGTACGCATGCCATGAACCTGGTAACTTAAACATTTATCATGGTGAAGGTGAAGTTTTTTGGTTAGAATCTCATAACCATCTAAGGATTTTGAATGATCGAGGACATAGTACCAACCCCAGCGCCTCTCTTCATACCTAGGGCGATTCGGATAATCGCCGGTAAAGTCCTTCAAGCGGGGGCTTGAGTCTTTGTCGGCCACAAGGATGCCATCGGGGCCAGCAGCTACCACTATATCTAAGGTTCCCAAGGTGAGGATGGGTATGTCCAGTTCATTGATAATATGGGTATTCACCGAATCCGGGCTTATAGCCCCTTTACCGATTATCTGCGGCAAGATAGGGGTTATGGTCTTCCATGTACCAATGTCTAACCAGTATCCATCATACTTAACAGCAATTATTTGAGAGGAATTTTCCAATACTTCATAATCAAAGCTTGTTCTTGGCAGGGAGGAATAACAATGGCGCAGGTCCTCGTATTGAGTTGGGAAGCGATGGCTTTTTAACCAGTTGAGAATAAAACCTAGCTTAAAAGCAAATACGCCGCTATTCCATAGAGCCCCATCTTTGATTATTTTTGCTGCCGCTTCGGGTTTAGGCTTTTCCACAAAACGCTCTATTCTCAAAAAGTCAGGGGCCACCGGCCCTGAGGAGGGAACCATATATCCAAAAGAAGAGGAAGGAGATGTGGGTGTGATCCCAATTAATCCGACTTCCCCGTGTTCTTCAGTCAATAATTGGGCAAGTTTCCTATAGTTATCAAAAAAGTTCTCTGCAGCATACGTATCGATGGGGGCAACGATGACGGCTTCGTCGGGATTAAGGTTTTCCTGAGTATGCAGGTGAGAGCAGGCAAGAGCAATAGCGGGAAAGGTGTCCCGTTGCTCAGGTTCGCAGACGACTTTAATTTCAGGACTAAGTTGGGAAATGAGATTATCAGTCTGAGGCTCACAACAGACAATAAGCGTCGATGAGGCCAATCCCTTGGCCTGAAGCTGCCGCCATACCCGTTGGGCCATTGACTCGACCCGACCTTCTTGGTTTTGGAGAAGTTTGATGAATTGTTTAGGGCGCGCCGGGTTGGAAATGGGCCAAAGTCTTTTTCCTGCCCCACCGGAAAGTAAAATGAGTTGCATGATGATCTCCCCAGCTCTGATTATTCGATAATAAGCTTATATCCGACTCCTCTTAACGTCCTTATATGGAAAAGCTGTGGTTTGTCAAGTTCAATTTTCTCCCTTAAGCGGCTAATAAGAACGGTTACCGTATCATCATTGCCATAATAGTCTGCTTGCCAGATTTGATAGAGCAGCTGCTTGCGGGTAAAAACTTTGTTGGGATGCTTGGCGAGGAACCAAAGCATGTCAAATTCTTTAGCGGTTAACTCCACAGGCTGATCGTTGATCGCAACTTCACGTGTTGAAGGGTTGATATAAAGGCCGCTGCTGTTGAAAACGCTGGAATCCGGGGTCGGTGCGCTTTCCTCCTTGCGGGTACGGCGTAAGACGGCTTTAACGCGCAGGCAGAGTTCCACAGGGCTGAAGGGTTTGGCAAGATAGTCGTCGACACCAAGGTTGAACCCCAATATTTTATCCAGCTCCTCGTTTCGCACCGATAGAATGATGATAGGGACTGAAGAGGTTTCTCGAACCGTTCTGCAGACTTGGAAACCGTCCACATGAGGGAGCATTAAATCAAGAATGATCAGTTCGGGTTCCTGACGGTGGAATTGTTCGATAGCCTGGCTCCCGTCAAGAGCTGTAATCACTTCATAGCCTTCCCGCCGTAAGCTATGCTCGATAATCTTGAGAATTTTAGGTTCATCGTCGACGACCAAAACCTTTGGCATGATGTACCCTTCTTTCTAAATAGTGTCTGCTCGGTATGAAGCGGTAGTCGGAATGGTGAAATGGAATGTACTTCCTTGTCCTGGAAAACTATCAACATGGATTTTCCCGCCGTGGAGCTCGATCATTTGCTTAGTAACCGCCAGGCCGAGTCCTAATCCACCAAATTCGCGGCAGGTACCGGAGTCGACCTGATAAAACTTTTCAAAAATTTGCTGGAGTTGTTCCGGGGCAATTCCCCGGCCAGTGTCCGACAGAGAGACTTGAATCTCTTCTTTTTCTTCATTATAGTGGGCCTGGAGATGAATTTTTCCGCGGCAAGGGGTGAATTTAATCGCATTGGATAAAAGGTTCATAAGGATCTGTTTGATCTTGTTCTTGTCGGCTTCGATGGC
The DNA here is from genome assembly GCF_900143285.1 of Desulfitobacterium chlororespirans DSM 11544. Lineage (NCBI taxonomy): Bacteria > Bacillati > Bacillota > Clostridia > Eubacteriales > Desulfitobacteriaceae > Desulfitobacterium > Desulfitobacterium chlororespirans. Next base: position 24,185 of record NZ_FRDN01000018.1, read on the forward strand.
AGGCAAATCAGGGGGAATATCCATAGAAAACTGCAGTTTATTATTCTGAATCATGGGGTTAAAGATGTTTTCGAGGACAGCAGTAACCTCAGAGAATTCAAAGAAGGTCGGATGAAGATGCAACTTATTCTGCTCGATTTTCGAGAAATCCAAAAGATCGGTGATGAGATCCAGTAAATGGTGGGCGCTTTGGTAAATATCAAACAGATATTCAGAAGACTCAGGAACGTCCACCCCTTGTTGAATGAGGATTTCGCTGTAGGCGATGATCGAAGTAAGAGGGGTCTGCAATTCGTGACTCATAAGAGCAATGAATTCTGACTTGACCTCGTTGGCCTTTGTTAATTCTTCATTGATACGATGCAGGCTTTCTTGATGGAGACGCAGGGCGTGATTTGCCTTAAGCAGTTCAATGGTTCTCTCGTCGACCTTAGACTCCAGCGTTTCATAGAGGTTTTGCAGATTATTCGCCATTGTAAAGAGATTGTTTTGCAGGACGTGAATTTCATAATTTTCGGCGGGAGCCATAGCAGGAATGGAGAGCTGCCCCTCGCTGAAATGGGTCGCTAAATCAGCCATGCTTTCAAGAGGTTTTACCACTCGACAACGGATGACCAAGTAGATTGCGGCCGATAGGCTAATAATCAGGATTAAGGTCGAAATAAGATCTTGAATGATGGCGGAAGAAAGCTCGGCGTAAGTTGGCTCTAAGGGGGCCGTGATGCTGATGACCCCGGCAAAATCCTCTAATTGTGCTCCTTCACGGGGGTATCCCGTAATATCTATACTTCCAGCAGGACCACCATGGCAACTCAAACAACCTTCTTCATAGTGAAGAGGCACTAAATACCGGTAGGTTTTATTTGTATAATCGATGGAATAGTATTCGGTCAAACTGCGATCCTGGTAGAACTTTTTTAAAACCTCTTGCTCGTATGGGTCAGGAGCATTGACTGAATTCCGCACATTAAGCTGAGTTTGCTTAAAAGTATAGCCTAAAGTCCCGTTAAATATTTCGGAAATCCCCCGAATAGCTACCGAAGGATTAAAATGCTTAAAATTCAGGGTGCCATCCCTGTCGACATTGATCACGTCTTGTTGTTCAGCGATGAAGACACGAGTCGCAATCAGCTCCTGGGCAAGCATAGAAGTGCTATTGTGGAGGTTTTTAAGAGCTAATTGATATTGCTGATAGCCGCTGATTGCGATGTATACACTCATAAACATGGTAATAATTATGGCAACCAGCCCTAGTATTTGGGTATTAAGATATCTCTGAGGGGATTTTTTAAATAATTTCAAAATGTTCATCCTTGCAATTATAAAAATTTTCAGACCTATAAGGTTATATTGCTGTAAATTTCCGATTTCCCAAAAATACAATAAACGCAATAAATGCAATTAGGATAGAGTGGATTCCCCTTCTTTGCGTACATTGTATCGAAGCCTGATTGAGTAGTCAACCATAGGGATCTTCTGGAAAACCGACTTGCCAGGGTAATCCGAGAAAATATCAAAAAGACGTAAAGCCGCCTGTAAGGCGGCTTTACGCATGTCCGGAAACAGGGGATTTGACGATGTAATAATTCTGCAAGAAATGTGTGATGTTTCTGCAAGTAAAATATAATCAAAAAAATAGAAAAGACAAGGATGCTGAAAGCAAAAGTACGATGTTAAGTCATGAAAAATCAGATGAGTTGTTAGCTGATTACCATATGCCTGAAATTTTGGAATTGTACAATGAATACAACCCTATAGGGCATACCCCATCCTAGGCGGGGTAGGAGAATTAAAAGGAGGAATCGTCTTGAAGGTTTTGCGCAATGTCTTTGACGCACATTCGCACATCGGGCCAATGGCCCCCTGGAAATATTATGATCTCCAGGAAGAAGTAAACCCTACGGTAATCGAATATCCTGATGTGGATTCTTACTTGGCTCATATGGACAAGTATGGGATCAAAAAGGCACTTGTCTGCCCTAACTATGGTATTCCCAAGCATGAGCAGCCCTTTAGCCTCAATCCTTTGGTCATTGAAGCAGTAAGAAAGTCCGACCGTCTTCTCGGCGGTATCTGGGTATCCAATCTTCCTCGTAATAAGGAGCTTACATTGGAAGCGCTTAAATATGCGGGTGAGCCGGGTATTGCCTGCCTGAAGATGACCTATCTGCTGGGGGGCAATCCCGACCCGGAAAAATATGACGCTGAGCAAGAAGAGCTTACAGAATTGATTGTCAGCACATGTGAAAAATATGACCTTACTTTGCAAACCCACTCGAGTTCAGGTGGAAATTCAGACATCAGTAACTACTATAAATTTGTCGAGAAATACGCAAAACGCATTCGCATCCATATTATTCATCTTGGCGGCGGGGTAAGCGGTCATATTAAAATGGTGCCTAAATTCATCAACTGGGTGAAAGAAGGGTATCAAGTTTATACCGATGGTTGCTGGGCAGTTGGTTTCGGTGTGCGCTTCCTCTTGGATGAAATCGCCAAAGCCGGAGTGGGCGAAGAGCGTATTCTCTGGGGTTCTGACGAACCATGGAGCGACCTCCCCTCCGAATACTGGAAATGGGAAGGCGCGGACATCTCCGAGGAATTCAAGAACAAGATCTTCTGGGAGAACGCTGAACGCGTTTACGGTTGTAAGAAAAAATAAGAAGTTTAAGAATTGAGCAATAAGGGGGAAATACACATGGCGAAAGTGCAAATTGGAGATAGCCTTTATACGAAAAACAAAATCTTTCCTGATTATAAAGCAGAACCCGGTCAAAAGGCTTTAGTGCAAATCCACGGGATGTTTACCGAAGCATCCGTTACCCTGATCGCGCTCTTAACAGCTACCCGTCTTCTACGTAAAGGGTTTGAAACCTCTATTCTTCTCTATGGACCCTGCGGCGTGCTTGCGGCAAGTGCTACCAAGGGCTACCCCAGAGTGGGCGATGAATTCTATCCCGGTCATCTGGCCCATACTCAACGTCTTCAACAATTCATGAAAGAAGGCGGTAAAGTCTATCTGTGTCAGTTCGGATTAGGTGCTGTCGGTTTCCGTGAAGAAGATCTACTTGAGGGTGTCGTCGCTTTTGATCCATTAGATACCCTTGATCTGGCACTTGAACACTATAAAGCAGGCGCTTTCATTATGGGAACTTGGATGTAGGCCTTGTAAAGGAATAGGCTCAGGATATGTATTACCCCTTCCCTGGCAAAGCCAGGGAAGGGGATTATCCCTAATCGAATCGCAAAGGAGTAAGCGAAAATGGGTAGTTCATTGAAGCCGGAAGAACTTATGGTGGAGCTACAGAGCAAAGGAGTCCGTTTAGAACAAGGCTCGGGAAAAGGGCGCCAAGGCGGGGCCGGTCCGGCCAATGGCAAAGGAATGGTCTTCGGCAATTACCAGATCACAGTCCCCACCAGCGGGGAATGTGCTACGAATTCTGAGTACTCTCTTCATGAAGATGGGGAGCATGCCCTTATTTACAAGGATGGTGAAGTAGTCAGCGAGGTGGAGTTAATCGCCACCCCTCGTTTTTATGAATTGCATACGGAAGATGGTGTGCCTTACCACAAAATTGCCCTTCTCCATGGACGGGATTGTTTAGCCAGTACGGTCATTCAAACCTGTTCCCGTTGGCATGGGGAGGAGCGGTGCCAGTTTTGTGGCATCGGAACAAGTTTAAATGATGAAAACACAGTACCGGTAAAAACCCCTAAACAATTGGCAGAGGTGGCTGAAGCAGCTCAGCGCTTAGACGGAGTAACTCATGTGACTCTTACAGCTGGGACAACGGTTAATCCCTTGTACGGTATTAAGCATTTGGGTGATTGCGCCGGGGCTATCAAAGAGGCGACAGGGCTTCCTGTCCATATCCAATTTGAGCCTGTGGATGATCCGGATATTTATCGGCACCTCAAAGAATGCGGTGTGGATACGGTGGGAATGCATCTGGAGAGCTTTGACCAAAAAGTCAGAGAGCGCATTACACCTGGAAAGGCCAGGATATCTATAGAGGAATACTTTAAAGGTTTCGCCGGAGCGGTGAAAGTCTTTGGCCGAAATCAAGTGAGCACTTATATCATCATCGGATTAGGAGAGAGTCTGGCCGATACCTTAGCAGGTTGTACGCGTTGCATTGAAATGGGAGTCTATCCTTTTGTGGTACCCCTTCGGCCGGTGAAAGAGACCCCCTTTGCCAATATAGCTCCGCCGGTGCCGAAGACTATGGCAGAAATCTATCGGGAAGTTGCAAGATCTTTAGCCGATCATAGGTTAAGCGCAGCGGATAGTAAGGCCGGCTGTGTACGTTGTGGAGCTTGTTCGGTGCTGCCTGCGTTTGAAAGGAAAAAAACATGGCTAAGTATGAGCTGAAAATCGCCGAGAGCGCAGAAGAAATCAAACAATATGAAGAGGTAAGAAGAGCAGTCTTTGTGAACGAACAAGGTATTTTTAATGGGGATGACTCTGATGACTACGATACCATAGCCGTACCGATTATCGCTGTAGAAACGGAAAGCGGGAGAGTGGCCGGAGTGGTGCGTTGTTATCCCATAGAAAATGGAGACTGGGTGGGGGGAAGGCTTGCCGTATTGCCCGAATTTCGCGGGAGATTGGGAGCCCTTCTGGTCCGTAAAGCGATGGAGGAAGTTCAAGGTCGTGGGTGCCGTACATTCTATGCTCATATTCAAGAGCAAAATGTTAAGTTCTTTGAAAGATTGGGATGGTCCCTAACGGGGAGAAGTTCAGTGTTCTGCAATGTAGTTCATTATGATATGAAAGTGGTTTTTGAACATCGAGAGTAACCAGCATGGAAGGATGAGAGTATGTCTTGGCTCAATGATTTTGTCGCTGATTGGCTGGCGACAAGCGGTCTGCAAGAGAAGCAGGATATCCAGGCCGTCGCGGGCAGTTTGCCGATTAACCCTCTTGTGAATGGTCAGCCAGTCCTCCTGGGGGATGATGCCGCGGCTATTCCAAGCAATGAGGGCTATCTGCTCCTGGCGGCCGAGGGAGTATGGCCACCTTTGTTACGAGCCGATCCTCAATTGGCTGGTAGGTGCTGTGTCTTAACCAATGTCAGCGATATCTACGCAATGGGAGGACGCCCTACGGCAGTTGTGGATGTTCTTTTTGCTACCGATGACGAGGTTGCCTCAAAAGTTTTAAAAGGAATGCAGGAGAATGCTGAGCGTTTCGGGGTACCCATCGTTGGAGGGCATTTTACCAAGAACAGAGATACTTCAGCTTTAGCTGTTGCCATACTAGGTCAGGCTAAAAAATTACTAACCAGTCACACCGCCCGCCCGGAAGATCAACTGCTGCTCGTTTGCAAATTAGAAGGGAATATACGAAATGGTTTTAATTTCTGGGATTGCTCCAGCAGATGTTCGCCCGAGGAACTCAGAGAGGAACTGGAATGTCTTCCTTTCCTGGCTGAGGCGGAACTTTGTGATACCGCGAAGGATGTAAGTATGGCGGGAATTCTGGGAACGACGATCATGATGTTAGAGACTTCCGGATACGGGGCCGAGATCGATTTGGATGAGATTCCCTGCCCGCTGGGAGTCGGGTTGGAACAGTGGCTAAAAGTTTTCCATAGTTATGGATTTATCCTAGCTGTCCGGCCGGAGCATGTGCGGGATGTCATGAATGTATTTGAGAAAAAGGAAATATGCTGCGTTCCTTATGGGAGGGTTATCAAGGCTTCAACCATAATCATCCGGGGACGCAGAGAAAGCAAGGTTATCTGGGATTTGAAAACTCCATTAATGGGTTTTGCCCAATCCTAAGTGCGAGGTGAATCATGAATAAAGGATTAGAAAACCAATTGACAGAGCTTCTGGGTCCGGATTCGGTATCAACTCTTGATATTGAATGCAGGCAATATGCTCATGATATGGCTCCTGTGCCCAAGATCTTCGGGTTGTTCTTCAAGACCATGCCCGATGCCGTCGTGCGCCCGAATTCTTCTCAGCAGATTCAGCAGTTGGTAAAATTTGCGGCAGCCAACGGAATTCCGCTCATTCCCAGAGGACGTTCCACAACTATGATGGGAGGATCTTACCCTGTGTGGGGCGGAATCGCTGTGGATATGACGGCACGTCAAGGAATTATTTCCTTGAATGAGGCAAAGAAGACCGTGAAGGTCTGTTCAGGGACAATTTGGGACAATGTCTTAAGGTATTTAGCAAAACGGGGACTCACTTTGTATGGCTATCCCACCAGTGCTCCTTCGGCCACTGTAGGCGGTTGGCTGGGCAATGGCGGAGTCGGGCTGGGCAAAGGCGGATTGGGAATCGGTTCCTCCGAGTATGGTTATGCGGCAGATACAGTAGTGGATCTGGGTGTAGTCCTGCCTTCAGGGGAATACCTTGAATCCGTGGCCGCGTCTCAATATAAGGTGAAGGATTTCATCGGCAGTGACGGAGTTATGGCTATCTATGATACGGTGACCCTGAAAGTCCGTCCTCTTCCTGCACGGCAAGAGGCTTTCAGTTTTAATTTTAACGAAATAACCAAGCTTTGCTGGGCAGTTAAAGAAAGTGCGGTACTTAAACCCTTCTTTCTGCTTATCGAAGATGAAGGGATGCTGGGCTTTAAGAAAAAAGCCGGACTTCATGTCCCGCCGGCTAAAAACTTAGTCACTGTGGTCTTGGAGGGAGAAGGGGCTTCTTTAGACTCCACTATCCAAGAACTGCGCAAGATTATGGTCAATCATGGGGGCCAGGAATTATCCCGGGAGATTGCCGAAGAAGAATGGGCGGGCCGTTATTATGCCATGCGCCATAAGGGTGCTGGGCCCAACCTTCTCGGCGGGGAATTTAGCGCTCCCATCGAGCAGTTGACGGAAGTGGTCAGACGGGTTAATAAGCTGGCGGAAAAAAAGAACATCACGATTGGAATTCATGGGACTCTCGGTGTGAACGAGGTGTTGTTTATGCCTCAGGTGCTCAGCGATGAACGGAGGAAGTTCCGGTACTTGACGATGATGTCCCTGGTTAAGGATTTGAATGACATGAGTGTTGAACTAGGCGGAGTGCCCTATGGTGCAGGTTTATTCAATGCCTTTTATGCCAAGGAGATCCATGGGGAGAAATTCAATGAATTGGTTCAGTTCAAAAAACAATGTGACCCTCGTAACGTCATGAACCCTGGCAAGGCTATTCACTGCATGACCCGGTTTAAGATAGCTCTTCCTAAGTTCGCTTACGGTCTGGGGATGTTTGGGCTAGGCCTTTTTGTAAAGTATGGCAAATAGGGGGAGACAATAATGCTACAAGAAAAACTGCGATCTATTGAACATCATATCTATACCTGCGCGTCCTGTGCATTTTGTACAGCTATTTGCCCCATATCCGAACAAATCGGTTGGGAGAGTTATGGTCCCCGGGGAAGAATGCATCTGCTCAAGCTTCTGATTGAAAATGATATACAACTCAGTGCTGAGGTTAAAGATCGTTATTACGCCTGCACCACTTGCAGCCGCTGCGAAAAAGTTTGTCAGACCGATTTGCCTTTAGTGGAGATCTGGGAGGATGTGCGCTCCTGGCTGGTTGAAGACAAATTAGGCCCGCTGGAACCGCACAAGAGAATCGGGGCATCTGTGGAGGAAAGCCACAATACCTATCGTGAACCGGCTTCCACCAGAAATGATTGGGCGAAAGACATCAATGTGGAGCTGAAGAGGAAGGGTAAAATTGCATTCTACGTGGGGTGTACCTCTTCTTACCGGATGCAGCAGTTGGCTCAGGATACCATGAAGATCCTCCAGGCCTTGGGCGAAGATGTGGCAGTTTTGGGCGAAGATGAGTGGTGCTGTGGCTCTGTATTGCTGAGGACCGGACAACGAAGCCAAATTAAAGAAATCGCAGCCCATAATGTAGAAGCTCTTAAGAATACAGGAGCGGAGATTGTTGTAGCTTCCTGTACCGGCTGCTTCAAAACCATCAGCGGAGATTATCCGGTGATTAATGGGGAGGAGCTGCCCTTTAAAATGATGCATATCACTCAGTTTCTGGCCCAACGAATTCAAGAGGGTAAGCTTAAATTTAAAAAGCCCATCCATGAAAAGGTAACCTATCATGATCCCTGCCATTTAGGGCTGCATGCCGGGGAATACGATGCTCCCCGGGCTATCCTCAAGACGATTCCCGGGGTGGAGCTGATCGAGATGGACTTTGTCCGTGAAGAGTCCCGCTGCTGCGGAGCCGGGGGCGGCATGAAGGCAGGTATGCCTGATGTGGCTATGGGAATCGGCATATCCCGTGTGGATGAGGCTGAAGAAACGGGTGCCGGCATTCTGGCCAGCTGCTGTCCATTCTGTAAGACCAATCTATCGCAAGCTATTGAAGCTGCCCATAAAGACATGGTGCAAAAAGACATCACCGCTCTGGTCGTGGAATCTATGGGACTCGATGTCTTGGGAGGAGAAGGGAGAGCATAACCTTGGGGAATAGTGAGAAGAAAATAGCGGTGGTGGCTTTCGGAGGAAATGCTTTATTGCCGGAGACCCAGGAGGGGACCTTTGAGGAGCAACAAGCGAATGCCGATGCGGCTGCAGAATCCATTATCGGGATATCCCGGAATGGCTATGATGTCATTTTGGTTCATGGCAATGGCCCACAAGTAGGGCAGGTTTTAGTGCAAAATGAGGAGTCCTCGGAAAAGGTACCTATGCAGCCGCTGGATGCCTGCGTGGCGGCAACTCAGGGAACCATTGGCTATATCTTAACGACCGCCTTGCGACGGACGGCTAAACGGCTCCATATCAATGTGGATACCGTTACTGTGCTCACCAATGTTGCAGTGAGCCCCGCGGATCCGGCCTTTGAGAATCCTACGAAACCCATTGGGTCCTTCATGTCTGCCGAGAGAGCCCAAGAAATGGAGAAAAGCAAAGGGTGGAAAATTATTGAGGACGCCGGGCGGGGGTACCGCAGAGTGGTTCCCTCACCGAAACCGCAAAAAATCATGGAGAGCAAGGCCATCAGGGAACTGGCCCAAGCCGGGAATATCGTCATTGCCTGCGGCGGCGGCGGGATTCCGGTGGCGAGAGTCAATGATGAATTCGTAGGCCTGGAGGCTGTCATCGATAAGGACTTGGCTTCCAGCTTATTGGCAGAAGAAATCGGCGCAGATCTCTATATTGTCCTTACCGGGGTATCCCAAGTCGCCATCAATTTTGGTAAGCCCAATATGAGGTTGTTAGATAGAATCACCGTATCGGAAGCGGAAAAATATATGGCTGAAGGACATTTCCCGCCAGGCAGCATGGGACCGAAGATTGCGGCGGCATTAAAGTTCATCAAGAGCAGCGGGAAGGAAGTCTTGATTACTTCAGCAGAAAAGTTGGATGAGGCACTGAAAGGACAAAGGGGCACCTATATTATCCCGGATGCTCAATAATGAGGAGGAAGAAAAATGGCTACTTATGAGTTGTTTTCCCAAAAATTAAAAACTGTCAACATTGGCTTGCCTTCCTTTGGTGAGGATTTAATCACCCAGGAGGTAGAGACTGTTATGGTAGAATGGCAGATCCCGGCCGGAGGAAATACGGAATTAGTCAATGCACTCAAAGTGATTGAGAACGCCGAGGTGGAGGAAGCCAATCATCTGACCATCGAAAAGATTCTTAAAGGTGAACCCGTTCTGATCGGTATGGAGCGTGCTCAGGATGTTATCCCCGGGATGGGTCCCCGGAGTATTTTTCATGCAGGTCCTCCCTTAACCTGGGAACGGATGTGCCCAGGAGTACAGCGCGGAGTGCTTGGAGCGATTATTTTTGAGGGCTGGGCCAAGGAGCGGGAAAGTGCCCTGGAATTGATCAAAAACAACGAAATCGAATTCTCCCCCAATCATTTTCATAATGCGGTAGGTCCTATGACCGGAATTATTTCACCCTCCATGCCGGTATGGGTTGTTGAAAACAAAGCCTTTGGCAATCGGGCTTACTCTACCTTAAATGAGGGCAAAGGAGTAACACTCTGGTACGGGGATTTTGATGAGAGCACTATTGAGCGTTTGACCTGGTTCAGAGATGTCTTTGGTCCCAGTGTGAAAAAAGCTTTGGCTAAACAAAGCGGAACCATCAATGTTTTCAATCTGGTTGCCCAAGGATTGTCCATGGGAGACGAAGTCCATGTTCGCTGCCAGGCAACGACAGCGTTATTGATCAAAGAGCTTGTTCCTCTTTTAGCTGAAGCCGGTGTGGACGGCAAGGATATTGCCGATATGGTGCGCTTTATGGCCCGCAATAACACCTTCAGCTTGAATCTGGCTATGGCCGCCTCCAAATCCGTTTTGGATGCCGCTCATGGAGTGCCCCACAGCACCATCGTTACCGCTATGACCCGCAATGGCACGGATTTTGGAATCCGGGTGGGCGGAATGAGTGATCAATGGTTTATCACCGCTGCCCCTGCCTTGGATGACTGCCTGTATTATGCCGGCTTTAGTGTGGAGGATGCGGTGGCGGATATCGGGGACAGTGCCATTATCGAAACCGTAGGTTTTGGCGGTATGACCTTTGCCTGCGCTCCCACCATTGCTTCGTTTGTTGGCGGGGGAGTGAAAGATGCCATTGAGTTGAACAAACAAATGGCTTCGATCGCCTATGGCCGCAACAAGACCTTTGCTATTCCCAATATGGATTTTGCCGGTTCACCCACTGGAATTGATATCCGCAAAGTGGTTGAATCCCGGATCGTACCCATTATCGATACCGGTGTTATTCATAAGGAAGCAGGTATTGGGCAGATTGGGGCGGGAGTAGCGCGTGCTCCCATCCGTATCTTCGAAGACGCCGTGCTGGCTATGGCAAAAACCATGTCAAGCGAACAATAAGGAGGGGCAACGATGAGTGTCAGAAATATAGTCAAGAAAAACAGTTACCAAGATTCAGTGCGCTTAATGCGGATTTCCGGTCAATTGAAAAAAATTGCCGGGGTCGTCAATGCGTCCGTCATGATGGCTACCGATGCCAATAAACGAGTTATGGAAATGGCCGGACTGCTGGGACCTGAGGCGGCTGCCGCCGGAGCGAATGACCTGGTCATCGCCATAGATGGAGAAACACCGGAAATAGCTGAGGAAGCACTTCAGGCAGCGGAAAACGCCCTTTCCGAATCCTCCGGTTCAGGCAAGGCAGAAGTTCAAAAAGCCAAAAGTTTAGAATTAGCCCTGGAGGAGATGCCTGGGGCCAATATGGTTACCATCTCTGTGCCCGGAGCCTTTGCCAAAATTGAAGTAGCCAAGGCCTTGGCCAAAGGGATCAATGTCTTCCTCTTCAGCGATAATGTGACCCTTGAGGAAGAAGTCGAGCTGAAGAAAATGGCCCTGGAGAAGGGTCTGCTCATGATGGGACCGGATTGCGGTACCTCCATCATCAATGGTGCATGCCTGGGGTTCGCTAATGTCATCAACCGCGGCAACATCGGGATTGTCGGGGCTTCCGGTACCGGAGTTCAGGAGGTTACCGTTCAAATCGAACGTTGGGGCGGTGGCTGTTCCCAAGTTATCGGCGTTGGGGGCCGTGATTTAAAGGAAAAGGTCGGCGGACTCATGTTCCTGGAAGTTATGCGCCGTTTGGATGAAGACCCGGCTACCGAAGTCATCGTCCTCATCTCCAAACCGCCCGCACCGAGGGTTATTGCCAAAGTCCGTGAGACCATCGCCCAGCTGAAAAAACCAGTGGTGGTTAATCTTCTCGGCGGCGAAGCTTCGGATAAGCCTGCTGCCAATGAACATTTTGCCGGATCATTGGAAGAAGCGGCAGCAATGGCCGTCGCACTTGCCAATGGCACCAATCCTTATGCCTGGCAAGAAGATATTCCTAAAATCGAGATGGATATCGTCATGCGGGCCGAGGATCTGGCCTATAATCTCAATTCGTCACAAAAGTATATTAGGGGCTTGTTTTCCGGGGGCACCTTATGTTATGAGGCCATGCTTCTCATGGAAAAAATCATTGGCTCTGTCAACTCCAATGTCCCCTTAAAACCGGAACAAAAACTGAGTGATTCCCTGGTCAGTAAGGGAAATACCTGTATTGACCTGGGGGAAGATGAGTTCACGGTAGGGAGGCCACACCCCATGATTGATTTCCAATTACGCAATGAGCGCATTTTAAAAGAAGCTGCTGATCCGGAAACGGCAGTTATTTTATTGGATGTGGTCCTGGGTTATGGGTCTAATCCTGATCCGGCAGCCGAATTGGTGCCTGTTATTCAAGAAGCTCAGGCGCTTGCTCAGTCCAATGGTCGTGATATTCGCTTCATCGGTTATGTTTGCGGAACGGATAAAGACCCTCAAGGAAAGGAAGAACAGATTAAGAAGCTTCAGGAATGCGGGGTGGAGATTCTTCCTACCAATGCCCACGCAGCTTTGCTGGCTTCTTATACTGCAGCTAAGGTGGCAAGGAATGCGGCGCATTAGGAGGCTGGCTCAATGTTAAAGATTGCAATTCTCACATACTCAACCAAACCGAGAGGTGGTGTCGTTCACTCTCTTTGTCTGGCGGAGAACCTGGCCAAACGAGGGCATGAAGTACGGATTATCGCTTTGGATAAAAAAGAGGGGAGCGGATTTTTCCGCATCCCTCAGGTTTCTCATGAAATTGCTCGTTTTGGTTCTTTGCCCGAAAGCTTTGATGACAAGATTGAAGCCTATATTCAAACCTATACAGATTACTTTGTGAGTGGAAAGGCCGGGGGATTTGATATCTATCATGCCCAGGATTGCATCTCCGCTAATGCGCTGGTTAATTATCGGTTAAGTGGAGCGGATTTCCCCTTAGTTCGTACCGTTCATCATCTTGATGATTTCACATCTCCGGTCTTGATCAATTGTCAGAATAAGTCCGTTTTTCGTCCTGATGCCCATATTGCTGTCAGTGAATTCTGGCAAAAGCGGTTGGCCGCGGAGTATGGAGTCAAGGCGAGAGTCATTCACAATGGTTTAGATACGAAACGCTTTAGCCCTGCAAAAAAAGGGGAGAATCCCAAGGCAAAATTTGGCCTGGAAAATAAATTGGTCTTTTTAACCATTGGGGGAATTGAACCTCGTAAAAACACTAAGAAGCTGCTTGCGGCCTTCGCCCATGTGCGGAAATATTTTGCGGAATCAGGAAAACAGGCTGTTTTGGTCATTGGCGGTGGACAAACCTTGTTCGATTATCAGGCTTATCGTCAGGAATTCTTGCAAATGGCAGAGGGCTGTAACCTGAAGCTGGGGGAAGATGTCATTAATCTTGGTGTGCTGAAAGAAGAGGATGTTCCCCTGCTGTATCAGGCTGCGGATTGCTTCGCCTTCCCTTCCGCTCAGGAAGGCTGGGGGCTGGTCGCTCTGGAAGCTCTCCTGTCGGGGATTCCCACTGTTGTGTCGGATATACCCGTTTTCCATGAGTTCCTAACCCCTGGAGAAGATGCCTTATTCGTCGACCCGGACAATGGGGAACAGTTTGCGGCAGCCATGATCGAGACGATCATAGATAGCAACTTGCGGCGCCGGCTGATTAGCGGCGGGCTTATGACCGCATCCAACTTCAGCTGGGAGGATACAGCCCGCAAACATGAACAATTTTACTATGAGATTCTGGAAGGTGCCCAAGCAGGTCAATAAGATTAAGGATTAGAATAAGTTCAGGATGGAATTGGGATAAAATCGGTTAATAGATGGGCTCCCAAAAGAATCCCTAAAAGTTGATCAAAGCCAGAGCTGGCTCCTACAGAACACAATTCCTGAGCCGCCCGGGCAGGGGTGATTTTTGGTGAGAGCCCGTAATACAATGCACACACCATATTTTCCATAAGTTCACTGCCTGTGCCCTGGGAGGCTAAGCAGAGCATTTGCGAGCTAATCTCATTGGTGAGGCCTGGAGAATGCTTCACAATAATATCACTCAGAGCCTTATGAGCAAGGGGCAAGAGGGCAGCGGAGGATACAGAAAATGCTCTTTGGGCTGCCGCCAGGCTTAACAGAAGACCGGCCAGGAAATCATCCCCCGAGGGTGTGAGTCCGGGGCCCAGTCCTATTAGTGAACAAGTTCCCTCTTCAATTATGGTTCTGTCCAAAGAATAAATCCCCTTCACCAGGCAGTTAATGGATTGCCCCGCAAGGAGAACAACAGGATCAGCAGAGCGGGGAAGGGCGAAAGTCCCCTGCACTAAGGCGGTTAAGTGAGGGAAGAGCTTAGCCAGCCCCGGAGATCTGGGGGAAAGGCGGAGCCAGCTTTCCACTTCCGATAGATTGGCCTTGATCAGGGCGACGGGAAGCAGGGAATTATTCTGAGATAAGGGGGCTTGCCAATAAACGGCCTTTTCCAGAGAGATGGAAAGGCCCCCCAGAAGGAGCAGTCCTTCTTTCTTCTTAAAATAAACCAAAGTTCCAGGCTCGATCCCATAAAGGGTAAAGTCCGATGAAATCGGCAGATTGGTGACGACATTTGCCGGGCCATTACTGACGTCACTACGGGAGATGCTCCATAAGCCATCTGACCAGAGAATATTAATCACCCGATGAAAGACAGAGTGCACCCTTCCCTTATCCATGGATCCGTGCAAATAATCCAATGCGAACGGCCCTATGCTCAATGCCGACAGGAGCTCAGAATTCATAGATGACACCTTCTTGGATAGTGTAGGAGCTTAATTTCCAACACCAAATTCTCTCATAATGGTAACAATTTATGCGAAGGATGTAAATAGGAAAGGGGTGATGGGCATGGTGAGTGACTTGGCCTTAGCGGTAATTCCTTTGAATTGTGGACAATTGCAGTTTAACCGCAGTGTATTTACGGGAGACACTAGATCCACTCTCTTGGTATTGCCGGTTTTGGCCTTTCTGATTCTTCATCCCCAAGGTATGATCCTCTTTGATACCGGGCTGCCCCCCCAGCTTTGGGCCGGTTCTCCAATCATGGAGCTTACCCCTGGACTTAGGGCTAAGCAAGGGGACAGTGAAGGCCTGGTTCGGGAAATTGAGAAGCAGGGTTATTCATATAAGGATATTGCCCTCATTGTGAATTCCCATCATCATCCTGATCACGCCGGGGGGAATGCCCTAATCCCCGGGGCAATCTGCATTAAGGGGATTCAGGAGGATATAAAAGGCGATCATGACCTTTTGGAGGACGGTTCGATTCTCTTGCTGCCAACCCCAGGTCATGCCGGTGATCACCAGTCCATGCTGGTCAAGGGAAATAACAAGCAGGTACTTCTGACTGGGGATGCCTGTTTTCGACCGCATAATCTTTATGATTGCAATCCGCCCTTGATTCTGGAGGATCGAAAAGAGGCCTTACGATCCTTAAAGCGGTTGAAAGAGATAAGCGAAGAAAGGGAGACGGTGATATTGACCAGCCATGACCCCTCAGTTAAGAGAGAAAAGGTTATTCTTTAATAGTTTATGAATGGAGAAAAGGGGGAAAGGGAATGAAAAAAAGGGATTATAGATTAAGTAAAGTCATTCCGGCAGTTCTTATGGTTACCTTATTGCTCAGTGGCTGCATCACTCAAAATCAAAAAGATCAAGTGGAGGCAACAAAGCCGGAACAAGGAACCATCTATTATGTACAGACTTCACCGGCTAATATGCTGCAGCAATTAAACACCGGAGAGATAGACGCCTTTGTCGCCTGGGAGCCCAATAATGCTCAGGCTGTCAGGGAAGGCACCGGACGCTACCTTATGCAGTCAGGTGAAATTGCTTCAGAACATCCTTGCTGTATTTTAGCGTTGGCAGGAACTGAAGGAGACGAGGATTTGGCATTGGCTCTGGCTTGGGCGAATGTAAAATCCATCAAATTTATCAATGATAGCAATAACCAGGAAAAAATGCTTCACTATGCTATGGATTTTACAGGGAGAGACAAAGAATCCGTAGGGGAAGCCTTGACCTATACGAAATATGTGAGCTTTCCGGATCGGGAGCGGTTAGCGGATTTCCTGGGAGCCATGCGCCAAAACGGAACCTTGGTCAAGGAACCTGCGACATTGGGATATGAAAGCGATACGGCTTTTTTTCAGGGATTTATGAATAAGGAATACATGGATAAAGTCAACGCTGAACTGGAGAAGGATCCCTCCTGGACACCCCCGTCAATCAACGGAAGACAGATTACTTTAGGCTATATTAATCAGGATCTTCACCATCTTCCGATGTTTATCGCCGTTCAAGAAGGTTATTATGAGGCGGTAGGTCTGGTTGTCGGGCAGAATCTTCAGCTTAAGGGGTATGCCAACGGTGTTGCTGTCATGGAAGCCTTCAAAGTGAAGGAATTGAATGCATCCTATCTCGGCGTGGCTCCAGCCGTTCTCAAACAGATCAATGATGGAATCGCCCTCCAGGGGATTGCCGGTGCCAATGATGAAGGCTCGGCCATCGTCGTGGCTAAGGATTCAGATATCCGGTCTATTAGTGATTTAAAGGATAAAACGGTAGCTATTCCAGGGCTGGGGACGGTTCAGAGTTATATCCTGGATTTGGCGGCCCGGAACAATGGGATGAAGCTCCAGGCAAAGTAAAAACAAGTTTAGAGAAAAGTTAAAGGAGAGGGCAGGATGAGTCGGCTTACCGCGGATCAGAACCTAAAGAAGATGGAAACAAGGAAAATCCGGAAAAGCCGGCCGGACGGTTACAAAATGAAAGTACCTCCCTGGGAAGGGATTGCAGCGGGGCTTTTGGGTCTGTTTATCTGGCAGTTTTTAGCCAGTTTAGGGTTTATCTCCTCACCCTATATCCTGGGTCAGAAGTTTGTAGGTTTGGCTCTGGAAGGAGATCCCCTTTATAATTTGACCCTATTCCAAATGCTGGGTGCCAGTCTTTTCACACTTCTGGCAGGAGCAGGGTCAGCCTTTATCATTGCCATCCCTTTAGGAATTTTGTTGGGATATTTTCGGGGCATGAGCCGCTTTCTGAATGTGTATATCAGTTTGTGCCGTCCGATTCCTCCGATGGCCTGGATTCCGGTAGGGTATATCCTATTTGCCGGGATGCCCCAGCCCACCCTCTGGGTACAGGTGATGGTTGTCTTCGTAGGGGCTTTTTTCCCTTGCTTTACGGCTACAGTCCACGCGGTCCAAAGCGTGGACCCCATCCTTATCGAGGCCGCCCATACCTTAGGAGCCAGACACAAGAGACAGATTCTGGGCAAAGTCCTTCTGCCTTCAGTGGTCCCGGCACTTGTTTCCGGTATCCGGAGCGGGCTGGGGGTAGGCTGGATGTGTATTGTGGGGGCAGAATTTGTGGGCGGACGTATGGGGATCGGCGCTTATATCTGGTCGGTCTATACTATCGGGGGAAGGATGAACGAGATTGTGATCGCCATCCTTTGTGTGGGGATCGTTGGCTTTATGATGAATGAAGGAATAAGCTTGATTGGGCGGAGGATAGCACGTTGGCACTCGTGGTAGAGAATGTAAGCAAAGAAATAGATGGAAAGAGCGTCCTGGAAGGGATCTCTTTTAAGCTTCAGGAAGGAGATTTTGCCTGCCTGACCGGTCCCAGCGGCTGCGGCAAAACCACCCTCCTGCGGCTTGCAGCGGGCCTTATTCAGCCTTCATCCGGGCGGATCTGCTTAGATGGGAGCAGGGCGGGGGATAAGCATGACAGTGGGTATGTCTTCCAGGAAGGGGCGCTCTTTCCCTGGCTCACGGCAGCACAGAACGTGGCATTCGGTCTGAAGCTCAGGGGAGTACCCCTTGAGGAAACAAAGCAGCGTGTTCAGGATGCTCTGGAAATGGTGGAACTCCAGGGATTTGAAAATTATTATCCTAAGGAACTTTCCGGGGGAATGCGCATGCGGGCTGCGTTGGCCAGGGTCCTGGTTTACCAGCCTAAGCTTATTCTTATGGATGAGCCTTTTGCGGCCTTGGATTTCCGAACCCGGAATAAGCTGCAAAGTGATATGGTTGACCTATGGCAGCGCTTGAAACCCACGATCCTGATGGTGACTCACAATATTGATGAGGCAGTCTACCTTGCCAATAAGATTATCGTTCTTTCCGGTGGACCGGGGAAGGTTATGGAAGAAATCGAGGTAACCATGGAACGGCCCCGGGACCGTACTGAAAGAACCTTTGGTGTGATTCGCAAGCGAGTTTTATCGCTGTTGGGCGAGTAAGCCCATCATATTCCGGGCAGATTGAGAGGTGCTAATACCCCGAACAAGTGGAGGTAGTTAGAGATGGAAAAGGATACAGTACAGGTTAAGCTTCTTGAGCTTATTCATAAATTAGTGGATGAGGGTACCTTTGTGGAGTTGCATGAGAGTATGGCGGAAACCAATGTTCTGACCGGGTTGGGGAAGGTGAATGGCCGGCGGGTGTATGCCTTTGCCCAAAATTTTGAGATCAGGGGAGGGTCCATTGATTCGGCTCATGCCGATAAAATCATTGCTGCCATGGAGATGGCCTTAAATGAAGGCGCTCCCATCGTTGGTTTTTATCATTCCGTCGGAGCCAGAATCCACGATGGTATCCTGGCCTTGGATGCCGTCGGAAAGTTATTCAATTATCATGTGAAATTATCAGGAAAAGTTCCTCAGATTTCGGTGATTATGGGTTCCTGTGCCGGGGGAGCGGCTTATTGTCCGGCATTGACAGACTTTATAGTTATGATTGAAGAAAAATCCCAACTTTTTGTCACGGGCCCTAAAGTTGTACAGGCTATTACCGGCGAGAGAGCAACTGGGGAGGAATTAGGGGGAACAAGGATCCATGGAAAAGTGAGCGGGATTAGCCACTTTGAAGCCCCGGATGAGGAGTCTGCCCTTAAAGAGGTGCGCCGGCTGCTTTCTTACTTGCCTCAGAATCATCGTGAAAAATCTCCGCGGATGGTATCGGGCATTTCGGCAAAATACTCAGAGCCGAAAAATTTTGTGCCTGCGGAAGCCAACAAACCCTATGATATCCTTAAGCTCATCGAGAAAATCGTGGATAATGAATCGTTTATCGAGATTCAGAAACAGTACGCCAAAAATGCCATTATCGGCTTGGGGAGATTCAATGGTATCGCCTGCGGAGTGATTGCCAATCAGCCGAAATACCTTGCCGGAGCACTGGATGTGGATGCCTCCGGAAAAGTCGCTTCCTTTATCCGGCTTTGTTCTAATTTTAATCTTCCCATTATACTCCTTGAAGATACGGTGGGTTTTATGCCGGGAGTCCGGCAAGAGTCCAGTGGGCTGCTCCGATACGGAGCAGATATTGTCAAGGCTTTTGTAGAAGCTTCAGTACCCAAAATCACGGTGATGATCAGAAAGGCATTTGGAGGAGCCTATATCGCTCTTAATTCGAAAGCTATTGGAGCAACCCGGGTCTATGCCTGGACGAACGTAGAGATCGGCGTGATGGGCATCGGGGCTGCGGTGAATCTGTTGAAGAAGGATTCGGCTTCATCGGAGTCTCTGGAGAGGAACTTGAGCCGCGGCATGGAAGGGAATCTGGAGCTGGCTCTTGCGCATGGCGTGATCGACGAGGTTATAGAGCCCTATGAGACCCGGCAGAAGCTGATTGAAGCTCTCGAAGAGTTTCGGAAAAGGGAACAGCTTGCTGTTTAAAGAATATGAAAAAATCCGGAGTTATTGATGCTCCGGATTTTGCTTTTAATTAGGGTGGTTTATTTCTCTCCATATTGTTAATAGTCGCATAGAACAGACCGTAGAACAAATCAGTTCAGTTCTGAGGCTAAGCAACATATAGTCGGCATCATGAATGAAAATGGCCGGACTATGGGTTCGGCCATTTTCTGTACTCTGGTATAGGCAATTATAGAAAATCCGAAGGATTGTTCTTGAGCATTGGCTTAATATGGGGCTATAATAGGTTCTATCAGACTTAATAGCTATGAAATAACTAAGCAGAAGGTATCAAAGAGAGGCAGTTATGATGGGGACAAGCATGAGCAGAATTAATAAAGCCGGTTTAAGAGATTTAAACCTTCGGAACTTCGCGGCGGGCATTGTATCGGCATTGCTTGCTGTAACCGGTCCGCCGGCCATCATACTTGAAGCGGCCGCTAATGGTAACTTTACAACGTCCCAGACCATACTCTGGATGTTTTCCTGTTATGTGGTCGGGGGGATTTACAGTATTCTCATCCCCTGGTATTATAAAATGCCCATAGTAGGTGCCCACTCCATTACCGGAGTGGCTTTTCTAGCCACGGTCACCGCCCATTTTTCTTATTCAGAGATGATCGGCGCCTATATCATCTCGGCTCTTTTAATGTTAGCCGTTGGCGTGTTTGGAATCTTTTCTAAGCTTCTTGAGTATGTACCGAAGGAAATTATAGCAGTCATGCTGGCCGGCATGATTACACGGTATATGGTGAACTTTGTTAACTCGATGACGGAGCTTCCTCTAATCGGGGGAGTGGCTCTTGCTGTCTTTTTGATTTTCAGCAAATGGAAAACCAAGATTCCTCCTATGGTCGCAGGCATTGTAATGGGGACTGTGCTTCTATTCCTGACTCAGCCTTTGGAAGGTGCAGCTTTGGGTTCTTCGCCGGTTATGCCTGCTCTTCAGATTCCCACCTTTAATCCACTAAGCTTTTTATCCATATCAATTCCTTTGGCCTTACTCATTCTCAGCAATGATGCTGCCGTAGGCTTAGGCGCTTTAGAGCAAAACGACTATCGCCCCCCTATTAATAAGATTATTTCCTTGAGCGGCATTTTCTCGGTTGTTACCAGCTTTTTTGGCGGACAATCGGCCAATGTAGCCGGTATGATGTCGGCTATCTGCGCTGATCCTGAAGCAGGCCCCAAGGAAAAGCGCTACATGGGGGCAGTGGTCTCAGGAGTTATTATCCTCTTCTTCGGCCTTTTTGCCTGGAAGCTGGTGCCGTTGATTCAAGTATTGCCCAAATCTTTCACTTCTCTGCTGGTGGGCTTTGCTCTGCTGGGGGTGTTTGGGAATAGCTTATCCACCGGATTTTCAAACCCGAGAATGAAACTAAGTGCTGCTCTGACTTTTGTTATCGCCTTGTCCAATATCACCCTGTTGAATATCAGTGCCCCCATTTGGTCCCTTCTCATTGGGACTTTAGTCGCAAGGTTCATAGAGGAATAATTTGAAATTTGAAGCATTCACGAGGATTGAGCAAAAAATTGGCTAAAATTTTTTTAATTATGTGAACGAAGAAGGAGTTTCAAAGAGTTATGTAGAAAATTTATGAAAATAAAAGTTCTTTATCATGGAAATAGTCGAAGTATTTGTCAGAATAGAAGTAGGTGATTGCCATAGACATACCTTTAATTGTATTGATATTTCAGGGGATTCCTGAAGAAATTGGGATCGTTACTTTAGCCTATGCTATAGCGGGGATTCCGTTCAGGTGGAAAGAACTTATACCAATGGGCACTGTTTTAGCTTTAACAGCTTACTTCTTGAGGCTGTGTAACTTACCTTTTGGGACTCATACAATTGTTCTTGTGGTCTTAGTGTTTCTTTTCTTAACCTTGAGGAGTAAAAAGGATGTAAGTGTTTCATTATTTGCTTCCTTAGTGAGCTACATGTTTTTGATTGTGTTTGAATTCATATCTATTAATCTGTTCATAGTTGTCTTAAATATTCCCGTTGAAGCTATGTTTGCTGATTCCATTGGTAGAATATTGTTTACTGAACCACAGGTTATTTTGCTATTTATCACTGCATTTTTGATTAGGCGAAAGAAGATGGCACATGATTAGCCTTAACAAAATGAGTAATAACCTAACAAACATAATCACTAAGGATTTAGACTATAACGAAGATAAGAAAGAGATTATTGCTTACTCTATTGAGACATCACTACTCGCCGTAATAGGGACTCT
Source organism: Desulfitobacterium chlororespirans DSM 11544 (assembly GCF_900143285.1). Taxonomy (NCBI): domain Bacteria; kingdom Bacillati; phylum Bacillota; class Clostridia; order Eubacteriales; family Desulfitobacteriaceae; genus Desulfitobacterium; species Desulfitobacterium chlororespirans. Next base: position 45,997 of record NZ_FRDN01000018.1, read on the forward strand.
TTTATTAGTTCTTTTTGCATTTATTGCAAATGCCTTGAAACCTGCACTTATCGCGGCACTGTTTGGGGTTGCGTTACGTAAGGTTTCTGGAGGTGCTCATTTTAATACACCTACAAAATGTTTGATTTTTGGGGCGATTGTATATACCCTTCTTGGGTTTTTGGCTCAAACCTTAATAAAATACCAATTGAACTACGATTATTTGGTTTGGATAAGTTTAGCTAGTTCTTTTTTGATAGTTATTATTCTTGCACCGGTTGATAGTGATAGTAAACCTATACATTCTAAAAGACTAAGAAATAATTTAAAAATGCTGTCTATTGTTTTGATAATCGTAGCTTTAATAATTTACAAAGTATCACCGGAACCATTGTTAATTGTCAGCATGTGTCTTGGGGTACTTTATCAATCCCTTACTTTGCTGCCTGTATTCAATCGCCGAGGAGGTGGATAAGGTGAAAAAAACTATCTTCACAGCTCTCGCGACATCACTAATGATACTTGCTAGTGCTTCTTCAGTATTTGCTTGTGGTTGGTACGCCTATCAGCCCAAGACACCGAAATCATTACAAAAATAATGTAGTTCCACTTAAGAAGCTGGGTTTATAACCCGGCTTTCTTAAGAATGGGAGGGAAAGATGAAGAAAGTTTTTCTAAAAAAGTCAATTATTCAATCGACCTTATTCAGCATAACAATTAGCATATTTATGATAACCATGGTATTGATGTTGTTTTTTGGAAAGACCTTTTGGGAAAAAGAGTCTGTTAAACTGGAATATGACTTATTGACTATTGCTCTTGATGTAAAGCAGACTATCGATTCAAACCTGCATTTGATTCCTTCCTGCCAAGATGATGTAAATATTCTGCCTAGAACCCAGCAAATGGTGAAACTTGACAAAGTGGTAAAACCTTTGTTGCAGGAGAAACGCCCCTACTCCGTGGCTTATTATGATTTGGAGTTTGGTTGGATGGTTTCTGAGGGAAAGCAAATAGAGTCTGTAGAGACGATTCTGGTGGATCTTCATGGTGCTTCAGAAATAAAGGTTCTCAATTACGATTATATAACTTTGGTAAGCGTTCCGGTACAACTGGAAAAAGGCTTAAAGGGGTATGTGTGGGCTTACGCCACAAAATCCGAATTTGAACTTGGTCCTTTTACGGGGTATAGCATCTCTTTTAGCTTGTTGTTTTTGTCCATAGGGATTATTATCATCCTCATTCAAAAGTTTATGAAGGAGATCCAACATCAGTTGGAAGAATTCTCGGAATCCATCGTTCATCCTGAAACCAATCTGTCGTGGAACTCCCATGGGCTGCCTGAACTTGAGCCAGTTTTAGACAAGATTAAGGGGTATACTCAAGAGCTGAGTGCTATTAATGAAGAGCTTGGGGCTTCACAGCGGCGATTTACACAAATCATGGAGGGGATCTCCGATGGTTTATTTTCTATAGATAGAGAGTGGCGGCTTCTTTTTTACAATGATGTAGCGAAGAAGTATTTTGATAAGCCTGATGAAGAATTGAAAATGAAAAATATACTCGAAATTTTCCCGAGTTTTTCTAATACAGTAACTTATCAATATATTGCGGAAGTTTTCATTACTGCTGAACCTGCCTATTTCGAAGCAGATGGAATGATGACCTCGGAAAGAATTTTCCATACCAGCATCTATCCCTTTGAAGAAGGAATTACGGTCTTCTTTAGGGATATAACAGAACAAAGGCAACAGCAGCATGAAATGGCGCGACTGGAAAGGCTTAACCTGGTTGGCCAAATGGCCGCCGGAATCAGCCATGAAATAAGAAATCCTCTCACCACCGTTAAGGGCTTCCTACAATTGCGCGGCATTAAGGTTACGGATCCTGATGAAAAAGAGTACAACGATCTAATGATTTCGGAAATTGATCGTGCCAATACTATTATTTCCGAGTTTTTATCTTTGGCAAAAGACAATATGGGCAGCACTCAGGAACAGGATATCAATCAGATTATCTATAGAATTTTCCCGATGATTCAGGCTGATGCCAATAACGGCAATAAAGATCTCATATTGAATTTAAATCCGTTACCCAGCTTATGGCTTAATGAAAATGAAATACGCCAACTGCTCTTGAACTTTGTCCGCAATGCCCTGGAGGTTACTCCACAGGGTGGGTGTGTCATTATACAGACTTACGAGGATAAAAATAATGTGGTCTTGGCTGTCAAAGATCAAGGGTGCGGTATTCCCGAGGAGATTCGAGATAAGATTGGGACGCCGTTTTTCACAACCAAAGAGAGCGGAACAGGTTTGGGAATTGCGATCTCCATGGGCATAGCTCATCGTCACAATGCTGAACTGACGTTTGATACAGGGGATCAGGGAACTACCTTTAAAGTCATATTTAAAAGAAGGAATGTCCTCGGCAAAAAAGATGAAGGTGAATTAAGTTGACAGAATAATGGCTGTTTGGTTAAACTGGAATAAATTTATCGCGAAATAACGTGTTTTTATGGAGGAGCAAGAAATGTACACCATGCAACAGCCACTGCCAGCAGAGTATCTTAGCCTTAGCGAGGAAGAGATGGATCGGCGGATACGAAAGGTGAAAGAAGATCTGGGTTCCCGGCTGCTGATATTGGGCCATCATTATCAACGGGACGAGGTTGTCCGCTATGCCGATTACCGGGGGGACTCCTTGAGGCTCTCTCAATTGGCGGCTCAGGCCGAAGCGGAGTACATCGTTTTCTGCGGTGTCCACTTTATGGCGGAAACGGCTGATATCCTGACAGTTCCGGAGCAGAAGGTGATTTTGCCTGATCTGGGAGCAGGGTGTCCGATGGCTGATATGGCAGATATCGAAGATGTTGAGCGGTGCTGGGAACAGCTCGTCGCTCAGTATGATGAAGAGTTCATTCCAGTGACCTACGTCAATTCCTCGGCAGAGGTTAAAGCTTTTTGCGGACGCCATGGAGGCCTGACTTGCACCTCCTCCAATGCCATGAAAATCCTCAAAACTCTGTTTAGCCAGGGCAAGCGCATCCTTTTCCTGCCTGATGAGCATCTTGGGCGCAATTCAGCGATGCATCTGGGCCTGGAGGAGAAAGACATGTTCTTATGGCATCGGGAGGAATGGGAGATGGAGCTGCCGGAGGCTGCACCGAAGATTATCCTTTGGGATGGCTATTGCGGAGTTCATCAGAGATTCACGCCGGCCCATGTGGATTATGTCCGGGTAAAATATCCCGGTGTTACGGTGATTGTTCACCCGGAGTGCAGCCATGCTGTGGTGGAAAAGGCGGATTTGGACGGTTCCACCGATTTTATTATCCGCCAAATCACAGGTGCTCCGGAAGGAAGCATTTGGGCTGTGGGAACGGAGATTAATCTTGTCAGCCGACTAGCTAAGGAAAATCCGGATAAAAAGATAGTCAGTCTTAATGAGAATACTTGTCTCTGTGTGATGATGAGCCGCATCAGTCAACCTCACTTGCTTTGGACTCTGGAGAACCTGGCCCAGGGTAATGTGGTGAATCAGATCACCGTGAAGCCCGAGATCGCCAAAGAGGCCATTGTGGCACTGGATAGAATGCTGGAAATGAGTAAATAGATAAGATTCCTCTATGGAGTAAGGGAAGAGCTTTCGGGCTCTTTCTTTTTATGTAGAATATTCATAATATTTGGTTAAATTCTTTACTTCTTTTTTCTATCCCTCTATAATGTATACACAAGAGACAGAAAATAAGGAGGATAAAATGAGTAGAGTTATTCATGCCATCACGACACCCGTTATTCCGCAATGGGATCGTGAACTCCTATTTAAAATCTTGGACAACATTCATGATGTGGTTCTCGTTATTGACGCGGATACCACGATTGTGTATGCCAATGAAGCCTATGTCAAAAGCCTGGGAGTCCCTGTGACAAAGGTTTTGGGCCGAAGGCTCGATAGGATCGAGCCCAATTCATCTACTATTAATTGTTTAAAGACGGGGATGCCCAGCCAAGGCAGGGAATATGTGGAATCCTTGAACTTTGAAGTAGTAAGTAATACCTTTCCGCTTTATCATGATGAGCGCATTGTCGGTGCGGTATCCATTTTTAGAAACATCACAGGGGCGGCTGGGCTGAGCCAAGAACTTATTAGTGATATGGATCATGTGCGGAGGGAAAATCCTTATAACATGAAGGAAATCACCTCTCGTCTGGAAAAGGAATTGATTATCTCAGCTTTGGGCAATTACAACAATAACCGTACCCAGGCCATGAAGGCTTTAGGGATTTCGCGGCGGGCTTTTTATGATAAACTGCGGAAATATGGAATTGAAGACCGGGATAAAGAAATGAGTTAGTCATTCCAGAAAGCTCAGGTGAGGAGGTTGGATTATGAGGCTGGAAGATATTAAAAAGATGGGTGTGGTCGGGGCCGGAAATATGGGACACCAGATTGCTTTAAGCTGTGCTCTGGCCGGTTATCAAGTGATCTGTACGGATATCAGCCAGGCTATGTTGGATAAGGCGGAAGCCTTTGCTCAGTCGTATCTGCCGGAACGGGTGGCTAAAGGGAAGATGACTCAAGGGGAATGGGGCAGGAAAGCCGGTAAGGGATTCTATACTTACGGAGGGGCGTCCCATGAGTAAAGCTTCCGTTTCCTTGGTCAAGGTTTCTGAGGTGTATGAATCTCTTGGCCAGGCTCTCGATCTGTGCGACGGATTGGCCGGGCTGCAGGTCGATGACAAAATTTTGCTGAAACCCAATATTGTCAGTTGGGATTTTGACTATCCGTTTCCACCTTATGGGGTCGTGACCACCAGCACTGTAATGCAAGCTCTGGTTCAGATCCTTGTGGAAAGAGGATTTAAAAATCTAATCATCGGTGAGGGCTCTCTTCCGGGGACAAAGCCTCAGGGAGACGCCATCTATGAGGCTTTGGGGTATGGTAAACTCCGGGATAGGTATGGGGTCAGACTGGTTGATTTCAATGCGGAGCCTTTTATCACCACTGATTATGGAGACGGTTTTAAGCTGGATATCGCTCAAGAAGCTTTGGCAGTGGACAAAATTATCAATATTCCCGTTTTGAAAACCCATAACCAAGCCAAGGTATCTCTGGGAATCAAAAACCTTAAGGGGTGCCTGAGCCGCCGTTCTAAGCAATTCTGTCACGGTCTGGATCAGGAAGAATTGAATCTGACCTTTCCCCGCATCATTGAGAAGCTTCCAGTGGCTTTGACTATTATCGACGGTCTTTACACCCTTGAAAAAGGACCGGGACCTACTGGAAAGGCGTATCCCAAAGGGCTCTTGCTGGCCTCCAGGGATCCCTTGGCCTGCGATCTGGTCGGGGCGGTTGTGCTGGGTTATGGGGCCCAAGAGGTACCCCATCTGGCCTTTTATGCTGAGAAGCATGGCTATAGCCTGGAGCTGTCGGACTATGAGGTTAAAGGTGAGAGTATTGAAGGGTACCAGGGGCGTATCGACTATGATTTTGAGTGGAGTGAGGATAATACCGGGCCGGCCGGTTTTGAAAAGCGGGGCATAACCGGCTTGGCTATACGGAAGTATGACAGCAGCTTATGTACAGGATGTTCCGTGCAGTTTAATCCCATGCTGATTCTTCTTGCCTCAGCTTATAAGGGAGAGCCTTTCAATCGCATCGAATTGGTCAGCGGTAAACAGCAATTGGCCTCGGCGGATTTTAATACCACTATCCTCTTTGGTAAATGTGCTTGCCATTTGAACAAAAATAACCCCAATATCAACCAAGCTATTACCTTATGGGGCTGTCCGCCTGATCTGGAGAAGATGGTGGAGGAACTGGGAAAAGAGGGCATTCAGTGTGATTTTAATGAATATGTCCGTTTCCGCAATTATCTTTTTGACCGGTATAAGGGCAAGGAGGGCTATAATCCGGAGGATTGGACTATAGAATAAAAAGATAAGGGCCTAGGCCCGGGAGGGGTAAGACAATGGATGTAAAAACTGCCATGCTGGAGAGGCACAGTATCCGTAAATTCAAGCCGGACCCTGTGCCTGAGGAGATGCTGAGAGAATTGCTGGAGGCCGCCCGTTTGGCGCCTTCAGGAACCAATCAGCAGCCTTGGCGCTTTATCGTGGTCAAAAATCAGGAGGTTAAGGAGAAGATCCAGGGAGCTGCTTTTGATAAGAAGTTCTTGAGCGAAGCTCCGGTGCTTTTGGTATGCTGTGCCGATCTTTCAACCTATGCCACCAATACCCGCAGAAGGCTTCAGGAGTTAGTGGATGCGGGAGTGTTCAGGGAAGAAGAGGTTGCCAACTATCCTAATGCGGATAAGCCGATGGACGCTGAGACGTTGCAGGGGTATAAGCCCCATGCCATGCTGAATGTGGCCATTGCCACTGAGCACATTGCCCTGCGTGCCGTGTCTCTGGGTTTAGGTACCTGCTGGGTACAATTGATGAAGGCCAGAGAGATCAGCAAGATTCTGGATTTGCCGGAACATCTCATTGTGACTGTGCTGATGCCGGTGGGTTTTCCGGATCAAAGCCCCGGTATGCGGCCCCGGCTGAAGCTTGAGGAGATTATCTATAAGGTTATTGAATAGAAGGATGAGTCCCTTTCGGTACCGAATGGATGACATAAATATTGTATACATCTCAAAAACCTGTTGAAATAACCGCATGTTCTGTGTTACTTTTAATGCAGAAATTTTATAAATGAAGAGCAAAGGCGCTCATAAGGAATGTACAAGGGTACATTTCTTAGGGCGCTTTTTTTATTTGCTGTATTTGAAAGGGGAAAAGGGCAATGAAGATCTTCGGAATGAATGTGTTTAACGACAGCGTGATGCGGGAAAGACTTCCTAAAAACATCTACAAATCTTTAAAAAACACCATTGACAATGGGCTGCCTCTGGAGCCCAGCGTTGCTGAAGTCGTGGCCAGTGCTATGAAAGATTGGGCTATTGAAAAGGGGGCGACCCACTATACCCACTGGTTCCAACCCTTGACAGGCTTAACTGCTGAAAAACATGACTCTTTTATTGCTCCGACCAACGATGGACGGGTGATCATGGAGTTTTCCGGGAAGGAACTCATTAAGGGCGAGCCGGATGCCTCTTCTTTTCCCAATGGCGGAATTCGTTCTACTTTTGAAGCCCGTGGTTATACAGCCTGGGATTGTACATCACCGGCCTTCTTAAGGGAAGAAGGAACCAATATCGTGCTGTGCATTCCCACTGCTTTCTGTGCTTATACCGGTGAAGCTTTGGACAATAAAACCCCTCTGCTCCGTTCTATGGAGGCCTTATCCAAGCAAGCGGTGCGGATTCTCAGACTTTTTGGTGATGAGGAAACCACCCGTATCTCCAGCACTGTAGGACCTGAGCAAGAGTACTTCCTGATCGACAAAGCCTATTACGAAAACAGAATGGACCTGGTTCTTACAGGCCGCACCCTTTTTGGAGCGAAGCCTCCTAAGGGTCAGGAAATGGAAGATCAATACTTTGGCAGCATCAATGAGCGGGTATCGGCGTTCATGCATGATGTGAATGTGGAGGCCTGGAAGCTGGGCATCGCTGCCAAGACTCAGCATAAGGAAGTGGCTCCCGGTCAGTATGAAATCGCGCCTATTTTCAGCGTGACCAATGTGGCGACGGATCACAATCAATTGATCATGGATATCTTAAAGAAGGTGGCCAACCGCCATGGCTTAGTGTGTCTTCTTCATGAAAAGCCCTTCGCCGGTGTCAATGGCTCCGGTAAGCATAATAACTGGGCCTTGGGAACCAATTCCGGGAAGAATCTCTTGGATCCGGGACGCACACCCCATGAAAACGCTCAATTCCTCACCTTCCTTTGCGCTGTGCTGAAGGCCGTGGATGAGCACGCGGATTTGCTGCGGGCTTCTGCTGCCAATCCGGGCAATGACCATCGCTTGGGTGCCAATGAAGCGCCGCCGGCTATTATCTCTGTCTTCTTAGGGGACCAGCTAAGCGATATTTTAGCTCAATTGCAAAATGGCGGCCTGACTCATTCTATAGCAGAAAGCCGCATGAATATCGGTGCCTCCACTTTACCTGTTTTGAGGAAAGATTCCACCGATCGGAACCGGACTTCACCCTTCGCCTTTACCGGCAATAAATTCGAATTCCGGATGGTTCCTTCTTCGCTCTCCATTGCCGGTCCCAATATTGTTCTGAATTCCATTGTGGCGGAAGCTCTTTGTCAAATGGCGGATCGCTTGGAGCAGGCGGAGGACTTCAATGCCGATTTGCAGAAACTTCTCAAAGAGATTGCAGTGAAGCATTCCCGCATCGTTTTCGATGGCAATAACTACTCGGATGAATGGGTGGAAGAAGCGGAGCGCCGGGGACTGCCCAATATTCGCTCCACTGTGGATGCTACCCCGGCCTGGGTCACGGAAAAGGCAGTGGCCCTCTTTGAAAAACATGGTGTTCTCAGTGGAACGGAGCTTCATTCCCGTTATGAAATTCTCCTTGAGCAGTACAACAAAATCATCAATATTGAAGGGCAAACGATGCTCACTATGGTCAAACGTCAAATTATGCCCGCCGGGTTGAAAATGATTCAAAATCTGGCGGCCGGGATTGCGGCGGTGAAAGCGGTTTCCAGTGCACCTGTCTCTGTCCAGGAAGATCTTTTGAACCAGGTCTCTTCTATAGTGGTGGCAGTGAATGAAAGCCTTCGGGATCTGGAAGAGAAGATCAATAAAGCTCTGGCTATGGGTGAGGTCTTTGAACAGGGGGTGTTTTATCGGGATGAGGTATTCACCGCTATGAATACTCTCCGGGGGGCTGTGGATCAATTGGAGGAGCTGGTGGATAAGGAATACTGGCCTTTGCCCAGCTATGCAGACATGTTGTTTAAACTGTAAGCTGTAAGGTTTGGTTCAGGTATAAATACTTCTGATTTTATTGGGAAGAAGAGGAAAGGCCACCGATACGTCTTTGCGGATTGTATTGGTGGCCTTCTTTTCGATTGCGAAGTGAGCAAAGCCGCTTTTAAGAAATGAATGGTGGTTCAAATCATGCACTGGTGCACAATTTGAACTCTCTTCCCCGTGGGGTCTTGTCTCATCCCTGATTTTGGGCGGTGTTACTATCCCAATCGTAGATAAGGCCGCAGATAAGTGATGTTAATGGGGATACCAGAACCAGTCCGATACAGCCGACAAAGGTGTGCAATATTTCTGCTGCAATGGGCTTTGAATTAAGGATGTTCATAAGTGGTGTGCCTTGAGCCATAAAGACCATCATCACTGTGATGTAGCTTCCCATATAGGCCAGCAGCAGAGTAGTAGTTTGGCCGCCGACTACAGATTTTCCGATGTTAAGTCCCGATTTCATAAGGGCCGTCTTGGTTACATGGGGATTATTATGGATAATCTCTTCCAGAGCCGATGAAATGTCGATTGCTAAATCGAGTACGGCACCTGAACAGGCAAGATAAATTCCTCCTTGAAAAACTAAAGTTAAATCAAGATCCATGAATCCGGCATACAGCAGTGATTCGGCTCCTTCCATTACCGCGCCGTGGATATTAAATAGACTGCCAAAGAGAATGGCCAGAAGGCAGGTTGCAATGGAACAAGTAACAGCACTGATAATAGAGGCATAGGCTTTTCTGGTGAATCCTGCCACCGAGAGCAGGGTGACAACGGTCAGCACATTTCCCACAAGGAGGGCAACTATGAGTGGATTATAGCCGTAAAGCATTGCCGGTATCAAAATCTTCCAGATACTTAATAGTGTAAAAGTAAAGGAAAGCAAGGTGCGAACTCCGGTAAATCCAGAAAATATGATGATAACTACGGCGAAGGTTCCGATTAAAAGGATCTCCTTATCGATACGATAGTGATCGATCATATTGGCAAAGTTGATCTTGTTATCTTCATCAAATCCAAGCAGAACCCAGGCCTTGTCTCCTGCTTGAAATATTTTGTCCACGGAGAGACTGCCGGTAAGCATATTATTGGCCTGAACCTGTTCTCCTTTGTGGGAGCCGGTTTCTATTTCAATTAAGGCGCTTTGATCACCTATGTTATAAATCCCGGAACTATGTACCCCTATATTATTGACAGAAATGACTTTGGCTCGAACCCCTTCGGTAAAGTGGTATTCTTGTTTCTGAAATCCCGTAGGCAATAAGGTGAGAATCGCTATCGCTATTAAAATGACAATAGTAAAAACCAATTCTTTTCTGTTAATATTCTGAAGCATCTTCTTTAAGTCGCGCTCCTTTCCTTTGCGCCCAAATTGGCAATGGATTGACGATCCGGGAATGAAAAAGGAGCATCGCAGACTATGTTAAAAAGTAGCTTTGCGACACTCCTTTATTTAGATATCTATTGAAGTTACGACTAGTTAATATTTGTAGCCTTGACTAATTTGTCATACACAGCGGTATTTTCATAGGCACCATTAAACAACTCGGCACCAGCACCTGTTGCATAGACTGGAACCGGTACGCCTGTGTGGGAATAGGAGGTCCAGCCGATACCTGCTTTGTTATTAAGAATATGAGTTAAGGTTACGGAAAGTGGATTATAACCGCCGTATAATAGATCATTTTCTTCGCTGTCGGTAGGTTTGTCTTTCATGGTTTCCATAAAGGCCTTTTTCAGCTTAGCTACTTCCCGATCAGATAGCTCTAAAGTCATATAGCTGGGCTCACCGGGGCGGCTTATATCATTTTTGGTTTTGTTAACAAGACCGAAGCTTTCAGTGATAACCGGCATAACGTCGTCAAATTTTAGGGACGGATTGTCTGCTTTCATCTTATTGATTAAAGCGTCAAAGGCTACATAAGATATCTTTTGGCTTTCTAAAATATGAAAAGCTGTATCATAACCGGTTGTTGCCTGACCGATGGTCATGCCGCCTGTTTCATGGTCGCCGGTAACGATGATCAGGGTCTCTTCAGGGTGCTTGGCAGCAAAGTCGATGGCGACTTGGATAGCTTCTTCAAAGGCGATCACATCACCAATATTGGCTTTGGCATCATTAGCATGACCTGCCCAGTCAATCTTGCCTGATTCGGCCATCATGAAGAATCCTTTGTCGTTGTCAAGAACATCAATGCCTTTTTTTACGAAATCAGCCAGAGTTAAATCGCCATCTTTATTATCTATGGCATAGGGCATAGCGCCGCTGTCCTGAGTAACCGGAGTCACTGCATAGGCTTTTCCTGATTGGCTGTTAAGGGCCAGGATATCTTCTTTTGTCTTAGCTATTTTATAGCCCTTTTCTTTCATGACGTCATAAGCATCTTTTTGATCTTTGTCTTTTCCTGTAGGCTGGCTGATGGTTCCGCCGCCAAAGAAATCGAAGCCGGAATCTGCCATTTGCAGAGCGATGTCATAATAGTCGTTTCGGGAAGCGACATGAGCATAGTAAGCTGCCGGTGTGGCATGGTTGATGGTTACGGTGGAAATGATGCCTATCTTCATTCCTTTTTCGGCCTTAAGTCTTTCGGCAATGGTTTTGGGAATCGTACCTTCCACATTTTCCGGTTTGTTTCCGGATTTACTTCCCACTGGTTTTAGGCCAATGGTTCCGCTCCAGGTCTTAAATCCTGAGGAAAGGGAAGTTGCTGTGGATGCAGAGTCCGGTGCAAAGGATGTGGCGTCCTGAGTGGTTTGATAGCCAACGGCCTCAAAACCCTGGAAGTTCATTTTGTCTAAAGCCATTTGATTATGCTTATTGGTTCCGCCGTAAATTTGAGCTGAGTTCACTTGTACGGCTGCCATGCCATCCCCGATGAACATAAAGATATACTTGGGGGTCTTTCCTGTTACTTCGGCTTTGGCTGTTGCGGCAGGTTGCGCTGCCACTACTGATGCCGGCCTGCTATTAAGTACGGCACCTGTGGCCAGAGATAAGGCCATGACCAGACAGAGGGATGATGCCAGGAATCGCTTGGACATTTTGAAATTCTTAAACATAACTTACCTCCCAAACTTATTGTAGTACATCTATAAGTATAGGGCCGTTATGTTAAAGGAAAATCGTGGAAAGGTAAAATCTGCATAAAATTTGCTGTTCTCGAGTTTTAGGGTTAGTGCAAATGGTGCAGCGCTGCAACATTTGAGCGAATTGCTGCTTGGAGTAAGATATGATTGACATGTCAATACATTAAGTTTATACTTTTGATTGAACAATGGCTCAATCGTTCAATCTGGAGGTGAATAGTTTATGTGCGCCTATACCGCTGATTTTGACAGATGTGATTGTAATACAATCCACGAGGATGTGGTTGCAGATGTCAGGGAGCATATGCCTGATGAAGATAACCTGATCGATCTTGCGGATTTATTCAAGGTGTTTGGCGATTCGACACGGGTGAAAATTCTCTGCGCTTTATTCCGTGCCGAGATGTGTGTTTGCGATATTGCCGTGCTTTTGGGCATGACCAAATCCTCAATCTCACATCAACTTAGAGTGCTGAAACAGTCAAAGCTGGTCAACTACCGTAAATCCGGGAAAGTTGTTTACTACTCCCTTGCGGACGATCACGTTAAGACCATCTTTGATCAGGGGCTCCTTCATATTTGCGAAAAGTAAATGGGCTGAGAGTAGCATTGCTGAGCATTATATCTATGGTAACTGGGTTTGGGTTTGTTTGCCTTGATGGTTGAATGATAAAGCAACTGTTCAATTAATTGAATTATGAAAGAGGAATGAACTATGGAAGCGGCAATTAAAAAAGAGTTTATTCTGGAAGGGCTTTGCTGCGGTAATTGCGCTGCTAAAATCGAAAGGGATGTGGCCAGGCTGGAGGGCATGGCATCCGCCGCCGTTGATTTCGTAGCGAAAACCCTCACTATGGAGATAGGGGACGATACGAAAACCAACAGCCTGATCGCTCAGGCGGATGCTATTGTCAAGAGACATGATCCTGAAATCGTCATGAACGAAAAGGAAATCTCCCAGCCGGGACGAAAGACACTTTTTTTGTTAGGGCTGTGCTGCGGGGATTGTGCCCAGAGGATTGAGGCACAGGTCAACCGTATTGAAGGGGTCAGGACAGCCACTTTGGATTTTGTTGGGCAGAAACTGACCATTGAGGCAGTTGACAGGAAAAACCTGCCCGCCATCGTGCGCCAGGCGTCCCAAATCGCCCTGGACATTGAACCCGCCATTCAGATAGCTTATACAGATAAAAAGCCCGCTGAAGCTGACAGTGTGGCACACTCGAAAAGATGGATGCACCGTCTCAGGCTCGGCATGGGAGCGGCGCTGTTTGTCATGGGCGCTGTATTTGATTTCGCACAGCCGGTTGGCTTCAGTGTGTTTCTGATCAGCTATCTTCTGGTGGGCGGCGAGGTCGTGCTTCGGGCACTGAAAAACATAGCAAAGGGTCAGGTATTTGATGAGAACTTTTTGATGAGTGTGGCCACCATCGGCGCTTTCATCATTGGCGAATATCCGGAGGGCGTGGCGGTCATGCTTTTTTATCAGGTGGGCGAAGCCTTCCAGCGGCTGGCTGTCAACCGTTCCCGTAAATCTATCTCTGCCCTTATGGATATCCGGCCTGATTTCGCAAACCTGAAGGTAGGAAATGAAGTCCGCAAAGTTTCGCCGGAAGAAGTAGGCATCGGAGACTTTATCATTGTCAAACCTGGGGAAAAGATCCCTCTGGACGGCCGGATTATTGAAGGCTTCTCCGCTTTGGATACCTCAGCGCTCACCGGCGAATCCCTCCCTCGGGATGTGGAGCCCGGCAACGAGGTGCTGTCGGGATCCATCAACAAAAATGGTGTCTTGACTATTGAGGTTGCCAAGGAGTTCGGGGAATCGACGATCTCCAGAATTCTGGATCTGGTCCAGAATGCCAGCAGCAAAAAGGCACCAACCGAGAACTTTATCACAAAATTCGCCAGATATTATACCCCCATTGTCACTTTTGCCGCTCTGGCGCTGGCGGTGATCCCGCCCCTTATGATTCCGGGGGCCGTTTTCAGCGACTGGATTTACAGGGCCCTTGCCTTTCTGGTGGTGTCCTGCCCCTGCGCCTTGGTCATTTCCATTCCTCTCAGCTTTTTCGGCGGCATTGGGGGAGCGTCCAAAAACGGGATCCTGGTCAAGGGCAGCAATTATCTGGAGGCTCTTAATGCGGTTGATACCATTGTCTTTGATAAGACCGGAACGCTGACCAAGGGTATTTTCAAGGTGACTTCTGTGGTGGGAATGAATAACTGGTCGGAGCAGGAGCTGCTGGCTTATGCTGCCCATGCGGAAAGCTTCTCCAATCACCCCATTGCCCTATCCATTCAAAAGGCGTACGGCCAGGAAGTTGATGGGCAAAGACTTACGGAGCAGGAAGAGATTCCTGGAATGGGCATCCGTGTGAGGATTGACGGTAAATCCGTGCTGGCCGGAAACGGTAAACTGATGGAGTCGGAGCAGGTGGATTGGAAACCTGTAAGGGCTTTGGGCAGCGTTGTGTATTTAGCGGTCAATGGCAGTTTCGCGGGCTATATTGTAATTTCTGATGAACTGAAGCCGGACAGCAAAAAGGCTATTCAAGAGTTGAAGAGGCTGGGCGTGAGCCAGACCGCGATGCTTACCGGGGACAGCAAGGTTGTGGGAGAAGCGATTGCCCGCGAAATCGGGCTGGATACCGTTTATTCGGAACTTCTTCCTCATCAGAAGGTTGAAAAGCTGGAGGAGCTGGACAAAAACAGAAAAGGCAAAGGCAAGCTGGTCTTTGTTGGTGATGGGATCAACGATGCCCCCGTACTGGCCAGAGCCGATATCGGGATCGCTATGGGCGCACTGGGTTCCGATGCCGCCATCGAGGCCGCTGATGTAGTGCTGATGACCGATGAACCCTCCAAAATCGTTGCCGCTATTCGGGTGGCCCGCAAGACCCGTTCCATTGTCTGGCAGAATATTATCTTTGCCATGGGGGTCAAGGTTATCGTCCTGATTCTGGCAGCTGGGGGCATTGCGACCATGTGGGAAGCTGTTTTTGGTGACGTAGGCGTGACGGTGATTGCCATCTTGAACGCGATGCGAGCAATGAAGACAATCTAAGTTCTTATTTTTAAAACAGAGGAGCAGGAAACATGATATCTTTGATTTTGGTCAGCTTAGGTTTATTATTTGGAATTGCTTTGATTGCCACAGGTATATATTACTTGATTCAAGAAAAAGACGAGAAAGATTCCGTAAAAATCTATGGTACATGTATCGCAGTCGGTGTAGTGATAACAATTGGCATAGTAATTAAGCTTATATTGGCCGGTTTTTAAAAGATATAAAGGATATAAAACGGCAGGCGAAACAACTGGGAGCGATGAAAGACATTGCTGCCAGTTGTTTTATATAATTAATCAAATACTGCTGAGGCATGACCGGATCAAGGAAAGGAGCTGGAAAAGCTTCAGTGCAGGGTAGGTAAATAAAATTAATTTAAGATACTATCTTGAAGTAAGAGAGTGGATTTGATATTCTATATATGAACAGATATTCATATGTGTAAATGAACAGTTAAAAGGAATTATTATATGAAGAAGCATTAAGCAAGGTTTGGAGGGAAAGAGAATGCCTGACAGCAGTCGTAGTCAATCACAAGAACGGGTGAAATATTGCATTGAAGGCGAGTTTTGTGCCAATTGTTCAGCTAAAATGGAAAGGGCATTAAGTGCAACGGAGGGAATCGGGGAGACGAGCATCAATTATGCCATGAAAACGGTTTTCTTACCCCCTGGGACGATGGGCCGGGCTCAAGCCATCATTGAGAAAATTGAACCCGGTGTTAAGCTTGTGGCAGTGAAAGAGAAGGGAGCTGTGAACGCTCCGGAAAAGGTTCAATATCGGATTGAAGGGGAGTTTTGCCCTAACTGCTCGGCTAAAATGGAGCAGGCGCTATGTGCAACAGAAGGTATAGGGGAGACGAGTATCAACTATGCCATGAAAACAGTTTTACTGCCGCCGGGGATGATGAGCAAAGCTCAGGAAATCATCGAGAGAATAGAACCAGGGGTAAAACTTATGCCCGTGGAGAAAAAGGCCGTAAAGAACAGTGTTCATGATGCGGAAGAGGAAGCAAAGGAAACGAAACAAAAGCTATTAAAAATTTTCATTGCGGGTATTTTTCTGATCATTGGGCTGATTTTTGGCTCGCGTTGGCATAATACCTCCCTGGAGGTCCTTGAATACCTTGTTTTTCTATTGGCTTATGGTTTGGTCGGGTATGAAGTCTTGGCCAAAGCGTTCCGAAATATTATGCGCGGTTCGGTTTTCGATGAAAATTTTCTGATGAGTATCGCCACCCTGGGGGCCATTGCCATTCATGAACTTCCGGAGGCGGTAGGGGTTATGCTCTTCTACGCTGTGGGAGAATACTTTGAAGATCGGGCAGTCAACCGCTCAAGGCGTTCCATCCAAGCGGTGCTTAATATTCGTCCGGATTATGCCAATCTGGTCAATGGATTAGAGACGAAAAAGGTGGATCCGGATGATGTTCATATAGGGCAGCTGATTCTGATTCGCCCCGGGGAGAAGGTTCCATTGGATGGAGAAATTGTTCATGGGTCTTCTTATGTGGATACATCGGCTTTGACGGGTGAATCCGTCCCGCGGTCAGTCAAAGTCGGGGATTCGGTTCTGGCAGGAATCATCAATACCTCAGGGGTGCTCACCGTTCGTGTGACCCGGGAGTTTGCCGATTCTTCAGTTCAGAAGATCCTTGATCTGGTGGAGAACGCCAGCGCCCGGAAGGCCAAAACAGAAAAGTTCATCACGACCTTTGCCCGGTACTACACACCGGCCGTGGTGGTCATAGCATTAGGGATTGCCTTGATTCCGCCTCTCTTTATGGGAGGGGATTTCCGGGAATGGCTCTATCGGGCCATGACGATTCTCGTTATCTCCTGCCCCTGTGCTTTGGTGATTTCCGTACCTCTCGGTTATTTTGGAGGAATCGGCGGAGCTTCCCGTCATGGGATTCTGGTTAAAGGGGCCAACTATTTAGAAGCTTTGACCTCAGTAAAAACAGTGATCTTCGATAAGACGGGAACTTTAACCCAAGGGGTATTTGAAGTCAATAAAATAGAAACAAGCAAGCATTACACGGAAGCGCAGCTGCTGGAAATTGCTGCTGCAGCTGAAGTTCATTCCAGCCATCCCATTGCCAAATCCATTCGGGATAAATGGGGTAAAGAGATTGATTCTGTTTCGCTCACTCATTATGAAGAAATCAGCGGCAAGGGAATTCGCTCAGAATTCAAAGGTAAAGTGGTATTAGTGGGTAAAAGGGACCTCCTGCTTGAGAACTCCATAGCCGTTCCTGAGCTGGAAATGAGTGAAGTGGGGACTCAAGTCTATATTGGGGTGGATGGCGAATACGCAGGAGTTCTGATGATTTCCGACCGGTCCAAAGAAGGGGCTAAAGAAGTGGTGGCTCAGTTGAACCAGGCGGGGATTACCACAGTTATGCTCACCGGGGATCAGCGCAGCGTTGCCGAAGCTGTGGCTGAACAGTTGGGAATCCGGGAGTATCATGGCGATTTGCTGCCGGAAGATAAGGTCACCTGGCTTGAGCGTTACCAACAGAAGCTTAAGGGGAAAGGAAAGGTTGTCTTTGTTGGGGATGGGATTAATGATGCGCCGGTCTTAAGCCGGGCCGATATTGGAGTAGCGATGGGTGGTTTGGGCTCTGATGCCGCTATCGAAGCGGCAGATGTGGTTCTGATGGAAGACCGGCCGGGTAAATTGGTCAGCGCAATGGATATCGCACAGTTTACTAAAAAGGTGATCTGGCAGAACATTGGCTTCGCATTGATTATCAAACTTGGTTTTATTGGGCTGGGCATGTTTGGGGTGGCCAACATGTGGGAAGCTGTTTTCGCTGATGTGGGAGTGGCTTTGCTGGCGATTTTAAATGCTACCCGTGTCAGGCGTTATACCCGCCCTGAAAAACCTGCCGCTCTTCCGAGCCTTTGAGCCCCCTTTACTTGTCATGCTGGAGATTTACTGATATAGTACTAATCAGCAAGGACTAGCATAATGGGGTGAATCTGACAATGACTTCCAATAAGTGTCATGAAAATAATGAAAACGTTTCATGTGAGGTAGTGTGTACCCACCCGGATGTGATTCGTGCTTATGCTGATCAGATGCTGAGCCTGGATCGGGCCACCAAATTGGCGGATTTATTCAAGACTCTGGGAGATCCTACCCGGGTACGGCTTATGGATGCCCTTGCCAAGACGGAAATTTGTGTTTGTGATCTTGCTGAACTTCTGGGTTTAAGTCAGTCTGCCACCTCCCATCAACTCAGGGTTTTGCGGAGCAGCAATCTTGTCAAGTACCGGCGGGAGGGGAAAATGGTCTATTATTCCCTTCATGATAATCATGTCCAGGAACTTTACCGTCAGGGATTAGAGCATATTGATGAATGAAATAGACAAAGGCGTACCTCTCTCATTAGTGGAGCGAGTACGCCTTTTTTGTTTGTCCGATAAAGGGAAGTGTATACTGCCTATAAAGCTATGGTTTTTATGGATTTGAAACAATTATTTTGCGGCAATAGCCTATCGTTGTTTTGGTTGTCCCCATGGCTTGATATTTGTATAATAAGTTAATAATAATTATCTGGGATTGAGGTGCGGTCGATGAAAGTTCCGTTAAGTTATCAAGCGACCGAATATGACTGCGGGCCAACAACGATGATGAATGCTATCAGCTCTTTTTGATCGGGAAGAAATACCACCCGATGTCATTAAATATATTATGTTTTATTGTCTGGATGTCTATAATGATAAGGGAGAGATCGGCAAAAAAGGGACCTCCGTCATGGCTATGATGTTTATCAGCAATTGGCTGTGTCAATTCGGCAAGGCTAAAGATTTCCCCATTGAAATCGCTTATCTGACTAAAGAAAATGTCTTTATCGGCCAGACAAGTAAAATCGTTATGGCGCTTCAGCAAGGAGGCGTTGTCTGTAGCGATGATTATCATGAATGAGCGAGTGCCTCACCGTATCGAACAAAGAGTTGCTTGAAAGGAGGATTTTATGAGCAGGAGAAAGCAGCTAAAAATCAAAAAGGCCGGCCTGGAGCATCTTGAACAGTACAATCAACTGCTGAGATATGTCTTTCAGGTAACTGACCGGCAATTACATCAAATTGGCTGGGAAGAGGATGAGATTATACGCGCCAAATCCCCTGTTTTGGAGCAGGCGGATGTGTGGGGATGGTTTGACGGGGACAAACTTATCTCTCAGGTAGCGGTTTATCCTTTACAGGTACGCATCTTCAATAAAACTTATAATATGGGAGGGCTTACCGGAGTCGGCACATACCCGGAGTATACCAATCAAGGACTCATGCATAAGTTGTTGTATCAGGCGCTGGAAAACATGAAAAAGCAGGGTCAGTCGATTTCCTTCCTGTATCCGTATTCCATCCCTTATTATCGCCGGAAAGGCTGGGAGATCATTTCCGATCGAATCATATATGAAATTCAGGATTATCAACTGCCTAAAAACAAGCAGGTGTCTGGTGAGATAGAACGCGTTCCAGTGGAAGACGAGCAGGTGAAAAAAACCTACGAGCGCTTCGCTCTTCAAACCCATGGCGCTATGCTGCGCAATGATCTTGCGTGGCGGGAATATTGGCTGTGGGATCCTGATGATATGATGGCGGCTGTATACTATAATGAGAGCGGACAGCCGGATGGTTATGTGCTTTACCGAATTGCAGATGAGGTTTTTCACATCAAGGATATGATCTTTATTAATGAGGAGGCCCGCAGCGGACTCTGGAATTTTATCAGCGCACATTTTTCTATGATCGCAAAGGTCGTAGGCCATACGTACACGGACGAACCTCTGGCGTTTTTGCTGGAGGACGCGGATATCAAGGAAACGATCTCTCCTTATTTCATGGCACGGATCGTGGATTTAGAGCAATTTATTGCCCAATACCCCTTTAAGCCGGACACGACGGAACGAGAATGGACATTTATGTTGGATGATCCGCTGCTTTCGTGGAATCAAGGTGTTTTTACACTGCGTATCACTGCGGCAGGCCAAGGTGAAGTCATTCGTGCGTCGGAGAAAAGCAACGATAAAATTGATATTCAGACCATGACGACTATGTTGTTAGGATATAAGCGGCCGGACTATCTGCACAAGATTGGGCGCATATCCTGCAGATCGAAAACTGTGGATATGCTTGAGGATGCTATTGAACAGCAGACACCGTATTTTTCGGATTATTTTTAAGACCCGTGTGATGTCCATGCTATAATTCTAACCGGCTAATTGGAAAGAGGTGTGTAATGAAAAAAACTATTTTAATTGTAGGTTATTTAATACTATTAGTGGCAGTGGCAAGCGGAGGGTTTTGGATTGGACGAAATACTGCTGAGCCGATAGCAGGGGCTACATTTTATGCAACTATTGAGGATATTAATCAAAACAACTTCCTGGTAAATGGTTTGGATGTCAATGATATAAATAATCGAGGTGAAGTCTATTTTAGAGTTGATAATAAAACCAAGTTAGAATGGAGACATACACAAATCACCCGGGAAGATTTACAGATAGGGGACACTATTTCTGTTACTTATATCGGTGAAGTTCAAGAGAGCTATCCAAGAAGAATAGTCAATCCTGTAATCAGGATTACTCTTTTGGAAGATGAAAAATAGAAGAGCTCCTCGCCCTGGGCAGAACAGATCTGGTGAAGAAGGAAACAGAAAAGAACGGGATCCTCAATCCCTTGGCGCCAAACGCCTTCGTGAATGTAAGAAGGAATATTACGAATGTCTTAACTAGGTTCAAGCGAACCTTAAAACAAGATTTTCGTGTAAAGTATGCACTCGTTGACAGTTGGTTGAGCAGTAAAGTGGAAATCTAAATAAATATGAGAAATATGGAACAAATAGAGCTGGGAAAGAGTATCTATTTGATCTATAATTAATTTAATACAGAACTTGCTATATGGATGATGGGATGGATGCTGTTTATGCGTATCGAGCAGCTATATTATCTTGTTGAAGTGAGCAAAAATAAATCTCTGAGTGTCGCCGCTGAGCAGATTCATGTCTCACAACAGAATCTTAGCGTCGCCATTCGTAATTTGGAGAAGGAGTTCGGCGTTGAGCTTTTGGTGCGTTCCTATAAGGGTGTATCGCTTACAAAGGAGGGGGAGGAATTTGTCAATAAAGCTCAGGAGCTCCTAACTAAGATTGACGAATTCTATTCCCAATTCAGCAAGCCTCTTCCTAAAAAGGTTTTAAAAGGGAAGCTGCGCATTGATGTGGTCCCTTATATGACCCTGCCGGATATCCTGGTTTCTTTTTATAAGCTGCATCCTCAGGTCAATGTGATTTTAGAAGAGCATAGTCCCCAGGAAATTATGTGTAATGTAGCCGCGGGGATAAGCGATATTGGCATTATCTTTCAGACAAGTGAAGATCCGAGATTTTTTGAGGCTGTTCATGATCTGGGATTGAGCTACGAAAGCATACTTGACGATAAGATTTTTGTGTGTGCCGGGAAAAAGTCCCCTCTCAAAAACAAGCGCGTGATCACTCATACCGAGCTCTTTAAGCAAAAACTGATCGTTTCTGAGGATCTTTATGGCTGGATTCTGGAGATTATCAAACGCTATCAGGACCCCGCCGATCTGCAGATTCAGAAATCAAACAGCATGCAGATTTACAAAAAGGTGATTGAAGAAGGCTTGGCGGTGGGTTTCGTTACCGGAATCGGTTTGGAAAAAGAGCTTATCTTTAAGAAGGGGGAAGTGGTCCCCATAGCCATCGAAAAGCACAATAACATCACCATTGGGGTGGTATATCCCATGGCCAATGCTCAAACCGAAATCAGTAAGGAATTTATCGGCTATCTTAAATTAACAACTCAGGATTACCGTTGCTAATCTTATTCATTGCTTATAAGTAAAACCTGTTCCCTCCGAGAGATGCTCTCGGAGTTTTATTTATATGGCGGATTTTTATGTCCATTGACAGCAGCGCAGGTGGATGATAGAAAGAGCCACAAATGAGATTTGTAGTCTATGGCAGGATATTCAAAACTATGTGTTAGTCAAAATGAGTCAAGGTGTCTACAATTTTGTTAAGAGGTTCACAAGGCATCAACCTTGTAATGAAAAGGGGGCATAAGGAATGAATGTGGTTGTTATTGGTTCAGGTGTGATGGGACCCGGCATTGCTCAGGTATTCCTCATGGGTGGACATCGTGTGATTATGTCAGACATTAAAGTGGAAGCTTTAGCGGAAGGAACCAGAGAAATCCGCAATAGTCTTGCCTTAATGGCAGCTAAGGGCATCACTGTTCAGGATATCACGGCTCTGATGAGCAATTTTCAAACCATGACCAGCTTGGAAGAAGCGGTTAAAGAGGCGGATCTGGTGATAGAAGCTATCCCTGAAGTGATCAGCATAAAGCAAAAGGTTTATGAGGATCTGGATCGGTTCTGTCCCCAAGAGATCGTTATCGTCAGCAACACCTCGGCCTTGCCGCTGCCTGAGATATTCCCTCATTTTCGCCCGGGAAACTTCTTTGTGGCTCACTTTATGAATCCGCCCCAAATCATTCCTTTAGTGGAAATCGTCAAAAATGACAAAACCAATCCCGAAAAAGTGGCCTGGCTTAGAGAGGAATTGGAGAAATGCGGGAAAAAGCCGATTGTCATTAACCAATTTATCAAAGGTTTCCTGATCAACCGCATGCAGACAGCCATGGCCCGGGAGGCTCTCTACCTCTATGAAAAAGGCATTGTTTCCCTTGAGGATCTGGATACTGCCAATACGGCCTGTATTGGTTTTAAATCCGCCTGGCAGGGAACCTTTGAGACTATGGATTACATCGGTTTGGATACCTGTGCCTTTGCCTATAATGTCATTTTTCCGGAGCTTTGCAATGACACGGCCGTTCCGGCAGCGATCACCCAAAAGGTTCAGGAAGGAAAGTTAGGCTTAAAATCAGGAGAAGGTTTCTTCACCTATCCAGAGGGCTCCGCAGAGGTTTCCCTGGAGAGACAGGCGGGCCTCCTGGAACAGCTTAAGCTTTTTAAGTCATACATAACCAGATAGGAAATAGATAAGCGGCAAAAGGAATGCGCCGGTCTCCTGAAGTCAGGACTTTTTATTCGGGAGGAAGCAAAGATGAGCACAAAATTTGCACTGACCCCGCGTCAAAAAACCATGTGGCCCATCCTCATCCTGGGAGCATTTTTCGAAGGCTTTGATGATGCGCTGATCAATATTGCCCTACCCTATATAAAAGCGGATTTTGCCCTAAGTACTCAGATGTCCGGTTATGCCCTGTCCATTATTGCTTTTGGGACTATGGTCGCCTTCTTCGTTTCGCGGATGGCGGACACTATCGGCCGCCGCAACATATTTTTAACCTGCGTATATATGTATTCTCTTTGCAGTCTCTTGACAGCCTTTTCCCCGACTATCCAGGTGTTCATCTTTTTTCAATTCGTAGCCCGGATCTTCTTAATCGGTTGTTGGTCTGTGGGGTATGTCATCCTCTGCGAGGAGTTCGCCACGGAACATCGGGGAAAAGCCGTAGGAAGATTCCAATTGACCGCTGTATTCGGGGCTTTGCTGATTGGTATTCTGCTTCCCGTTTTCACCCGTTTCGGCTTAAGTTGGAGAGCACTTTATGTTGTGGGTGCACTGCCGATGATTCCTGTTTTTCTGATGAGAAACCGCTTGCCTGAAACAGAGGCCTTCCTGGAGGTCCAGGCAGAGAAGAAACAAGGCAACCTGCCCCAGAAAGAAGATTTCTTCGGTCCTTGGCGAAACCCCTTTGCCAAATATATGGTGGTCATGTGTCTGGTCTGGGTATTCCTTTATTTTGGAGTCAAAGGAACCTTGAACTTTTTCTCTCTGAGAGTTGTTAATGAATTAAGCTGGACTCCCAATATGGTGAGTTTAGGTCTGGTTCTCCAAACCCTCACCGGTATCTTTGTCATTGCTATGAATGGAAAAATGATGGACGTCATCGGGCGCAAGCGCGCTGC
Source organism: Desulfitobacterium chlororespirans DSM 11544 (assembly GCF_900143285.1). Lineage (NCBI taxonomy): Bacteria > Bacillati > Bacillota > Clostridia > Eubacteriales > Desulfitobacteriaceae > Desulfitobacterium > Desulfitobacterium chlororespirans. The sequence goes on from NZ_FRDN01000018.1 coordinate 69,998, forward strand.
TACGATAATCATTCTGGTAGGCTGCGTCTTTAGTGTCTTAACCTTTACTCTGAAGAGCTTCTATCCGGTACTGGTGTGCAGCATCATTTCCGCGGGATTTGTCAACTCGTTTCTAATCGTAGGCTCCACCTTAACCAATGAACTTTTTCCCACGGAGATCCGGGCCAATGCCATGGCTTGGTCCAACAATATCGTCGGTCGTTTGGGGCAGATTATCGTTCCCACTGCCGTAACCACGATGGCCCTCTGGCTTGGTTTAGGTAATGCCACCGCTGTCGCTGTCGCCTTGCCTCTGCTTTCCCTTATTTTAATCCTGATCTTCTTGCCGGAAACGGGTAGGAAGAACAATATTCCGGGTACTCCGAACCCTAAGGTTATTTCCAAGTAACGATTACAGGTGCGGAATTTAAGGTTATGAAATCTAACAGTACAGAATCGCCTGGAAAGTTTTTGAAGTGAATTTTAAGCAGAATAGAAGGAGGTTTTCACTCATGGAAGGTAAATGCCGAGCAGGAGCTCTTGTCTCCGAGATTTTCAAAAAGGAAGGTGTTCAATACCTCTTCGGTATCCCAGGCGGGCACATCTATCCTACTATGGAGCGCTGTGAAGAGCTGGGTATCAAATTCATCGGTGTCCGCCATGAAATGACCGCTGCTTTTGCAGCGGGGGGGTGGGCCTTGACCACCGGCAAACTGGGAGTATGCACAGGGACAGCGGGCCCGGGGGTTACCAATCTGCTTACCGGTCTGGCCAACTCTTATGTGGGAGGATTTCCGGTCTTTGCTCTCGGCGGCAAAGCCCGGGTTACGGAAAGTGACCGCAACGAACTGCAGGATTTTAATCAAATGGCCATTCTCAGTCAAATGACCAAACACTCCCGTGCCGTCGCAGAGGTGAAACGGATCCCTGAATACGTGGGCAGGGCCGTAGCCCAGGCAACCACCGGCAGACCGGGGCCGGTCTATATCGAAATACCCAGGGATCTTATGGAATCGGAAGTGGAACTCTCTGCCGTGGCATTCCAGGAAAACTATTGTGTTGCCGGCAAGCCCCAAGGGGATCCAGCCAGCATTCAGGCTGCTCTGGATCTGATCAAACAAGCTTATAAGCCGGTGATCATCGCCGGTTCCGGAGTATGGTTCTCCCAAGCTCACCAGGAGCTCCGGGAATTCGTGGAGAAAACAGGCATCCCCTTCGCAACCCGCAACGCGGCCAGGGGATGCATAACGGATAAACATCCTTTGTTCATCAGCCCCGGCTATGATCATCCCATCCTGCAAGCCCTCATGGCAGAGGCGGATCTGGCCATCGTTATCGGCACAAGACCCGGCTTTACCTTGGGGCGGGGAATCTTCCGCAAGGATTTGAAAATCATCCGCATTGATATTGACGCTGCCGAGCTGACCAATCAGCTGGATATCACCGTCGGTATCCACGGCGATGCCCGGGAAGTTCTGAAACAGCTTAATGGGGGAGTAGATCAGGGAAGTCATCCCCAATGGGCCGGATTCCTCAATGCTGTGAAACAACAATTTGCCGGACTTTTTGGCCAGATGTGTGATCCCGCCCATACACCGATCCATCCCGTTCACCTGATGAACCAAATTGCCCAGCGGGTGGATGAAGAGACCGTGGTAGTCATCGATGGGGGAGATACAGCCACTTGGGCAACGTTAGTCCTTCCGGCCTATGGTCCGGGACAGATGCTCTCCATTGCCGGCACAAGTTTTGGTCCTTTAGGCGTGGGCATGGGTTATGCCATCGCTGCCAAGCTGGCTCATCCCGAGAAAAAGGTCATCATGGTCACCGGGGATGGAGCCTTCGGCTATGGCGCGGCCGAATTCGATACCTTAAAGCGCTATGGGCTGGATATTACGACAATCATCCTCAATGATGGCCTCTGGGGAATGATCAAACGCTCCGAAGCCAAAAAGGCCAGCGGCAAAGCCAGATTTGTCGGGGTGGAGCTGATGGAAGAGGTGCGCTACGAAAAGATGGTGGAAAGCCTGGGGGGCTACGGTGAATTCGTCACCGATCCCGCAGAAGTGGGCGAGGCTATTGACCGCGCCCTGGCCTCCGGCACAATGTCCTGTGTCAATGTCATTACCGACCCCCAATTCGGCCCCCCCAGCAGATAACCGGGACAAGGGGACAGGCACTGTGTCTCTACCGTGTTCCTGCCGCGTTCCTATAGCAAAAAACAATGAGCTCTGGGCCAGTATCATGGAGATCTGGAATTAGGGAAGATTTGGAGGTTATGGTACATTGAGTGTTAAAGATGAAATCTATGAGTTTTGCGAGAAAATGAATGCCGACCCCGGTCATATGGAAGAAAAGGATCTCACCTTCCAGGTTAATCTAAAGGAAAGCGGCCCTATTCAAATGATGATCAAAGACAGCTGGATTACGGTTTATGAAGATTGCCCCCATACACCGGAGCTGACCTTGACCATTGCCGATGAGGACTATTCGAAATTGCTTAAAAATCAGCTGAACACCACAGTGGCCCTGATGACCGGAAAAGTCAAAGTGGATCGTGTGGATAAGGCCTTAAGGCTTTTGGAAGTAGTCAAGCAATACTATTAAAAAATAGTGCGTAGATGTGCTGGAATAGATTCGGAGGAAAGAACTATGGCAAAAATGCGAATGACACCTAGTGAAGCTATCTGTGAAACCTTATTGGCCGAAGGGGTGGACCATGTAACAGGTATTGTGGGATCTGCGTTTATGGACCTTTTGGATCTCTTCCCCACCGCCGGGATTCAATTTATCCCTGTTCGCCACGAACAATCCGCCGGCCATATGGAAGACGCTTATACCCGTGTTACCGGCCGGGCCGGGGTGCTGATCGGTCAAAATGGCCCGGGCATTACCAACATGGTCACCTCTGTGGCAGCAGCCAATATGGCCCACACACCGATGGTGGTGATCTGTCCTTCAGCCGGAACCCCTACCGTGGGCTGGGATGGCTTCCAGGAAGCAGATACTGTTCAAATTTTCAAAGCGATTACCAAAGAAACCATTCGCGTTCCTCATCCCTCCCGGGCTGCCGATTGCTTGCGGACAGCTTTCCGCATTGCCTATGCTGAACGGGGACCGGTCCTTTATGATATTCCCCGGGATTATTTCTATGGCGAGATCGATGAGCAGATTCTTGAACCCCATCAATACCGGGTTTCCCAACGGGGCTGCGGTGATTTAGACGCCATCGCCAAGGCTGCTGAGCTGCTGGCTTCCGCCAAACGTCCGGTGATCATCTCCGGGCGTGGAATTGTCGATACAAAAGCCAAGGATATTGTAGGGAAAATCGCTGAGATCCTTTCCGCTCCCGTAGCTTGTACCTATCTTCATAACGATGCCTTCCCATCTGATCATCCTCTGTGGTTAGGGCCTATCGGCTATATGGGCTCCAAAGCAGCCATGAATACCGTGGCGGAGGCGGATGTGATGCTGGCCCTGGGAACCCGGCTTTCTGTCTTTGGCACCACCCCTCAATATGACATCAATTACTTCCCGGACAGTGCGAAGATCATTCAGGTAGATATCAACCCCCGCCATATCGCCAGAACCCATCCGGTTGAAGTCGGACTGATTGCCGATGCCAAAGAAGCAGCTAAAGCAATTCTTAAGGGCTTAGAGGCTAAAATCCCCAGCCCCCAAGTTAAGGAAGAATACCTGGCTGTCATCAAGAGCCGTCAAGAAGCCTGGGATAAAGAAATTGTTGACCTGGCGATGGTGGATGGGGAGCCCATCAATCCCCGCCGTGCGCTTTGGGAAATCCAAAAAGCGCTGCCTGAGCATGCTATCGTATCTACGGATATTGGCAATGTTTCTTCGACAGCTAACAGCTACCTGAGATTCAAAGGTGAAGGGATGCATATTGCGGCTCTGACCTTCGGCAATACAGGATTTGCTTATCCGGCAGCTTTAGGAGCCCAAATGGCTGCTCCCGATGCCCCTGTGGTTGCCATCGTCGGGGATGGAGCTTGGGGAATGAGCCTCCATGAAGTGAGTACCGCTGTGGAACACAATCTGCCTGTAGTGGCCATTGTCTTCCGGAACATGGCTTGGTGCGCGGAGAAAAAGAATCAAATCGATTTCTACAATAATCGGTTTATCGGCGCCGATATTCTTAATCCGGAAAGCTTTGTGCCGGTAGCCATCGCTATGGGTGCCGAAGGTATTCGCGTTACCAGCCCGGAGGAAGTGGGACCGGCTCTGGAAAAAGCGTTGGCTTCCCGGAAACCCACCGTGCTGGAAATCGTTTGCGACGGAACCCAGCTGGCACCACCCTTTAGAAAAGACGCTTTGAAAATGCCCACCCGTTTACTGCCTAAGTATCAGCACCTGGACGTAAGAAACTGGCAGTGAGAAAACCCATCGATAGTCTATTGTGAGAAAACAAGAAAACCCGGATTGCCATATAAAGGGCTGTGCGCAGGCACAGCTCTTTTTTTGTTTTGTTTATAGGCATTTTGTAACATTTGTTTAAAAATCTGTAACAAATATTCTGTTTCCGGTAAATATTGGGTCATATTTGTCACGTATAATGAACGACGAAAGAGGGTTCCATTTGTTAATTATTGGACGAAAGGACAGATCGATTTGCAGTTTGCGCTGGCGCTGATGTTTTTTGTTTTTTGCCTGGGTGTGTATGAGCAGATCAGACATAATCGAAACCTGAACAGTATCCCTCTTCGCGTCAATATCAACGGCACCAGGGGCAAATCAACGGCCACCAGGTTGATTACCGGGATCCTGAAGGAGGCGGGGGAGAAGGTTGTCGGGAAAACGACCGGAACCAGTGCCAGAATTATTTACTGGGACCGGGAGGAAGAAGAACCGATCAAACGGGGCCCTCTGGGGCCCAACATCATCGAACAAAAAACAGTCGTCCGCAAAGCGGCCGGGCTGGGCGCTTCCGCCTTTGTCACGGAGTGCATGGCGGTCAATCCCGATTACCAGATCACATTCCAGGAGAAGCTGGTGAAAGCCAATGTCGGGGTGATTGTCAATGTGCGGGAAGACCATATGGATTTATGCGGCCCTACCCTGGACTTTATCGCCGAGTCGTTTACAGCCACCATTCCCAGGAACGGAACCCTGGTTGTGGCGGACAGCCCTTATAACGATTATTTCCGGCGGGAGGCGGGCAAACGGAACAGCCGGGTCCTGATTACTGATGAAAAGGAAATTCCTGATGGTTACCTGGAAAAGTTCAGCTATATCGTTTTCCCGGAAAATATCGCCTTGGCGCTGGCGGTGGCCAAAGCCCTGAACATCGACAAGGACACCGCCTTAAGGGGAATGCTGAATGCCAATCCGGACCCAGGGGCCCTGATGATCCATCCCCTGGATGAGCAGGAGGGGAGTTATTTTGTCAACGGCTTTGCGGCCAATGATCCCAATTCGACCCGCTTGATCTGGGACCATATCACAGCGATGGGCTATGCCACGGCAAACCCCATGATCATTGTCAACTGCCGGCCCGACCGGGTGGACCGGACCCTGCAGTTTGCCGGGGAGGTCCTGCCGCAGATGGATATTGAGATTCTCGTGGCTATGGGGGAGACAGTGGGCCCCATCAGCGAAGGGGTCCACAGCGGGAAAATAGAGCCGCGCAAATATATCAATGCCGAGGGGCTGTCTCCCCATGAGGTGTATCACATGATCAAGGATGATTTTGCAGGCAGGATGGTTTTCGGTGTCGGCAACATCCACGGGGGCGGGGAAGAACTGGTCGAGCTGATCATACACCCCACAGGCAATGGTTTCATCCAACAGGAGGAGAGGAGGCAGATCGTTGCTGCTGACCAATATTGACGCGATGATCATCATGGGTGTGATCTTGAGTCTGCTGTTTACGGAAATCACGGGCGTATTGCCTGCCGGTCTGGTGGTGCCCGGCTATCTGGCCATGCTTGCCAGACAGCCTCAGGCCATTTTCCTGACGTTTCTGATCAGCATTCTGACTTATGCCATCGTTTATTTCGGTGTAAGCAAAGTCACCATTTTATACGGCAAGCGAAAATTTGTGGCCATGATCACGGTGGCCATCGTCTTGCAGTTTATCATCCATGCCCTGGTGCCTGTTTTTGATTATAGTATGATCTCCGGACTGGCGGCAGTCGGCATTATCGTACCCGGTCTGTTGGCCAATACCATTCAGCGTCAGGGCCTGGCCACAACATTTTTAAGCACGGGCCTGCTGAGTGTGCTGACTTACGGGTGCGCAGTGCTGTTGAATGTCCAAATTTGAGAAAGGAGGAGAACAATGAATAAGGCGTTGACCATCAAAGAAAAATGCCTGTATCTGATGAAGATCAGCAAGCGCAGGACCGGCACCCAGGCCCTTGTGGTTATGGGAGTCATGCTGGCGGTTATAGGGGTCAATTATTTGTTCCTCTAGTTGAAAGGAGAAAAAGTATGAAAAAAGGACTGAACAAAATTTTAGCGGTTGCTTTAGTGTTTACATTTGGGATTGGCGCCAGCGCCTATGCCCTGACACCGGGGTATCACAGTTTTGCCGAACTGTCTGCGGCGGAAGCGGCTGCGGACTACACCATCAAATCCAATGATATCGGCAGCGACACCACCGTTTTGGCCCTGCACGGGGGCGGGATTGAAAGAGGGACTTCGGAGCTGGTCGAAGCCCTGAACGGCTACGGCAAGTATAATACCTATTCCTTTGAGGGTCTGAAAGCGGCGGATAACGGCAGCCTTTTCCTGAGGGCCGTTGAGTTTGATGAACCCACAGCGGTCAGCCTGGTTCAGGATTCGGATTACACGGTTTCCGTGGTCGGAGCGGCAGGGGATGATGAAATCACCTATATCGGCGGCCAGAATAAGCTGCTGGCGGAATTGATCAAATTGCATCTGACTACTAAAGGCTACCAGGTGCAGACCCTAAGCGTCCCCGAACGGATCGCCGGAATCCTGGACAGCAATATCGTTAATCAGAATCAACTGTTTAAGGACAATTACCAGCTGGGCGGAGTTCAGATCGCCGTTTCCAAAGGGTTACGGGATAAGCTGGCAGCGGATCCCGCTACCTTAACCGGCTATGCGGGCGCCATTGATGGCGCGTTAAGCGGCAGCTGGCCGGTGATCGTTTCCCAGCTGGAGAAAATCACCAACGCCAATTATAATGGATTTCTCCACAAGTTTGATCCGGCCAAGCCCAACTTTGAGAAAAAGGTCAACCAGATCTTGAAGAAGGGAGCCAAAACCCCCAAAGAATTAATTGAAAATATCCAGGAATAACAAGAAAATACCCCAGAGTAACAACAGGGATAAACAAAAAGCTGCAAACCGCCTAAAAAGGGTTTGCAGCTTTCGTATTTAAGAGTGTACCGTTTTGATTGAGTGTACTGTTTTGATTGCCAATCCCGGCAGATTACTGACCTGGGCAGCCTCTATGTTCTGTTGCCCAGGGCCTCGCTGAGCGCCGCAACATACCTGGTCAGTTGGTCGCTGTCTGCATCCAGAAACTGTGCCCGCAAGCCCTTTGAGATTTCCAGCTGAACGCCGCCCCCGTTTTGGTTGCGATTGACGATATTGTCCGGGGACAGGCCGGCCAGGTGCTTCGGCGCATCCAGCACGGTAAAGCCGTACTCCGTCAGGGCGTCTTTGACTTTGCCGGCCAATGGGGTGTCCAGGCCCCCGATATAGGTAAACTCACCCGCACCGGAACAGCCGTGGATGGATAAGGTTGTTTCCGATTGGGCTACTATGGCCAGGGCGGCCGGTTCTTCGAACTGAGCGGAAGGAATATGCAGGGAAGCGTTGTCTTTGTTTTTCACGCCCAGATAAGTGTAATAGTTGTAATGATTGCGGGCGGACAAGGTGTAAGCCAATTCGCTGGTCCCTTGCTCGATTTTCCCCCCATGAATGGCGATGACGGCAATCTTGGAATCCGTCACGCCCGTTCTGATTTCGTAATCGCCGAAGTTTTTCACGTTTATATTCACTCCATCTTCGAGGGTGGTCCCTTGCTGGGGAGGCAACTCCCGGGCCTCAAGGTATGTAGCACCGGAAGCTGTCGCGGTCGGTTCCGCAAACAGCAAAATCAGCAGGCAGGAGCAAGTCAGAATTCGTTTCGGTCTGGAAAAAATGCCTGTGTTTATCATCTTCATCACCCGCTTTGCCAAAATCCATATCTGTATTCCATGTTTGTATTATAAAGGATGTTTTCCGCACTTGGCAACTTCCCGGGGCGGCGGTCTTTCGTCCTGTAACATTTGTTAACAGATTGGCAAAATACTTTCACATTGGGGTAAAGGATAGGTAAAATTTCTGCCCTATAATGACTGGGAAGGGAAAAATGTGTGATTCTTGTAACAATGATTAATATACGTGGTAAGGGGACGAAAAGAAAAGAGCTGAGAAGTATCTGCTTCTCAGCATTTTCCGCTTCCGTCCGGAAGAAAAATGGCAATTTGTGGACCGCCATAAATCGATGAACTATGAGTAAAAGTAGGATAAAAACCGCTGAGGAGGGAAACGATGCTGTTTTTGGGGAAAGTTCTTATTGTCGACGACGACCAGAATGTCTTGGAACTGGTCAAGTTATATGGTGAGAGAGAGGGTTTCGAAGTGGTCGCTGTCGACGACGGGGACCTGGTGCTGGCCGCCTTCGACCGGGAGAATCCTGATGTCGTCATCCTGGATATCATGCTTCCCGGTCAGGACGGGCTTTCTTTGTGCCGAAACTTAAGGGCGGTGCGCATGATTCCGATCATTATGCTGACGGCCAAAGGGGAGGAAGCGGACCGTGTTCTCGGCCTGGAAATGGGTGCTGACGACTATGTTGCCAAACCTTTCAGCCCACGGGAATTGGTCGCCAGGATCAAAGCGGTGCTGCGGCGCAGCCAGGCGGCGGACCCGGCCACGAATTGGCAGTTGAAATATCCGGGGCTGGAAATCCGGGCCGATATCAGGAAAGTGCTGGTGGATGCCGCGGAAAGCGAAGTGACCCCCAGAGAATTCGATCTGCTTTATCACCTGGCCCAGAATCCCCAGCGGGTCTTTACCAGGGAGGAACTGCTGGGGGCTGTCTGGGGATATGACTACTTCGGCGATCAGCGTACGGTGGATGTTCATATTCGCAGGTTGCGGACAAAGCTGGCGTCTTTGCCTCACGAATACCTGCAGACTGTTTGGGGTGTAGGGTACAAGTTCACACCTCCGGTCAAGGGGGGAGAGACCGGTTTTGCGTAATGATTTGCGATGGATCAAGCGGAAACTTCAGCAGGCAGCCGGCGCCGTCCGGGGGTTCTGGCTCGGGGTCAAGCGCCTGTTGGGGGAACAGTTTAATAAAAATATTTATACCCGTATTCTTTTCACCAATGTTACGGTCTTTGTCGTCGGTTTGATCGCTCTCATCCTGTTTTCCGGCTTTATGGTCAAACAGGTGACTTACGACCAGGTCGAACAGGAGCTATTGCGCAAGGCCAAGCGGGTCAATTTCGCCCTGCTCCAGCAAACGAACTATATCTGGGGCAAAGCGCCGGAAGGAGAGGTCAATGATCAGGCCCAGGAGAAACAGAGTTTCCTGAAATACCTGGCCGATCTCTTTGACGCCAGGATCACCATCTTTGACCGGGAGGGAACGATTCTGGACACTTCGGCGGAGCAGGAAGTGGTGCCCGGCAGCAAGGTAGAGTTCCGGCATGTGGAGAGTTTCACCAAGGGCGGGACGGCGATCACCCGCACAACGGACCCCGAAACGGGACAGCTCGCCTTTCTGGTTGTCGTTCCGATGGGCAACAACAACCAGGCCACGGAAAACGGTATTTTACTGGAAACCAAGCCTTCCAACGTGAACCTGGCCTTGAACAAACTCCATGTTTATCTGGTGATCGGGGGAATGACCGTCCTGGTGATCGTTCTGATCGTTTCCGTGAACCTGGCCATGTATATTTCCCGGCCGATTTCCCGGTTGGCGGCCACGGTGGGGGAGATCAGCAGCGGGGGGTATGTTCTGAGCACGGACGACCAGCCTCTGGATGAGATCAATGTCCTGGCCGGGCAGCTCAATAAACTGACGGAAAGACTGCAGAAGATCCAGAGCGAAAGTCTGCGCATGGATGAAGAAAGAGCCCGCCTGTTTGCCGAGATTTCCCATGAGCTGCGCACGCCGCTCACGGCTGTTCAGGGCTTTGTGGAGGCCATCCGGGACGGTGTGGTGCAGGACGAGGCTCTGCGGGAGCGGTATTTGGACACGATTTACACGCAAACGGTACATATCGGCAGGCTGGTCGACGACATCCTGGTCTTAAGCCGCCTGGAAAGCGGCAATATCACGGTGGAGAAGCTGCCGGTGGACCTGGTCGCCCTGGCCCAGGGGGTTGTCGTTTCCATGGAGGCTGTGGCTGCCGGCAAGCAGAACACGATTTACCTGGAGAAAAAAGTGGAAAAAACCGTGGTCATCGGCGATGTGGACCGGCTGGAACAAATTATCAGGAATTTATTGAAGAACGCCATCGCCGCCACCGAGAACGGTACGATCCGGGTTGGGGTGGAGGAACGCTACGGCAGGGAGGTAGTCCTGACTATTGAAGACAACGGCACCGGCATAGCGCCCGACGACCTGCCGCACATTTGGGAGAGGTTTTACCGGGTGAAGAACCGGCAGGACAGCCGCCAGCAGGAAAAAGGGAGCGGTCTGGGCCTGGTGATTGTCAAAAAAATGGTTCAGCTGCAAGGCGGCCGGATCGAGGTCACCAGCCAGTTGGGCAAGGGAACGGTTTTCAGCATTATCTTTCCCTCTTTTCAGGCTTCAGCCCTTACCGATCATAGTTACGCCCGGAAACAGGGAACGATTGACAAATAGTTATAATATTAGAGGCTGTTAGTTTAACCCGGAAAAGGCTTATGCTGCTGTCTGATATTTTTAGGAAGGGCTTTAAAGTATGGTATAATTTCTTAAGTATAGTTTGCTGCTGCTTTCTAAGAATATTATGAAGAACTAAGTGGAGGTAAGTATGGATCTGCTGCTGCTGGAACTGCAAAATCAATGGGAATCGATCATTTATGGCACTAATCTAAGGAGAATTGGCGGAGCCATATTAATTCTGCTCTTGGCGCTTCTGCTGAAAAAGATATTTTCTAAAGTGATCATCGTCTTGATGCAAAAATTGGCTAAAAAGACCAAAAGCACTGTCGATGATTCTATTGTGGAAGCGCTGGATAAACCGGTACAGCTGGCTTTCATCATTATTGGCTTACAGATCGCGGCCCAGATGCTGATCCTGCCCCCGGAGATCAGTGTGTTTGTCCAGAGGGTTATTCGCTCTTTAATTTTATATACTCTATTTTGGTCGGCTTACCGGGCTGCGGATGTTTTTACGGCTTTGTTTGAACAACGGGCCCTGCTCACGATTGATAAATTTGACGATATGCTGGTTTCTTTTTTGAGCAATGGGGCTAAAGCAGTGATCATTGTCTTGGGAGCGATCACCGTAGCTCAGGTCTGGTTTAGTGAGATTGCCGGTGTTTTGACGGGTTTGGGGCTGGGCGGCCTGGCCTTTGCTCTTGCTGCTCAGGATACAGCAAAAAACTTATTCGGCAGTGTGACTATTATGCTGGATCGCCCTTTTAACATTGGCGACTGGGTTCTGACCCCCAGTGTAGAAGGAACGATTGAAGAGATTGGGTTTAGAAGCACCAAGGTAAGAACATTTGCCGATGCGGTAGTGACCATCCCCAATTCGGTCATGAGCAATGACCCTATTACCAATTGGTCGAGGATGGGGAAGCGGAGAATTAATTTTCAGCTCAAAGTGAGTTACCAAACCACAGCTGAACAGCTTCAACAGTGTATTCAATCTTTGCGGACCATTCTGGAAGAACATCCGGAGGTCCATCCCGAAACCATCCTGGTTTATTTTGAGCGGTTTGGGGAGAATTCCCTTAATATCTTTGTTTATTTCTTTACCAACACCACCAACTGGAAGAAATTCCTCGAAGTTCAGGAGGATATTAACTTTAAGATTATGGCCTTGCTGGAGGAGCTGGGTGTATTCGTAGCCCTGCCTTCGCGAAGTGTTTATATCGAAGGAGCAAAGAGTGAGGCTCTGAAAGAGGATGTTGTCACGGTCACGACTGCTAAAGCTTAAATTTGTCAGTGATGACTCTATGATGGCTATATTTGTAGAACTGCAAAGGCGGCCATGATGGAAACGAGTACGGATAAAACTAAGCTCCCTTTCAACCAGGAACAGATACCGGCGGCAAGGATACCGACAACTGTTGCCAATCTCATATCTGGAGCGGATTGCATGATCCCCCGTATAATCAAAGCACTCAAAGCGGTATAGGGTATATACTGCAGGAAGCGCTTCAAGACAGGGGGCAGAGGTCTTCCTGTCATCATCAGCAGGGGCAGCAACCTGGGCAAATAGGTTACCGCCATCATACCGGTAATTAAAAGGAGATAGCTTTTCATGGGGATACCTCCTGCTCTTTAATAAGGAAAGCGCCGATTCCGGCCGCCAGGATCACGGCGGCAATGAAGCACCAGGATGGGGGCAGAAGCTTGAAGTGTGATCCAACCAGGTAAAAAATCCCGGACATCACCGCCAGAAACAAAACGGAAAAGGATTTCTTGATCTCAGGTGCCAATAAGGCCATAAACATAGCGTAAAGACCTACGCCCAGACTCAGTTGAACCGTTTCCGGCAGCATGGTGCCGACAAGATACCCGGCAATCGTACCGGCGACCCAGGAAAAATAGGGAATGATCTGCAAGGTAAGTAAAAATGGGATGTCTAAGGTCCTGTTCCTTAGAGAGATCAAGGAAAAGGCTTCGTCGGTAATGCCGAAGGCAATGACAAAAAGCCAATGCTTTTTAATTCCCTGCAGTCTGACCGACAAGGAAGCGCTCATAATGAAATGCCGTAAGTTCAGAAGAAAGGTGGCAAGAATGATGCTTCCCGCCGAAATGCCGTCTTTGATCATGTCTAAGGCCATAAATTGGCTGGCTCCGGCAAAAACCATTACGGAAAATAAACCGGTGTCCTGCAGAGAGATGCCAACATTTCTGGCAAGGAGTCCGAAGGCCATAGCCACGGGGAAAAAGCCGAAGATAAGGGGAAGAGCTGCGATAAGTCCTTCTTTGATACTGTCTGCAAGCTGATTTTCTCTGTTCATGTTTTCTCCTCCGGTTCTGTGCAGTCTATCTATTATTAAGGGCAATGGTATAATGATAAAGCATAGATCGTATATATTGTGCGTTATATTGAACAAATAAGTATAATATAACATACAGATGGATATATTATAGCCTGCCGGGGGATAAGATACAAGGGGGAAGACCTAGTTGAAAGACTTGAACCAGATTGTGGCCAATAACTTAAAACGAATCAGGGAAGAGATGAAATTAAGTCTGGACAAGGTAGCGGATCTGACGGGTGTCAGTAAAGGGATGTTAAGACAGATTGAGGCGGGTGAATCCAGCCCGACCATTAAAACCATCTGGAAAATTGCCTCAGGGTTAAAAATACCTTATACATCAATCATCAACATTCCCCAGCCGGAGACCTTCCTTGTTCTGAGAGAGGAGATCGAACCTCAAGTTGAGGACGATGGGAGATATAAGGTCTATTCAATCTTTCCCTCTGAAGATGGGCGAAAAGTGGAAGTCTATACGATAGAGCTTGAAAAGGACGGTTCCTTTGCTTCGAATTCTCATGGAGAAAAAACTCAGGAATTTATTACGGTCTATGAGGGTGTGCTGACCATTCAGGTGGATGATGAAGAATACAGTGTAAAAGCAGGGGACTCCATTAAATTCATGGCGGACAGAGCTCATGCTTATTCCAATAGAACGGAACACTTAACACGGGCAAGCATGGTTATTTATTATCCGATGTAATAAGGGCTTAAGCTTTAAATATTGTATACATTCGCGAAAACGGTTGAAATGCTAAGCCTTATTATGTTAAGTTATGCTTAATCAAAAATGGAGCAAAGGCGCTCAAAGAGACATGTACCCAACAGGTGCAAGTCTTTTTGAAGCGCCTTTTTTGTTTTATTTTTAGGCAGCGGAAATATTCACTTATTATAGAGAGCAGTATTGAACAAAGAGGGGGAGAATTATGCAAAATTACGGTCTGCCTCAAAAACAGGGGCTTTACGACCCGGCGTTAGAACACGATGCCTGCGGAATGGGATTCGTGGTCAGCATCAAAGGTGAAAAGTCCCATGAGATAATCGATGAAGCTTTAACCGTATTGGAGAATTTAAATCACAGAGGAGCCAGTGGCGCTGATGAGAACACAGGCGACGGCGCCGGAATTCTGGTCCAGATCCCCCATAATTTTTTTCAGCGGGAATGTGAAGTGCTGGGATTTGCGCTGCCGGAAAAGGGGAATTACGGGGTAGGGATGATCTTTGCTCATCGCTATGCTGACTTCAGGCAGACCCAAATGGAGACCTTTGAAAGGATCGTCATCGAAGAAGGTCAAAGGATCCTGGGCTGGAGAGAGGTCCCTATCGATAAAAGCACGATTGGAGAAAGCGCTAAAACAGTGATGCCCCGCTTTATTCAAGTGTTTATAGAGAAAAACCCTGAGATTCTTGACGTGATGGATTTCGAAAGAAAGCTCTATACCATCCGCAAGCGTGCCGAGAAAATCATTTTGCCTATGTGTGAGGATAAGGGCGGTACCTTCTATGTGGCCAGCCTGTCCGCCAAGACCATCGTTTATAAAGGGATGCTGACGGCGGAGCAGCTGCGTCATTTTTATCTGGATCTATCCGACCTGGATTTCGTCTCGGCTCTGGCTATGGTCCACTCCCGCTTCAGCACCAACACTTTCCCCAGCTGGGAAAGAGCTCACCCGAACCGCTATATTGTTCATAATGGGGAGATCAATACCATCCGGGGGAATGTGAACTGGATGAGAGCCCGTCAGAAATGTATCGATTCTTCCTTATTTGAGGATATAGCCAAAGTCTATCCCATTGTGGATGAGTTCGGCAGTGATTCGGCCATGTTTGACAACAGCCTGGAGTTCCTGCACCTGACCGGAAGATCTCTTCCCCATGCGGTGATGATGATGATTCCGGAGCCTTGGGAAAACAACGACTTCATGCCTAAGGCGAAAAGGGATTTCTATGCTTACAACAGTTTTTTGATGGAACCCTGGGACGGCCCCGCCGCTATGGGCTTTACGGATGGGGTGGTGATCGGCGGGGTACTGGACCGCAATGGGCTGCGCCCATCCCGCTATTATGTCACCAAGGATGATAAGGTCATTCTGGCATCCGAGGTGGGAGTTATCGATATCAAGCCGGAGAATGTTCAATACAAAGGCCGTCTGGAGCCTGGAAAAATGCTGCTTATTGATACGGAGGCCCAGAGGATCATTGCCGACGAGGAGATCAAAGCGGGCGTAGCCCGGAAAAACCCCTATGGTGAGTGGATTGAGAAGCATATCGTGAAGCTCAGCAGTTTACCTGAGGCAGCCCGGATGGATCAGGGAGCTGGGTCAGTTGGGATAGTTGAGGAATCGGAAGAAAGCAAAGATCAGGGGCAGCTGATTCAGCAGCAAAAAGCCTTTGGCTATACCTTTGAAGACATTACAAAAACCATCCAGCCGATGGCGGTAGAAGGAGTAGATCCTGTGGGGGCCATGGGCATGGATTCTCCGTTAGCGGTCTTGTCGGAAAAACCTCAGATGCTCTATTTATATTTCAAACAGCTTTTTGCTCAGGTAACCAATCCTCCTATCGATGGCATCCGGGAAGAAATCGTCACGTCCTGCACGATGCTTCTGGGTAATTCCGGGAACCTGCTGGACCCCGATCAGGAGAATACGGCATCCCTTTTCCTGGAGCATCCCATTCTGACCAATGAACAGCTTAACAGGATTAAGCATTTGCAGCATGGGCAGTTTAAAACCGTGACCTTATCCATGCTTTATCCCGTGGCGGGGGGCCCGAAGGCTATGGAGCGGGCCTTGGAGCGGCTCTGCAGAGAAGCGGATAAGGCAATTGCAGAGGGGGCCAATATTATCATTCTCTCCGACCGGGGAGTGGATAAGGAACAGGCAGCCATTCCGGCCCTCCTGGCTTCTTCAGGCCTTCACCACCATCTGATTCGCAAAGAAATCCGTACGAACCTGGGTATTGTGCTGGAATCTGCGGAACCCCGGGAAGTTCATCACTTTTGTACTTTGGTGGGTTATGGCGTGACGGCCATCAATCCTTATCTGGCCTATGAGACCATCGAAGATCTGGCGGCTAAGGGCCTCCTTGACGGACTGACCGCCCAGGCAGGGATCAAAAACTTCATTAAAGCTTCGGTGAAAGGAATGCTTAAAGTTCTCACCAAAATGGGGATCTCCACCATGCACAGCTACCATGGCGCCCAGATTTTTGAAGCGGTGGGGCTGCGGAAGGATCTGATCGACAAGTATTTCACCATGACTCCTTCCCGTCTGGAAGGGATCGGTCTGGAAGAGATTGCCCTGGAGAACCAAATGCGCCATGAAAGCGCCTACGATGAAAACTCTCTCTATGCAGACAGTCTGGAGGTAGGCGGTTACTTCCAATGTAAAGAAGATGGGGAAAAGCATCTTTATAATCCGGAAACCATCTATTTGATTCAAAAGGCCTGCCGGGAAGGCAATTATGCTCTCTTTAAAGAGTACACCAAAAAGATCAATGAAGAAGAAGTCTATACCTTGAGACATCTTTTGGACTTCAAATATAATGCCGGGGACACCATTCCCATCGAAGAAGTGGAATCCGTGGATTCCATCGTCAAACGCTTTAAAACTGGGGCTATGTCCTATGGCTCCATCAGCAAGGAAGCTCACGAAGCTTTGGCTATAGCCATGAACCGGCTGGGGGGCAAGAGCAATACTGGTGAAGGCGGGGAGGACTATGAGCGCTTTAAGGTTCTTGCCAATGGCGACACCAAGAACAGCGCCATCAAGCAAGTGGCTTCCGGACGCTTCGGTGTCACCAGCAATTATCTGGTCAATGCCCGGGAGATTCAGATCAAGATGGCTCAGGGAGCCAAGCCCGGTGAAGGTGGACAGCTGCCGGGACGCAAGGTTTATCCCTGGGTGGCCAAGACCCGTCACTCCACACCGGGTGTGGACCTGATTTCTCCCCCTCCCCATCATGATATTTACTCCATCGAAGATTTGGCGGAGCTGATCCACGACCTGAAGAATGCCAACCGGGATGCCCGCATCAACGTCAAATTGGTTTCGGAAGTGGGAGTCGGCACCATTGCCGCCGGAGTAGCCAAAGGAAAGGCCGATGTGATTCTGATCAGCGGTTATGACGGAGGGACAGGGGCCTCCCCCCGCACTAGTATCCGCAATGCCGGGCTGCCCTGGGAGCTGGGCCTGGCTGAAACACATCAGACTCTGGTCCTCAATAAACTGAGAGACCGGGTGGTGGTGGAAACAGACGGCAAGCTTTTGTCAGGGCGTGATGTGGTCATCGCCGCCATGCTGGGCGCTGAAGAATTCGGCTTTGCCACCACCCCGCTGATCGCTTTGGGCTGTGTCATGATGCGGGTCTGCAACCTGAATACCTGCCCGGTGGGCATCGCTACTCAGGATGAGGAATTAAGAAAGAACTTCACAGGCAAGCCTGAGCATGTCGAGAACTTCATGCGCTTTATCGCTCAGGAAATGCGGGAAATCATGGCCAAACTGGGCTTCCGAACCATCAATGAGATGGTGGGCCGTACCGACCGCCTGAAAAGCAAAGAGACGATTAAGAACTGGAAAGCCTCCCAGTTGGATCTCTCCCAGATTCTCTACCAGCCTTATGCCGGCTCTGATGTAAGCCGCTATAACACTCAAACCCAAAAACATTTGCTGGAAAAATCCCTGGATATGAAAAAACTTCTGCGGGTTTGTCAGCCTGCTTTGGAAAACCAAAAGCCGATCCGTGCCAAATTGAAAATCAACAATGTGGATCGGGTGGTGGGGACCATCATCGGCAGCGAAATCTCCAAACGCTATGGAGAACAAGGACTGCCTGAAGATACCATTAAATTGACCTTTGTGGGCTCAGCCGGTCAAAGCTTCGGGGCCTTTGTCCCTAAGGGGTTGACTCTGGAGCTGGAAGGGGACGCCAACGATTACCTGGGCAAAGGACTTTCCGGCGGCAAAATCGCCGTGTACCCACCCGGGACTGCGGATTTTGTTCCTGAAGAGAATATTCTGATCGGCAATGTAGCCTTCTATGGAGCAACCTCAGGGGAAGCCTATATTAATGGGATTGCCGGGGAACGCTTCTGCGTCAGAAACAGCGGTGTTCATGCCGTGGTAGAAGGTGTAGGGGATCATGGCTGTGAATATATGACCGGCGGCAAAGTGGTCATCCTGGGCAAGACGGGACGGAACTTTGCAGCGGGAATGTCCGGCGGGGTAGCTTATATCCTGGATTTTGATGAGAACTATTGCAATAAATCCATGGTGCTTTTGGAAAACATCCAATCTGAAGCCGAACTTGATGAAGTCAAGGAAATGATCCGCAAGCATGTGGAGTATACCCATAGTCCCCAGGGAGGAAAAGTTCTCGCGGATTGGGAAAGCTATGCAACCCGGTTTACCAAAGTGATTCCCAAGGACTATAAGCGGATGCTGGCCAATATCGATAAGGCTTGCCAAGACGGATATTCAGGAGATGAAGCGTTGATGGCAGCCTTTGCCGAGCATTTTAAAACGTCGGAAGCGGCTAAGTAAGGGGGGACAAACATGGGAAAAGCAACAGGTTTTTTAGAGTATCAAAGAATTGAGCCCAAGAAGCGCGCTCCTGAGGAGCGTATTCAGGACTGGCGGGAGATTAAGCTGCCCAGAGACCCTGAGGTGATTAAGACCCAGGGAGCCCGCTGTATGAATTGTGGTGTTCCCTTCTGCAATGGGGGGGTCATGCTCAATGGCATGGTTTCGGGCTGCCCTTTGCATAATTTGATTCCGGACTGGAATGAACTGATTTACAAAGGGCAATGGGAAGAAGCCTATCGGCGCTTAAGCCGTACCAGTCCTTTCTCGGAATTCACCTCCCGGGTTTGCCCTGCACCCTGTGAAGGAGCCTGCACCGAAGGCTATATTATGGAGCCGGTAACCATCAACTGTATAGAGTATGAAATCATCGAGAAGGCCTTTGCCGAAGGATGGGTAAAGCCCAAAAAGGGTAAAGCCACCGGTAAAAAGGTGGCGGTGGTCGGTTCCGGCCCCGCAGGACTATCAACAGCGAATTATCTCAATGCCGTGGGCCATGAGGTCACGGTGTATGAGCGGGCCGACCGTCCCGGCGGGCTTCTCATGTACGGCATTCCCAACATGAAGCTGGAGAAAAACGTGGTAGAGCGGCGCATAAACTTAATGAAGGAATCCGGTATCCACTTTGTCCTTAATACCGAGGTGGGCAGGGATGTTCCAGCTCAGGATCTGGTGAATCAATATGATGCGGTGGTTCTTTGCATCGGTGCCACCAAGGCCAGGGGGCTCAACGTGGAAGGCCGTGATCTGAAAGGGGTCCACTATGCGGTGGATTTCCTGAAGGCCAACACCAAAAGCCTGCTGGACTCCAATTTTGAAGGCTTGGAAACCATGGCTGAGAAAGATGGCCAGGAGGGCGGCTGGATCAGTGCCCAAGGAAAAAACGTTATCATCATCGGCGGTGGAGACACGGGAACGGACTGTGTCGCGACCTCCATCCGTCATGGCTGCAAAAGCGTCCACCAATTCGAGATTATGCCCGAGCCCCCTGTCAAGCGAATCGAGGCCACCAATCCTTGGCCGGAGTGGCCCAAAAAGCTTAAAGTTGACTACGGTCAGGAAGAAGCCATCAGTCTCTACGGAAAAGATCCCCGTCATTACCTCATCAATACAAAAAAGATCGTGGGCAACGAGCAGGGTGAGGTTAAGGAGGTTCATACCGTAGAAGTCCACTGGAATAAAGACTCCTCCGGAAGAATGGTTCCCCAGGAAGTGCCCGGCAGCGAAAAAGTATGGGAAGCAGACTTGGTCCTTTTGGCCATGGGTTTCCTTGGCCCGGAAGATGCTATACCCAATGAGCTGAATCTTGAGCGGGATGAGCGCAGCAACCTTAAAGCGGTGTATGAAGAGTTTGAAACCAATGTGGAGAAAGTCTTTGCAGCGGGAGATGCCCGAAGAGGGCAGAGTCTTGTGGTTTCAGCTCTTCAAGAAGGAAAGCTGGTGGCACGTGAGGTGGATAAGTATCTGATGGGGAGGAGCGGGATTAGGTAATGGGTAGGTAAGAGGTGTGTGAAATAGGTAGGAAATGTGGAGTAAATTAAAGGGACGATTCATTGGACAGGGTGCTGTCGATGAATCGTCCCTTTGTTATTTTGGATTATTTTGTTCTTGGTGTATTTGTGTGAAGTGAAATGCACCTTTGGTGTATGGAAGAAAGTAGATATGTATATGTTGGTGTAGTTTTTGCAGGTGCTGTGTAAGATTTAGGAAAATTAAGAGGAAATAGGTAGTTTGTGGAGAATAAAGTTATAATAGGTTGGTTCAATGATTAAAGGGCTGCCATCCATGGCAACTGACAACGATTCTTGGTCATTGCCGATTTTGAGAGGTTGAATATAATGAGAAAGACTGTATTGTTAGCCATCATAATAGTAATCCTTCTGTTAATAGGTTGTGGAAATGATACAACGAAACGTACAGAAGAAAACAACAAAGATGTACAAATACTAAATTCTTCAATGAATTCTGGTGCTAAACAATTCTCGGATGATATAGTACCAGATTGGCTATATCAATCACTTCAGCAGAAATTTAATAGCGCAACAATATCCATAAAGCAAGAGGATATTACTTTCATACTGGTTAACTTGAAAGAATCTGGTAAAAGTCAAGTCGCTGCATTTTTATCAATTGATAGAATGAATGGATATTTTATACTTTATGAGTTTAGGGAAGGTAAATACGTAGAAGTTTACTCGAAAAGTGAACCAGTCTATAGTATGCAAGTATATGGTGGAGGCGGTGGAGGAAAACAGTTACTAGCATTTATTTCAGGTCATGGAGGAACTGGTGTTCAAGGAAAACTCATTTCATGTCATTGGATATACAAATAAAGGCTATTCAGAAATCTGGTCTGGAGTAGCTGAGAAGTTTATGTTTGGGGGACAAGTCCCCGATTACAGAACAATAGGAAGTATAAATCTGACAATGGATAATCAAACGTTGGTTTATTCTATAACCGAAGAATTATATAACAAAATAGATAAGCCAGATAAGGTCGAGCAAACTGTTGAAATATATGAATATGACACTGAGCAAGAAAAGTTCGTTAGAATAGTAAAATAATCCGGAGGCAACGACGTCTTTTCCGGGGAGTATACTTTTCAATTTCACTAAGTAGAACAATGGGAAGAAAATCGTAAATCTTTCTAAGCTAAATCACCGACCGGATGGCTATCGATAATAGGTAATGAAGAAAGTTGATTATTTTAAGTTACATATGGGGGCATAGCGTCAGATAACCCAGAATTCCCGCAAGGGTGCTAGATGAGGGAAGTTAGGGCACAGGTTTAGGCACCACATCCTCCCGCCTAAGATAAGAGCTATCTAAGGCGGGAGAACGTCGGGAATTCACATCCGTTATAAGAAATGATGCATATGTGGCTCTTATTTCGGGTAGGTTTTTACTAGCTGTAAAGGAGTTATTACTTTATGGACAACAATAAAAGAGAGCTATTAATCGGTGTGTTAAAATCCGGTATAGCGGCTATTCCTCATGTCGGTGAGGCACTAAATGAGGTTCTTTTTGAGATTAGAGGTAGAATTGCACAGAAAAGTTAAATGATTTTACTAATAGTTTATTGAGTCCATTTATGAAAAAGAATAAAGCAAAGAATTCGTCAATATGAGCAGGAGTTGACAACGATTGAAATAGAAGGTAAGTATGAATTTTATATATGTGACCTAATATCAAAATCTCTGTTGATAGATTCAAAAAATATAGGAAACACATACAACGACTTGGGAAAAGAGGGATTAACCATACTATATATCATCGATTTTGGTAAAGAATTTCTTAGATTCATTCATTCGGATTTCTAAAGGATTAAGTAGGGCTCTGGAGCGCGCCACTTCTTATAACAGCAGGTTCCCGACACTTAGAGGACGATGTATGTGGTTAGGACGCGTCGGGAATGCCCAGAACGTTATATGACATTTCCTTCAAGACCGCCCGCCGTCCATGGCGGGATATAGACGAGAACTTAATTTCGTACTTGTAGATTATTGTTTCGTAGTGGTGGAAAGATGTGTCTTATATGCAATATAGTGTAGTTATATAGTATATTGATGGTGGTGTAATTCTTACTTACGGTAAAAAAGGATTTTATATTGCAAAAAAATCAAGGTTTATATGTTTTCACTAACCCCGAACATAAGGAGATAAGATGTCAAATACCATTGAGATAAGCGATTTTTCATTGCCTAATTTGGATGTCTTTGCTCGCCTGACGGAAACGCAGCTGCGCAACCGGTTGGAGCCGGAGATGGGCATCTTTATTGCGGAGAGTACCAAAGTAATTGGACTTGCCCTCGACGCTGGATGCGAGCCTATTTCACTTTTGATGGAGCGCAAATACATTGCAGGGCAGGCGCACGGTATAATCATCCGCTGCGGAGATATCCCCGTCTATACTGCCGATAGAAGCCTGCTGGCAGGGCTGACTGGCTTTCAGCTGACCCGCGGTGTGCTGTGTGCCATGCGGCGCCCTCATTTACCCAGCGTTGAGGAGGTGTGTGCCAGTGCAAGTCGGGTGGCTGTGCTTGAGGGGATTGCGGATTCCACCAACATGGGAGCCATTTTTCGCTCGGCTGCGGCTCTAGGCATCGATGCCGTGCTGCTTACCCCTTCATGCTGTGACCCA
>NZ_FRDN01000019.1 GCF_900143285.1 Desulfitobacterium chlororespirans DSM 11544
GTTTCGGTCGCGAGGGACGGCAATTTCACTTTCGCCGTAATCGCTGATGATGGTCTTGCGATTATAGCCATTTCGGCTGTTACCGGAGTTGTTTCCTTCAATGCTGTTTTTTTCATACCCCAGATGGTCTTGCATCTCTGCTTCCAGCATCTGCTCAATGGTTCCGGCAAACAGTCTTTTCAGTTTCGACTGAATATCCCCTGTGCTTTGGCAGTCTTGCATCAGTAAGTTGACCAGTTCCATTTCCTTGTCTGTAAGAATGTTTTTTGACTGTTTCATTCCATAACCTCCACTTTTGTCTTATGTGGAGATTATTGCCATTTACACGGGTGTTTAGTCAGTCTCTAAACATGGTAAACAAATTCATTGTCATTACTGGTAAACTAATTCGCTGTCACGTGGTAAAGAAATTCGTTGACATTCACAGATAGAATTCATCTTCTGTCCAATAGAATAATTCCTTAAATACCTTTAAACATTTAAAATATTGCTCTCTAAAAAGATACTTAGGCAATAGGTCTTCAATTCGATCAGCGATGCTCATATCATTTACTATTTCAATATTTGCTCCATAAAAAATTTCAACTTCTAAAAAATGATGGACAATATAATTAAATGTTTTAATATGCTCAGTTTGGAAAACAATCACATGCACACCTCATTTTAGATTAAGTTAAGGAATATAATATTAAAGGTTATGATATCAATTATACACCGTTTGATCTGCTGATTGCGAATTAACTCACTATGCAAAACACTCCCTGGTTCTTTTCCCCAAGGAGTGTTTCCCGTATTCGACTTGCCTTCCACAAATTGTCCCTATGATACCGTGGACTTGGCGGAAAGCTATGTTCTTTTTACATTAACAGTATAAAAAAGAGTTCTTCACATGGCAAGGATAAAGATAAGTCATTAAACATTGGCATCTGTTGCAAAAGCCTCTGAACCCATTGGTGAAATTGTGACGTAAAGGCGCAAGACCCCTTCGCCGATGTTTATAACCTGCAGGCTTTCCTGCCCATCAACCTGCATTAACTCACCCACTTGCAACGAGGTCTCATTGCCATCCGTGACAACCTTGGCATTTCCCTCCATGACCTGCAGGAAAAGGGTGGATTCCAGATGGGTGTGTCCCGGTAGTATTTCCCCTTTTGCAATGTTTAGAACAAAGGCAATGACATTATCGCTTTTGAAAAGCATCCGCTTGGCGATTTTGCCTTGGGGCTCATGAAAATAATCATTGAAAATGAACTTATTCATAGATAAATCCTCCTTTAATTTAAACCTGAATTTTAATATACCCTATTTGACATATAATAACTGATTCCTTTTCTGCAACATGTTCAAATATACAAAAAAGCACCTCACAGGAAATGCTACATCTTTTTGGGAATAACAGTGCGAAAAAATTTATGCCAGTCTCGCTTTACGCAGCTACTCACTTCTGAGAAATTGCTAAGATATGTGTGGAAAGTCCCATAATATCATCTCTTATATCAAGCATTCTTACAGTTTTCATCAGTGCCTCACGGGAATCAGTATTTTTCCATAGTTCGTCAATATTCGGAGCCAACCAGGCACCACCAACTACACCATGAACAACATGAGAATGAAATCCGCCTTCAGATAATTCAGCCTTCAGTTCATCCGCACTATGAAAATGCGAACGTCCTATTCCTCTATAGTTGCTGTTCGTTGGCTTTATATGCTCACCGTCCAGAAGCTCTCTGGCAACCATATTCATAAAAGAGTCTTCTTCAAGCAATCTATTTCGAGTTCCAAAAACGGAGGTTGCCCATAATAACGTTGCGTATGGCGTAATAGCCGCCGTAAACAAATGGCCATTTTTCTTCAAAAGGCGAAAACACTCTTTTATAGCCAATAGCCGCTCTGATTTTTCCACAATATGATAAAGAGGTCCCATCAATAGTATTGCGTCTGCGCTTGAATCAGAACGTGGGATATCTCTTGCATCAGCTACTTCTCTTGCTGCCAGTTTTACTTCCGGATAACATGAACTCAACTCTTCAGACATCGCAATGTTCGTTTCGGAAATGTCAAAGAGATGCACCTCATATCCAAGAGAGGCAAGCCACCATGAGTATTCACCATATCCCCCGCCAATATCATATATAACTGACGGAGGTTTGGGGAGCGTCTCCATCAACAATTCCTTTGTGCGTTCAAATTCAATAAGGCCCAAATCTGTTCGAAGCCTATCGCGTTCAATTCCGGCATTATATCCAGCCAGAACATTTTTGTCTATAGTTTTCATATGAAATCCTCCCATAATTATTCCTGCTGCATACTTTATAATTCTGTTGGGGGAGATCTTGTTGTTCCGGCATGATATTCACCTTCCCTCTTTGATGAGTGGTTTACGATAGTCTTTGCATCATAGTATCAGGTTTTTGGATAGAAAGAAAGACATCGCTTCTCCTTGTCTGAAGCTATGTCTTTTCTGTGAAAACAGTGGGAAAAAGATTTTTGAGTTTTAGCAAAACATATCTCAAGTAAGTAAAATAATATGCTTAGTTTAAACATAATGGGAAATTCATAATGCTCAGAGATGTTTCTACTTATTTATTGTGGAGTGGAGTTGACTTTGACGAAATGGTCACAGAAGACGGAGGATTCCATCTGCCGGTATTTTGTTTTGCTTATAGTATCCATTCATGCTACATTGCCTAATATAGCGGGTATTCTGCAATATCATCTTTTGTAAATCCAATCCATAGCAAACTCATATTCCTGATTAACTTGTCGAGGAGGATGATCAAATGCTGTGTGTTAGAATCGTTTTTGAAATCATAGTAATACGCATATCCATGGGCAATAGTGCGCCTGATTTCCTTGATTTGTTCGCTGACCTTGTCTGAAGACAATTTAGAGCTCGATAACAATTGTGGGAATTCTTTGAACATATATGCCAACTCATTTTTTAGCGTAAACTTAGAATTCTGAGCTTTCTTATGATCCAGTTTGTCGAACAAATACTCGAATGCCATAACCTGTTCCACAAATCGTTGCGGCGAAAACATAGAATCAAAATTCCCTAAATGTCCCAATGGTATGCTTTGCGTTATTTTATTCCCCGAATCTAATGCTATGTTATGCAAGATTTTCGGGATGTATTTCATAACGTCAAGTTCATGGAAGAATCCATCATGCCACGAGAACGCATCATCTGAAACGAGAGGACAGTAAAACCAGCCTGCTTTTAAGCCCTTTTTATATAAGGTAATCCGATTGAATGGGACCTCTGCGTAGGATATCATAAACATTGCGAGTCGGTACAAAACCACCGAAATATCATAGCACTCCTGTATGTCATCAGTTTGAAGCGGGAGCAGTAGTTCTCCCTTTCGATCAAAGTCTTCCAAAAGGCCAAGACGATTATCGTGTCCTATACGGAATGTTAATTCATATTGCCTACCTTTCATAGAAAACGGTACTTTGTATGCATCTTTGGGCTCCACTGCCAGATTAGAACCTGCTCTGACCATATTCAAGTATTTATATTTGTACCTGAAAATGTCGTCGAGAAACGGTGATTGAAGGCCTATGGTGTCGTATCCATCTTCCGATGCAAGCATATTGATGATATAACAGCGCAAATAGCAAGTGCTTCCCATAGAGTGCTCTACAAAAAAAGTTGCTTTTTGCCCTTGGATTCCGCTGCCAAAATACTGTCCCTGAAGAATATAATTCGTCTTAAAATTGTATTCCTTTGAAAAATCATTCAGTAAACTATCATCTGTAAATAGTTCCATACGATAATTTTCAATTACGAACGGAATTTTCCCTTCTTTGAAGAAAACAAACCCTTTAACCATCAAATCACCTCATTTCACCTGTTTATACATTAATGACTGTAGGTTTTTTCCGATAAAACCTTATTACAGCTGGTTCGGTTGCCCAGCCTTATTCTTCGTTTTCGCTATTTTTAATTTTCATTTTCGACAAGGATCCGGCAACTATTCCGCTCATTTGATCGATTTCATCCACAGTCAGCAATTCGTTATGTTCTACGAAATATGGTGTATCGTCAAAACGAAAAACAGAAATATACGCCTCATCATAAGGCTGATTCACCAGATTTTCTGCTTCAGAAAAACACTTGAAATCGAGCCCAGACCACGACATCGCCTTTCTATTTGTGTTTCTATCAGTAAAATACATACTCAGTCCATGACTGCTGTAGATTTTTACTGCCTTTTCACATGATGATATAAGCAGTACGCTAATAATATCATCCTTGGGCAGAAGATGCAGTTGAGCAAAAATCTCATCCAGCCTGCTTGAATCAATATACTGATGTTTCATTACATTGAACGTAGCCTCATTCTTCTTTTCCTCAGATGAAAAAGAATCATATGTGCCCATATACAGTTCGGTACGCTTATATTGTTCTATCGTGGACACCCCAATATATTTTTTGACAAACTCCTCGCTATAGGGGTCGGTCATGGAATCAAAGCAACGATAAAGAATATCCTCGTCCATAATCAAAACAGGAAAAGGATCAATAGCCAGACGCATTACAGCTACAACGCCTATGCACCGCTGGAGATGTTTTTCAAACATATGTATAAAAAATTCTTGAGGTTTGTTCTGATTCATCGGATGATTCCGTAATACATAGAAATGCTGCAATCCCTGTTTGTGAACATATTTGTTCAATTCTGCGCTTAGACTCTTGGCGCCAGAAAAGAAAGCTGGCATTTTTGTTTTCATATCAACAAAGACATTTCCACATTGGGACAGTTGCTTAATCATCTGTCCTTGCATTGGGAAGTCTGCTGTAGATTTCCATGCACTCAAAAACTTCTCACGCCCATCATCAGGCATATCGTCCAAAAACACCATCGTCGTTGATATGTCCACGGCTGATCGCAAGGAGTAATAAGCGCAATCAAAATAGCCTTGCTCAAACAGTTCTATCGCATTTACCAGTTGTTGCTCTGCCTCCATAATGAAGGTATTGCAAATATTCCCATCTATTCGTCCAGACCAACTATGCTCAATATTGATCAAATCGGAATAGAATTGCTCCTTGTTCTTTAACTCAACAGGGCGTACATTTTCATGGCTGCGCCAGTCCATGTATGGATTGCCCAAATCATTTCACTCCCTTACAATTAAGCCCGTCAATATAGATGTCACAGAGACAGCAACCGTCCAATCTAACAATCGCCACCTGTTTAATTGTCGTATTCCTGGATTAAAGTCCGGCCTTTGAAGTAGACCTCGATCTTTGAAAGAACCTTTGCCGGATCCATGTCTTTATGATCACTCGTTAGTTGCCCTTTTTCTGGCTTGATAAAGAATTGTGCCTTTTCAGAAGAGTCCTTGTGCCCTACATAGACCACGATAATGGTATCGCCGTCTTTATCAGTCTTTACATTAGTGGTAATCCAATAACCGGATTCATCCTTTTTTCTTTCTTTTATTTCATGGACATACCAATCATCTAAACGTACAAGCTTAGCATCCTTGAACTCAGGAATATTCAACATTCTCAAGCATCTGCTTTTCAATTCACGGGGATTTTCAATTTCAATATTTTTACGGCACTTGGGGCATTGATAAACGACAGAACTGTATGATGTATCCACAATTCCTAACTCTATCTCCGGATGAGCAGTGCAGTGGAAATGGATACCATCTTGGTTGCAGCTGTAGTATGTTCTCCAATTTCTTTCCAACGTGCTAAAGTTTGTACAATCGCCAAACGTTAGTTTGTCATCATCAAATAAGAAACATTTCCGAAAAGAAATATCATCATTCAAGCGGTAAATTTCTTTGTCTCCCATTATTATACCTCCATCAGAGCTTTTTGATTTTCTTTATTGGTGCCAACGTACAAAGGAAGGCTTTATTTGTTTTCAATCCTCATCATGTAAATCTTTCAACTTCTCACGCAGCCTAATTGTCTCCGCAAGCAATCCTACCACATTTTCAATGTGGGTAAAAGTATGGCACAATAGAAGTTTAAACTTCCCATTATTGCTAAACTGGAAACCCTACAAAAAATATATTTAGGTTTGCACCTATCTAAACCGCAACTCTGTGCATCAAGATTCAGCCTCGTTCCCATGAGCTGGTGATTCATCCGATTCAAGCTGATAACTCCTATACCTTTTCACCATCTCCAGCATCACCTCTGGAAACAGCCAAGCACGAAATGCTTCAGCTATTTCTGGATGTGCCATTGTTCCGCCATTCTTGCCTGCTTTTGATTCGATTCCGACTGCCTTAGTAGCACTGATCCATATCTTTGGCGTTAGGGTAGCGCTGCTTGTCCGAATGGTTTGGATGAGCTTTTCACACTCATCATCAAGAAAGTTTGGATTAAACCTTTTTTCCCATAGTCTTAAATACTCAATGGTATTGCTGTTGCGCAGCCAACTTTGAACAAGGTACCCTGGAGATTTCCCATTCTTTTCTCGTGCGATATCCGTAAGTGATATATAAGGACTGTGTCCCCAATTGGCATCGACCATCTTTTCTCCAATAGAAGATAGATGGGAACCGGGGACATCCAACAGATTCAGTTGTTCAAAGAGATGATCAGACATATAGTCCGCGTGTTCTTGTGTAAAGATTCCCTTCTCGACAAGGCTCTTCAAAACTTTTTCCTGTGATATCCTATACGTCCAAATTGCTTCAGCACGCCGTTTTTCAGCTTCAGTCATGCCGCTCACCTCAATTCTACTTATACGGATATTATATCAAGATGAGCGTGACTTGCATAGCCTTAATATTCCAAATCATGCCTCATTTCGTGTTTATACTCGATTTCTAACCCGCCATCATGTCGAATCAGGATTCGTTCAATAGCGCTTTTGATAGCTTCCTCATCCCATTCCGCCATGTTAAGTGCCGTGCAAAGATATTCCTTAATTACGTCTTTACTGAGAGACGGTGCGTTTTGACAAATCTTCTTTCCATGCTCGACTTTATTGGCGCAGCGCCAGACTACCTCGCCGGAAGGGCGGGGGATGCGCCGATAATGAGCGCCACATTCCACACAAACCAAAAGACTACTCAGTACATTCTGTGAACTGTACCGAGTGGCCTTCCTCTGGTTGGTATCTTCATCTATGTTGCTACGGTTTCCCTTGTCGACTTGAACGGCGAAGTAATCCTCGAAGCTGATAATATAGCCGATATACTTAGCGTTGGACAAAAGTTTACTGATCGCCGGTCGTGTCCATTTTTCCTGCCCGGTTGGGGAAGAGATCCCGTGTCTAAAAAGAAAATCCGCGATACCACCCAAGCTATCACCGTTTAAATACCGCTGAAAGATTTCTTTTACTACCTCTGCCTGCTGAGGTTCTACAAAGATACCATCCTGCTTCTGAACAAAACCATATGGGATATATACCATGATTCTTACCTCTCTTTCTTAACTATAAAAGCCACGTATATTAGGATTTAAATTAAAGAAAGTACCAAAAGTCAATATACGTGACTTTTGGTGCTTGTCTTTTGTTTTGACACTGGCTCCAATCCTGAGTTTCGTGTCATTTTCTTATAAAATAGCAACAGACCTGTCTTTTGCTTCTGCAAAAAACAGGTCTGTTTACGTGGTGTCGATGGCCGGAGTCGAACCGGCAGGGGGTATTATCCGACACTTATAATATATCTAAATAAGTTTTATGTTGAAGGGCAGGAAAGGCGAGGTTCATTCCCCGCCAATCTTCCTCTTTGATTGAGATATCATAACCTGAGCATTATTCTTGACATGGTTGAGTTGAGAAGCCTTGGGTATAGCCATGACATTCTCCTGCCGTAAGGTAAAATAATGGAGTATCTGCTCGAAGACATCCGCGAATGTTGATATAGAATTCGTTTCCACAACAAGTTCCTTTTCCCGCCACAACGGTTCACAAGAGAGCACCATATCAACAATTTGATGATCCAACCGATAAGGGATGGGATTGCAGGCGATTGTTTCCGCTTCCAGCGAAGCCCAGTCTAAACAAGTTGTCGCTTAACCTGCTGAGCCGGAGACTTTCCTCCTCTATGATCGTAAGATACCGCAAATCAAAGCCATTCGTCCCAATTCACTGCCATATAACGCAACGCATCTATAAACCTCCCCACATGAAGACCGTCGCAAACTGCATGATGACATTGTATGGCAAGAGGCATTAGCGTCTTGCCCTTTTCTTTTCTATATTTTCCAATCGTGAAGATAGGCAAAAGATAGTTATCTTGTGAAGGAACATTTAGATTGAACGCCGTAAAATCCAGCCACGGGATACTGGAAATATTGAAAATGTTGGGCGGCAGATTGTCTTGGGGAAAAAGAACGCCGTTCGCATACTGTGTGGCATCTTCCAAACACGCGCGATAAAACCTGTGGAAGCAGCTGTCATACTTCGTCCATATTGCGGAAAAGGTTTCTGTTTCCCGATTCAAAACCGTATACATAGGGTTGATTACATCCCAATATCCTAAACGCTTTTCTTCATTTGTGGACATTCGGAACTCCTGAAATTGATTCGCCACTGCTGACAGCATATAAATTTGCGCCGGATAGGCTTTCCGCCCTTTTGCCTTTAAGCCGGTCAGCAGACCGGAAATATCAATCTCCACCGTCAGGCTATAGGAACAGCGAACATGTTTGCTGTAATGCTCGTAATGTTTTTTTCTCGCCCATTGCTCCATTTCTACTTCAATAAATTTCATAACATTGGCCTCCTAAAAATAAAAATCTAGATTTAGGAGGCCATATCACTTGCTTTCACCATATGACTCACCGCCTTCTAATCGACTGCAACACCACATACCCTCCCCATAACCACCTTGGGAAGTTGAAGGAGCTTCCGCCAGCTCTTGGTTCACTCTCTTAATATTTTCTGCATTGCTTTACCTTTAGCCAACTCGTCAATTAGTTTATCCAAATATCGGATTTGCCGCATTAATTCATCCTCTATTTCTTCTACCCGATATCCACAAATTACTCCTTTGATAAGTGAAGCATTGGGATTAATATGAGGTGCTTGTTTGAAGAAGGTTTCCAGATCCACTTCATCAATTATTTGTTGTTGTAATGACTGTTCATCATAACCGGTAAGCCAAAAAATGATTTCATTTACTTCTTTTTGGGTTCTTCCTTTTTTCTCTGCTTTTTGTAGATAGAGCGGATAGATGCTGGAAAAAGACATTGCAAAAATTCGCGGTTTCTCCATTTGGGAATTCTCCTTTGCTTTTTATCAAAAACCATGACAACATTATCTAAATACTGCACATTAACTATGAGAAACCTTCATCAACCTATCCTCCAATTGAGCAAGAACCAAAGGCCATGCTTGTTTGTGCTTATCCCTCGATTCTTCATCTGAAAACCCTGCCTGATTTAATCGTAATATTGTTCCACCCTCAACCTCTTTTAATTCCACAGTCACAACCGTTTCAGCACCTTTGGTTCCCTCAGCACCCGTTAGCCATGTAAGTTCAACCAGTTGGCCAGGCATAAGTCTAAGAAAACGACCATAGTGAGGATAACGATTCCCCTCATAGGCTGTTTCAAAGTAGAAAACAATGGATCATATATGTAAGATATAAACCTCTATCCGGAGTATTATAATATATCCAAGTAAGTTTTATGTTGGGGAGCCGGAAAAGCGAGATTAATTCTTTGCCAATCTTCCTCATGGATCGAGATATCGTAAACCCGGGCATTATCCTTGACATGGTCGAGCTGAGACGCCTTGGGTATGGCCATGATATTCTCCTGCCCCAAGACAAAGTAAAGGAGTATCTGCTCTACAGTCAGGCCATAGTTTTGGGCAATCTCCTGAACTACTGGATTTTGGGCTATTCTTTGCCGTGTACTCAGGTTATGAGCCATGGGGCAGTAAGCCATCATCGGCAGCTGATGCGCTTTGAGCCAGGGCTGCAAATCATATTCAGTTCCCCGGGAATTTAAGTGGTAGAGCACTTGATTGGTTGCACACCGCTCCCCTCCCGGTGTTTGCCAAAGCTCTTCCATATCCTCCGTATCAAAGTTGGATACGCCCCAATGCTTGATCTTTCCTTGGGCCACTAATTCGTTCATGCACTCCACAGTCTCTGCAAGGGGGATATTTCCCCGCCAGTGGAGCAGATACAGATCAAGATAGTCCAGGCCAAGACGCTTTAAAGAAGCCTCACAGCTTTTGAAGATCGTCTTGCGCCCGGCATGATGAGGGTAGACTTTCGAGACGATATGAAGGGTTTCCCGATCATAAGGCTTGATCGCTTCTCCTACCAGTTCCTCAGCCGCTCCCTCTCCATACATCTCAGCCGTATCGATCAAGGTCATTCCGTACTCGATTCCCATGGCCAGGGCTTTGACCTCTTGCTGCCAGAGCCGGCTTTTCTCCCCCATATACCAGGTCCCCTGGCCGAGTTTGGGCAGTTTGGTTCCATCGGGCAGAAGGATTTCCCGGAGGATCTTTTTCTGATTCATTCTCTCTACCTCCCTTTCCTCCTTAAACGTTTTTCACCTTTTCGCCAATCCATTCTTTCATATCCTGAAGAATCATCTGATCTTCTTCCTGAACCTGAAGTGACTCTAAAGCAAGGAGCAATTCAGCACTGTTTAGCGTTCGGTTAAGAAATGAAGCACTGATCTCCTGGATGAGGTGTGCATTCATGGCATCGGAATAGATGGTTGAGCCAATAATCTTGCCTTGGCGCAGAGTAAAGCCTAATTCTATCCCTCCCCAGGGAAAACGGGTTTCCAGCACAAGGTCAAATTGGGGCGTTTTACCGTAGCGCCAATCCCAGGAAGCGTATTTTTCATAAAGCTCGCCCAGGTCATACTCTGTGTCCTTTATCCGCAGCGGTTCCGGGCAGGCACCGTAGAGGCTTTGAAAGCTCTCCATCAGAGTCCCCTTCATCTCCTCAATGGACAAATCCGGCAAATAATTGCGGAGGTTGGTGATCCGGGATTGAACCGACTGTACTCCCTTGGCCGCCATTTTTTCCTTGGATACCTGAAGGTACTTCCCCACTTTTTCCCCGTCCACATGAACAAGAACTGTACCGTGGTGGTATGCTTTATCTTTTTCAAAATAGAAGGCATTCCCCGAAAACTTTTTTCCCTCCACAGTCAGATCGTTGCGGCCGGTAAACTCGGCTTGAATCCCTAAACTGTTTACTCCATCTAAGATAACCTGGAGCTGTTTATGCAAATCATAAAGCTCCCGATCCATGATAAAAGTAAAATTGAGATTGCCTAAATCATGAAAAACTGCTCCTCCCCCGGAAAGGCGACGGGCAAGTTTTCCTCCATCTTGTTCAAGGAGAGTACAGCGGCATTCCTGCCAGGGATTTTGATTTCTTCCGATAACTACAGTGTTTTGATTTTGCCATAGATAAAGGAGGATCTGATCTTTCTCCACCTTATGTAAAAGGAATTCTTCCAAGGCCAGATTGTGCCAAGGGTCAAAAGAATCAGACAGCACAATTTGAGTTTTTACCGGGCAAGACATGGGGACCACCTTCCTCTATTCTGTTAGTATTACCTGAAATAACCCTCTATTTTCCTCGTGACAGATAGTCTTTCATAACTTCCTCAGGGACGAGA
The DNA here is from genome assembly GCF_900143285.1 of Desulfitobacterium chlororespirans DSM 11544. Lineage (NCBI taxonomy): Bacteria > Bacillati > Bacillota > Clostridia > Eubacteriales > Desulfitobacteriaceae > Desulfitobacterium > Desulfitobacterium chlororespirans. Next base: position 11,588 of record NZ_FRDN01000019.1, read on the forward strand.
CTGCCGCCGGTCGCCCAAATCAGATGGGTTCCCTTTTTTAATCCCTCTTCAAGCCGGTGCTCCCTGATATATTGAGGGCCTTCCTGGCACAACAGGAGCCGGGCCGGGCCGGCCATTCCTGCCAAAGCCGAGGGCTCGCATTGTATCCCCTCTGCTTGATCAAGAGCCTGCAGCAAGCGGAAAAGTTCTGCATCCTCCACGGTGAAGGCCCCACTCAGCAAGCCTTCCATGATCTTGCCTACGAAGCGGGAAGCTCTGCCTACGGCCAACCCATCGGCTTCGGTCTTGTTATCCAGCCCAATATCCTGAACAGCGATGCCATCGTGGAGTCCTGTCGCTAATCCCAACACCATACAGGGAGAATGGGTCGGCTCGGCAAAGAAACAATGAACATGCTCCTGGAACACCTGCTTTAAGCCAAAGGTCACTCCCCCCGGTCCTCCTCCCACCCCACAGGGCAGGTAGACAAAAAGAGGGTGGTCGGCATCAACCTTACGGTTCAATTTTTCTAATTGCTCCTTAAGTCTCAGTCCTGCTACAGCATAGCCTAAAAATAGATCCCGGGAATTTTCATCGTCAATAAAATGACAGCGGGGATCATCTTCAGCCTGCCGGCGGCCTTCTTCCACAGCCTTACTATAGTCGGAGGTGTATTCAATCACCTCCACCCCCTTGGCGCGCAAAAGAGCCTTTTTCCACCCTTTGGCATCGGCAGACATATGGATTGTGACTTTAAAGCCCAATTCAGCTCCCATCACGCCGATGCTCAAGCCGAGATTTCCTGTGGAGCCCACCGCAATTCTATAATGGGACAAAACGTCTCTGAACGAAGAATCCTTTAATATGGCATAATCGTCTTCCCTGGTCAATCGGCCCTGTTTGATAAGAATTTCTTCGGCATGTTTGAGAACTTCATAAATCCCACCCCGTGCTTTGATGGAGCCGGAAATCGGCAGCTGATGATCGCATTTCAGCCAGATATCCCCAGGTATCTGCACGCCATAACGGGATTCTAAATAGCTCTGCATCCTTTTTATAGAGACAATGGGGGACTCAATGAGACCTTGAGCCGGCTGTGTCTCCGGGAAAGCTTTAGCCAGGTAAGGTGCAAAGCGCCGCAATCGTTCTTCTGCAGCGAGGATATCGGAGAGACTGATTCCGAATTGGGCCTCCTTGACTTCCTTCGTTGCCTGATAATGAGGATTAATCCAGAAAATTTCCCTGGCTGCCCGCAAATCCTCCATCACGGGAGTATGGGGTATAACCTCAGGGCTTTTCCCTGTCATGTCGCGCTTGTCCACCTCATTCCTCCTTCGCTTCCCTCTAAAGCTCATTATATCCTGACTTTATTAATAAAAACAGACCAGGAGCCAGGCCCTAATCTGTTTTACCGCAATATCTTCCCCACACTTCTGATCACTGATATGGAAAAGGCTTATTGTATTCCAGCTCTTTGACCTGAAAATGATACCAGTGGAAATCACCCGAATCCAGTTTCCAGATGAGATCTCCTTGGAAAGGAACAATCACTCCATTAAACTCCTGATGCTCTTGGATGGCACAAACCCATGTCTCCAGACGGTATTCACCATCAAATTCTCCATAGCGTTCAGCTTCGAAGCCAAGTGTTTCACCCTGCTCATTAAAGGTGAAGATTCCTGAAGCAGTTACCCCTTCATAACTCATGGTTGCTTCAGCCGATGTATCGCTTAGCTCCCGCCACTGAATATAATCATTTAAAGCCGCTGCGGGAGACCACATCATCTCAGCGAGATAGCGCAGGAGAGACCCTTGATCGATTTCCTTCCCCTGGCCGTCGGCTACAGTGAACAGGGACAGTGCTTTGATCAGCATCCGACCATGTCCGTCAACATACTTATCCCGGCCTGATATATGGAACAAAGGCGCCATTTGAATATCGGCATACCATATAAACCCAGGTTCGGCCATGCGAAAATACTGTTCGACCTCCCCCTTCATCCAAGGCTGATCGGCCTTTAATCTTAAACTTATATCCTGTTTTGTCCTTGCGGCTATCACCCGCTCTTTTCCCACAACCTGAGAATGCCGAAGCCATTTTTGAACAGCAGGGGGAAGTTTCTCAAGCTCAGAAAGCTGCACGGTCCCTTGGGTATTTTCTATTCCCTTATAAAATTGGTCAACTTCCTCAGCGACCCTTTGGGCAAATCGAAGTTTAGCAATTGTGGTTACAACGGCACAGACTATGAAAATCATGAGAATTATGGCGAGAATAACAAGAAGAATTTTTCCCACAGGAAATCCCCCTCACTCATTGATATCATTTAGCTATATCACTCCAAGTCAAGTTATACTATTCACATAGCGAGGTGAGGAAAGGGTCAGATGACCCTTTCCTACAGCCTTTTACGATATACTTCATTGAAACCGTGCCATTGAACCTATTCCATAAAACGCTATTCAATTGGGGTTAATCCCTAGCGCTTCGTCTGATAGTGCTCTTTGATCTGCTGAGTGATCTTTTTCCACTTCTTCTTTTCTTCAAGCTGTTCTTGAAGATTGGTCTTGCGGGAAATATAACGGGCTTCCCGCTGCAGCTTTTTATAGCTTTCATAGCGTTCCTCGCTGAGCATTCCTTCAGCAATAGCCTTTTGCACAGCGCAGCCAGGCTCACTTTCATGCTGACAATCGGAGAAACGGCAGTTCCCGGCATAGGCCGCGATATCTTCAAAAGCTTCACTTAAGCCCTCGCCGCTGCCAAAAAGCTGAATCTCCCGCATGCCTGGGGTATCAATCAACACCCCACCCTGGGGCAGGAGAAAAAGCTCACGGGAAGTGGTGGTGTGACGGCCCCGGCTGTCTTTCTCCCGAACCTCATAAGTCAGCTGGACATTCTGGCCCAAGAGATAGTTGACCAAGGTGGACTTGCCGGCTCCTGATGAACCCAGCAAAGCAATGGTCTGCCCCTGCCGGGTATAGGGAGCTATGGCACTTACTCCATCTCCTGTAGCACAGCTTATGGGCAGAATATCCACACCGGGGGCGGCATCTTGAACTTGCCCGACTTTCTCCTCAACATCATCACAAAGATCCGTCTTACTCAAAATGAGCACTGGATGAGCCCCACTCTCCCAAGCAAGGGTCAGGTAACGTTCAATTCTGCGCACATTGAAATCGAAATTCAAAGCATTGACAAGAAACACTGTGTCAATGTTGGTGGCAACAATTTGCTCAGCCGAGGTTTTTCCGGCAGCTTTGCGGGAAAATTTGCTTTTTCTGGGCAGTATGCTCTGAATGATGACATCCTGATCCTCATGATCCATCATACTCTCCGCCCTGCCCTCCAGAGCGACCCAATCTCCTACAGCAGGCAAATCACTGCGCTCCAAAGCAGCATAACGCATTTTTCCCGAAACGACGGCCCAGACCTCGCCCAATTCCGTCCATACTTTAAATCGATCGCGATATTCCGCCGCGATACGGCCCGGATAGAAACCAGACTTTAAATAAGGTTGAAAAAGCTCCTGCCAAGCATCATTCCAACCCAGTTCTTTAAGTTCATATTGACAATTCAAATGGGAATCCTCCTTGACTGCTAAAATGGTCACGGAAGTCCCGTTTTAGGTGAGCGTATCAGCTAAAAATAGGTCCTTTCGTGACGTTGAAAATTTGCATGGACCCTAAGACAATGACCGACTCTTTATTTAACATAATTCAACACCTCTCCATCTATTAAGCAGGCTTTACTTCAGATGAGGCTTTAATCCTATCCGAAGGCCAGCCGCCCTTATCCTCACTGAGGATAAGCTATAATTATTGTACGCTTAATGAGAAATTAATCAAGCTTCCCTAGTATGAAAAAATCGCCCAAGTTTTTACACTCAGGCGATTAATCTGTAATCTTATTCTTTGTTCAGTTCATTGCTAGCTTGCACCGGGTTAAATTCTGCGGTTATAAGCATATTTATTGTGAGCCCGCGGTTTACCCAGCACCTCTGCCCAGACAATCCCCTGGACAAGGGGGTTTTCCGACACGGCCGGGAAAACCGGCCTTGCCTGCTCTATGGGTTGAGAAGAAGCATTCCCCGGTTTACGCTCAGGTTTTCCAGAAGATCCCTGGCCTATTTCTCCGCTAAAAGTGCTTAACATCCCTTCCCTGCCGGCGCTGCCTTCAACACCGGCGGTCCCTTCCGTTCCCCAAGACCCTTCGGTAGAAAAACTATCGACCCTTTCGCTGCCTTCTCTGCCATAGCTCTGAGAGGTGCTTGGATATCTTGGGGCGGGTGAAGGCTGGGAAGGCTGGGAAGGCCGGCTGATCGGCTCTTCTTTAGGAAACAATTCCCGCTCCAGCTCTTCAAACATCTCCCGCCAGCCGGTCCGTGCCGGCTTTGTCTCCTGCCGCGAGTAGGGAGCACGGTTGTCTTGCGGTCCTTGAGTCCGGGTAGTGGGTGGGCGTCGGTTTTGTGGTTTTTTCTTGTTCGAACCGAAGATCGTGGATATTGCATAGATGAAAATTATAATCGGTAACCATGAGAATAGATCCATGTCATGTCACCACCCTACTTTTTCGGGTTGGAGTCAGTGTTGGAGCTGCTGGAACGGGCAATGTTATCCCGCATACTCGTATCAGCCATAATATTTTGCATATTGTAATAATCCATAACTCCCAGTTTACCTTCTTTTAATGCTTCCGCTAAAGCTCTGGGCACTTCAGATTCGGCTTCAACAACTTTGGCACGCATTTCTTGAACATAGGCAATCATTTCCTGCTCTCTTGCTACCGCCATAGCACGGCGCTCTTCAGCCTTGGCCTGAGCAATGCGCTTATCTGCCTCCGCTTGGTCTGTTTGCAGTTGGGCACCGATATTCTTACCCACATCCACATCGGCAATATCAATGGAAAGAATCTCGAAGGCCGTTCCTGAATCCAAGCCTTTGGCCAAAACCGTACGGGATACCATGTCCGGGTTTTCCAGGACTTGCTCATGGGACTGGGAAGAACCGATACTGGTGACAATTCCCTCTCCGACACGGGCGATAATGGTTTCTTCCCCCGCTCCACCGACGAGACGGTCGATGTTGGCCCGCACGGTTACCCGGGCTTTAACACGAAGCTCAATACCATTCTTAGCCACAGCGGAGACAATGGGTGTTTCAATGACTTTAGGGTTAACGGACATTTGGACTGCTTCCAATACATCACGACCCGCCAGATCAATAGCGGCTGCCCTTACAAATTGGAGAGGAATAGCTGCACGTTCTGCTGCAATCAAAGCATTGACGACTCTGTCTACATTACCGCCGGCCAAATAATGGGCTTCCAGTTGAGCCGTGGTCACACTTAAACCCGCTTTATGGGCTTTAATTAAAGGATTGACGATCCGGGAAGGAGTAACACGTCTTAACCGCATCCCGACTAAAGTAAAGATTCCTACATTAACACCTGCAGCTAAAGCTGAAATCCAGAGACCTACCGGAATAAAGGTAAAGATGACACTGATGAGAATAAAAGCTAACGCTAAAAGAATGATTGGCATTAAAACTTCAATTGGCATATTCATTCGCCCAAAAAGGGCTCCACCTCCATTTATTATAATCTACTAAGACACTTGCCGAACCACAACCCGTGTCCCTTCTACATCAATAACCTTGACACGGCTGTGAGTTTCAATGAAACCTCCTTCCGTAACAACATCCAGTCTCTTGCCGTCAAAATCTGCTGTTCCGGCTGGACGCAAAGGGCTGATAGCCACGCCTTCGCAACCGATATAACTCTCCAGATCCACGGTGGGAGCAACATAACCTTCTTGATTGGATTGCTTGGCATTTAAGGAAAACCGCTTCCAGAACCGCCGGGTGCGGGGAAAGCGAAAGCTCAAAGCCACAAGGATTCCCAGGATGAGCAGCATCGTACTGACATATGCCACCCCATGCAAAGCCGATTCTGCCGTCAGGAAAATTCCTGCCGATAAAAGAATCAGTCCTGCTATGCCCAGAATTCCACCAGGAATAAAAATCTCCAAAAACAAAAAAGATAAGCCTAAAATAACCAGCGCCACAACTCCACCTGTTACCATAAATTCTTCCCTCCTCTCATCTTATCCATGTATCTATGATTGTTTATCAGGACTCTTCTCCTGGAGTGCCAGCCTGGGAAATATTCTTCAACCATTGCTGAGCTATCTGCTTATAGAGGTTTGCCCTGGCCAAAAGATCTAAAATAACCAGAGTCGCTGCTACTTTATCTTTGTCATCTTCACTAAGATCTTCACCAGCAAGAATCTGATTGACTTCCTTAGGCAATTGCTCAAGAGAAGTGACCCAATCCTTTTGCGAGAGATCAAAGATCTCGCTGTAATACCTGTAGAGCTTAGCGGGATTAATTCGATCATCGCTGTTATCTTCAAGATTCAAGTTGACAAAGCTCAATAATTGGGATGCCTCTTCAAGGGATAGAATATTTCTTAAATCGTTGATCAGAAGAATATTGGCAACCTGCTCCCGGGTATATTTCTTCTTCTGAGGATTAGGCAGGTACTTCCTCTTTACCCAATTCTGGATTTGGGTGTTATTGATATCATTCTGGGCAACCCGGTGAGCCACTTCCACCACCTGAGAAAGCATCATCGAATCCAGTTCCAGATAAGGCAAAGCTTTCTTTTTCGGTTCAAAATGATTGGCTATTTCCATAATTTCCTTGAGATGATTCATAAATTGATCACCTCCTTTTCTATATTTACTCTTCCAAAGCAATCACATCATCAAAGCTAACTCATTTAATCATTTAACTTAACTCATTTAGTAATCTCATTAACTATATTATAGGTTCATAATGACCATGTGTCAATAGTCTTTTGACCTTTTTAAAGAATAATTTTCTTGCACCTTCGCCGGCTTTGAGTTCACTTCCTTAAGGAGGATATGCTATAATCTTTCATTAGAGGTAATTTATGTCCAGGAAATTGGAAAGGAGCCAACCAGCATGAATAAACAATTTCTCGATAAATACGCCCGCCTTGTCGTTAAAACCGGTATCAACCTCCAGCCTAAGCAAATTCTGGTGATTAAGTCGCCTATTGAATGCGCCGAATTCACCCGCAAGATTTCTGAGATCGCTTTTCAGGAAGGAGCGAAAGATGTCGTTATTTTTTGGGGAGATGAGCTCACCGCCAAAATTCGCTATCTCCATGGGCCGGAGGAAATCTTCGATGAGTTCCCCGCATGGCAGAAAACCTTCTTCGTCGACTATGCCCGGCAAGGGGCAGCTTTCCTGAGTATCGCGGCCTCCGATCCGGAGCTGATGAAAGAGGTTGATCCCGAACGTATGGTGAGAGCGCAAAGAACTCAATCCATCGCTTTAAAGGAGCACCGGGAGCGCCTTATGAGCAATCAAAATTCCTGGTGCGTGGTTTCCGTACCCACCCAGGCCTGGGCTCAAAAAGTCTTCCCCGATGCCGGCCCGGAAGCGGCCGTGGAAAAGCTTTGGGAAGCCATCTTGGCATCCGTTCGGGCCGACCAGGACGACCCGGTCCAAGCCTGGGAGGAGCACAAAGCAAACCTTAAACACAGTATGGATTTTATGAATACCCATCGTTTCCGCACCCTGCATTTCCAAAATTCTTTAGGTACGGATTTATGGGTTGAGCTGCCGGAAGACCATCTTTGGCTTGCCGGAGCAGAGCACACAGCCGAAGGCCTTGAATTTATTGCCAACATGCCGACGGAGGAAGTGTTTACCCTTCCCAAGAAGACCGGGGTCAACGGCAAGGCCGTCAGCTCTATGCCCTTAAATCACAACGGCAACCTCATCAGGAATTTTACCCTGACCTTTAAAGATGGCCGGGTCATTGATTACAGTGCCAAAGAGGGGTTAGAAAGCTTAAAAGGCCTCATCACCACCGATGAAGGTTCTCATTATCTTGGTGAAGTTGCTCTGGTGCCTTACGACTCCCCTATTTCCAATGCCAAGATCCTCTTCTACAATACCCTATTTGATGAAAATGCCGCCTGTCACTTAGCTCTGGGCAAAGCTTATGCCGTCACTCTGAAAAACGGCGATAAGCTAAGCGAAAAAGAATTAGAGGAAGCCGGTGTTAATGATTCCTTGCTTCATGAAGATTTTATGATCGGTACAGCCGATCTGAACATCACCGGAGTTACCGCCGAGGGTCAGGAGATTCCCATCTTTATTCAAGGGAACTTTGCCTTTTAATCACTGAAAGAAGTCTCGTTCAATCTGCCGGGGCCGCTTGAGCGGTATAGCCCTGATTCATTGCCTATTAAAACATGTTAAGGAGGCGCTTCCCATTATCCAGGTCGGTAAAATCAATCAGCTCAATGTAGCTAACCTTGCCTCTTTTGGGGTCTATCTCGATGCCGGGACAGGTAACCGCAAAGATAATGTTCTGCTGCCGGGAAATGAATGCCCTGACGACATCAAAGAAGGGGATAATTTAGAGGTATTCATTTACCATGATTCGGAAGACCGCTTGATCGCTACACGCCAAAAGCCCTTAGCCCAAGCGGGAGAACTTGCCTATCTGAAGGTTACCGCCAAGACAAAATTTGGCGCTTTCCTGGACTTTGGCCTGGAACGCGGTCTCTTCCTGCCCTTCCGGGAGCAGAAATACCCCATAGAAGTGGCTAAAAGTTATCTTGTTTACCTTTATTTAGATAAAAGCGGGCGCTTATCTTCCACAACGGATATCACTGACTTTCTCAGCTCCGCTTCTCCTTATCAAAAAAATGACTCCGTCACGGGGACAGTCTACCAAATTCATCCCGATATCGGCGTTTTTGTAGCAGTGGATAATCAATACCTGGGCCTGATTCCCCGTACAGAGAACTATTCAGATCTCAAATGGGGGGACCGGGTTCAGGCTCGGGTGATTCGAGTCCGGGACGACGGAAAACTGGACCTTTCTTCCCGCAATCTCTCCCACCAGCAGATGAGTGTGGATGCTGAGCTTCTCGTCAACGCCATGAATGCCCACGGAGGTGTACTTCCTCTCCATGAAAAAGCCAGCCCCGAGGAGATCGAAAGGGTTTTTCACATGAGCAAAGCCGCCTTTAAACGGGCTGTGGGAGCGCTGCTTAAGAGCGGGCGGATTAAGAAGAACGGTGACGAGCTCCGGCTTCCCTGATTTATAAGCTCTGGACAACCAAAATAAGAGAAACGGCAGAGGCCGGTCCTTCAGAGGACGGCATCTGCCGTTTTTACTTCATTATGAAACTGCTGCCTAAATCAAATGAACGGCCGCCATAAAGGTCAAGATAATCACTTCCAGCAAAAGCACCGGCTTTAAAATCTTAAAGAGATCGGCTTTGAAATACTCCGCCGTAACAATCAGACAAAGATGGGCCGGCGACAGCATGGCTCCAGCAATCGCCATGATATAAGCGACTGTAGCCGTCTCCAGATTTCCCGGGTAAAAGGCCGAAAGGATGGGGAAAATAACGGCCACCGCTCCCTGAGGGGAACCGGTGAGCAAGGCCACGATCAAAGAGCCCAGGCCCAGCATGACGACAACCGGAATATTTGTTCCCTGAAAAAAGGCAATAAGCTCCTGGACAATTCCAGATACCGTTAGGACATGCTGGAAAAACAAAATACCCAAAATGCCCCAAAGAATCTTCTTTTCAAAGGCTTCCCGAAGCATGGTGGCCAGCTGCTGCCTGGTAAAGCGGAGAATGATCACCATACCTAAGACGACTATGCCCATAGAAAGCGCGGCACTTAAATCAAAGGCCACCACTAAAATAATATTTACCAGAATGGGACCTACTCCCAGCAGAAAATAATGAAACGGACTTCTGGTCTTTAACGAATCAGCCTGATTTTTGCCGGCATCTGAATCCTTGACTAAATCATTTTGGACTGCAGGCCCACTCTCAAACCCTTTGCCTGTCAGAATAAATACCACCCCAAGGAGCAAGGCAAGCAGAGTATAGCCGATCATATTGGCCACAAAGGTTCCTAAAGGTATGCCTGTGATTTGGCTTGCCAGGAGAACTCCCGGAATAATCGGGTTGCCATACTCCCAAACATGGCGAAACCAATAGTTTATTGCCCCTTTTTTCTCAGGAGACAGCGAAAATTTCTTGCTTGCCTGCTCTACCATAGGGGCTGAGAAGATCGCTCCTCCCAAAGAAGGAAGCAGACCCAGGAAGGTGGGCATAAAGGCCAGCAGGACGCGATCACTGCGCAGCAAGGGTTTCATGGCAGCCATGAAGCCTTCGATGATGCCGGTGGTCCGCAAAAGCTGCTCCAGGCACATGACAAAATACATGGCAAAGACGACTTCCCAGGTGCCAACCTCCCGCAGAGTTGTCTGGACGGCGGCGTCCGCTTTGCCCAGGGTTGGCGAGGATATCAGGAATAAGACGATGGACCCGGCCAGCATGGCATGGCCGATTTGAATTTTTTTGCGCAGAAGCCAAACAACCATGGCTAAAGTAGCACCAATTTTAACTATGACAAACACAAACTTCAGCGTCCCTTCTTTAGTACCTGTAACACTTAAACCACACCATCATGCTCAGCTTACCAGCCGCCTTTGGTTCTCCAAAACTCGGGACGCAATAAAATGAGCAGGGTAAACAGCTCCAAGCGGCCAAGCAGCATACAAAGGGACAAGATAAATTTACCGAAGAGTGTGATACCTGCATACGTTGTGGTTGGACCTACTATGCCAAAGCCGGGCCCCACATTGCCCAATGAAGCGGCTACCGCACTCATGGCATCAAAAGGCTCCAGCCCTGTTCCCGCGATAATAATCGTAGCCAAAGCGAAAATCCCTACATAAAGGAAGAAAAACACACTGACCATATTGACTACGACAGCATCCACAGGCCTTCCATCCAGCTTGATGCTGGATACAGCCCGGGGATGCAGGCCGCGGGTTAATACGGCCCAAACATGCTTCGTAAGCAGCATGATTCGCGATACTTTCATCCCGCCTGTGGTGGAGCCGGCACATCCGCCAATGAACATCAGAGCCAGCAGAATTAACTTGGTGACAGCCGGCCATTGATTATAGTCCGTGGAAGAGAAGCCCGTCCCCGTAACCAGTGAGACCACTTGGAATAAAGCATGCCGCATGGCATAATCAGGCGGTTTATCGTGAGCCAGCCATAGTCCTCCCACAATCAGCAGGGTACTGCCTATGATAATGGCCAGATAGGTAATAAACTCCGTATTCCGCAAAGGCTTTAAACTCTTCTTCGTCCAAATCTCCAGATAGATACGGAAATTCCCCCCGGCAATCGTAATAAATAAGATCACCACAAGCTCAATCCACAGATTACCATAATGCATCATACTTGTGTTTTTGGTGGAAAATCCTCCGGCGGAAATAGTGGAGAAGCCATGGTTGACGGCGTCAAAGGGGCTCATTCCCGCCAGCATCAGCAGAGTGATGAGGACCATGGTCAAAAAGGCATAGATTTTCCAGATAGTAATCGCCGTATCGCGAATCCGGGGCATGGTGCGCTTGCTTAAAGGCCCCGGCACTTCGGCATTGAATAAATGCACCGCACCAAAGCCCGTACTGGGCAGCAAAATGATGAAGAGAACAATAATCCCGATTCCGCCCAGCCAGTGGGTGATGCTTCGCCAAAGGAGGATGGATAAAGGCAAGGCTTCAACATCATTGATCACACTGGAGCCCGTGGTCGTTAATCCGGAGACGGATTCAAACAAAGCATCGATAAAAGTCGGAACACTATCCGCCAGCCAAAAAGGCAAAGCCCCCAGCAAGGAGGTCAGCATCCAGGCCCCGCCAACAATGACAAAGCTCTCCCGAATACTCATTTTTTCCTGGGTAGGTTTTCGAAAATAAACCATGGCAGCACCAAGACAAGCAGTAATCAACAGGGTCAGCAAAAATGCCCACATGCTGTTTTCATTCTTAAAAGCCGCTAGGACCAAGGGAACGAACATGGTTAAAGCATATCCCATGAGAAGCCTGCCAACGATCCCTTGCACAAGCGAATAATTCATTTCTGTTCTGCTCCCTCACTTAAGATTCAACAGGTCAAAACCTCTACCAAATTTTTCGCCTTCGCCAAAATTCAGGACGAAAGATCATGAGCAGAGTAAAAAACTCCAAGCGCCCTAACAGCATACATAGTGTGAGCACCGCCTTGCCCCCAAGGCTGATCCCGGCATAGGTCGTCGTCGGTCCCACAGCCCCGAACCCCGGACCAACATTTCCCAAAGCGGCGGCTGCCGCACTCATGGCATCAAAAGACTCTAATCCTGTGCCGGCCATGGCGATGCTTGCTATAGTGAATGTCATGACATAGAGAAAGAAAAAAATCCCCACTCTGTTCAGGCTTTCTCCATCGATGACTTTCCCGTCAAGTTTTATACTGGAGACAACCCGGGGGTGAATCCCCCTCTTCAGTTCCGCCCAAGCGGCTTTGGCCAGCAGGATAAACCGGGAGATCTTCAGACCCCCTGATACCGAACCCACACTGCCACCAATGAACATAAAGAGGAATAAGATGATCTTGGTCATAGAAGGCCACTGCGCAAAGTCTGCCGAAGCATACCCTGTGGTGGAAAGAAGAGAAGCTGCTTGAAATAAGGCATGGCGAAAAGCATCCTCCGGCGAATTTCCACTACGAAACCACAGGCTTCCGGCGATCACCAAAGCTGCAGCCGCAATCAGCGCCAGATAAACCAGCAATTCCGTATTACGAAAAACTTTCATGGTTCTTTTCCGCCAAAGGCTGAGATAAATGGCAAAATTGACACCGGAAAGGATCATAAAGAAAGTAATAATCATTTCAATAGCCAAACTATCGTAATACATAATATTGTTATTTTTAGTGGAGAAGCCGCCGGTAGCTATGGTGGAAAAGGCGTGGTTGACGGCATCCAGGAAGGTCATGCCGGCACTCCAGAGGAGCAAGGCACAAAGCGCTGTAAAAACAAGATAGATCTTCCATAAAGAAATAGCTATATCGCGAATCCGTGGCATCATGCGGTCATTGGTCGGTCCAGGAACCTCGGCATTAAAGAGAAGGACCGAGCCCATGCCGGCTTTCGGGAGCAAGACGATAAACAGAACGATGATGCCCATTCCCCCCAGCCAATGGGTTAAGCTCCGCCATAAAAGGAGAGATTGGGGTAAAATCTCCACATCATTAATGACGCTGGCCCCGGTTGTGGTAAGGCCTGATACCGTCTCAAACAAAGCGTCCATATACGTGGGCACCACCTGGGCGAACCAATAAGGCAAGGCTCCCGTGCAGGAGGCGAGCAGCCAAGCCCCGGCCACCACGGCAAAGGCTTCACGGACACCCATCTTCATTTCAGGAGTCTTAAACCGCTTCATAAGCAAAAAGCCTGGAATCCCGGTAATCAATACCGACAGCAGGAAGGAAGTGATACTCCACTCCCCTAAGGCGATGGCCAAAATCATAGGGATACACATGGCTCCTGCATATAAAACCAGGAGCCTGCCCAGCACCCCCAGAATGACTGGAAGGTTCATCTTATTTACTCTCCAATTTATTCTCAAATAACCGGACAACAGTGGGAACCGTATCCGGCAAAGCAAAGACAATGACTCTGTCTCCGGGCTTGAGCACAGTATCTCCGTTGGGGATGATAATTTCTTCATCGCGAACGATACTGCCGATCAATGAATTCCTGGGAAGTTTGGCATCTCTCAGTTTTTTATGGGTCACCGGGCTTGAGGCAGGGATGATGATTTCCATAGCTTCCGCTTTGGCACCCTCGAGAAGAGATACGGATACCACATCCGAACGGCGTACATAACGCAGGATAACCCCGGCCGTAAGAATACGGGGTGACAGGACAACATCGACCCCTACTTTTTCCATGAGAGCAATATAATCGGGACGGCCAACCCGGACAAAAGTCCGCGGCGCCCCCAGATGCTTCGCCAGTAAAGCGATCAGAAGATTGAGCTTATCATCATCAGTCAGGCACATGACCGCGTCCGCTTCTCCTACCCCTTCTTCCGTTAATAAATCAATATCCGTTCCTTCCCCGCATAAAACCAAGCCCTCATCCAGGGTTTCCGCCAGTTCCTGGCAGCGTTCCAGATCCTTATCGATGATCTTCACGGATATGTCGGACTTTTCCAGGATCATGGCCAAATGGCGGCCGATTCTGCCGGCCCCAATAATCAGGACACGTTCTACTTTCGACTTTCTGACCGTAAAATGATCTTCAAGCTTCTTGATTGCGGATACTTCCCCGACAAAGAAAGCACAATCATTGGGTAAAAGCATATCCGAGCCATGAGGAATCAACATACGGCCATTTCTTAAAATACCCGCCACCAGGGTATGGGAGGGTAAGGTCAATTGGGTTAAAGATGTGTTAATCAGCTTCGAGTCAGAAGGCATTTTTACTTCGATCATCCTTACCCGGTCTCCGGCAAAGTCTTCCACATCCAAAGCGGAAGGGGTGAGAAGAATACGTTTTATTTCCAGGGCGGTGACCATCTCCGGATTGATAGTCAGGTCGATCCCCAAAGCTTCATTAAATTTAATCTTATCCTTTTCAGCATACTCCTGATTTCTGACCCGGGCAATGGTCCGTTTAATTCCCACTTGCTTAGCCGCCATGCAGGCAATCATATTAACCTCATCCATATCGGTCACCGCAATCATCAGATCAGCTTTGCGGACTTCAGGATCCAGCAGCACTCTCGGACTGGCGCCGTTTCCGGGGATCGTCATGACATCCAAAGTATTTTGCACAATGGCCCTGCGTTCTTCATTTTCTTCAACGACAATAACCTCATGATCTTCTTGGGTTAAATACTGAGCCAGACTATAACCGACTTTACCGGCTCCGACGATTACCACACGCACTAAAATAACCTCCATCACACCAAATCAATTGCTTAGAATTTCCTTTCATATCATCATAGTACAAGGCTCAGGTTCTATCAAGTCCAACCTGCTGCCGAAAACCGTCAAAGCAGGAAAAATATCCAGAAATGAATGTTTCCTCCCCATAACTCATAAATATAATTGCAAAAAAATAATTTTGGGGGAAGTATGCTGAAGAAGATAAAAAAGCCTACCTGGTCAACTTTTTTGGTTTCCGGATCGACGGCAGTTTTCGCCATCATATCCCTGATCAGCGTTTTTATAACCATCAATACCTGGCAGACCCAAAGAGAAGCAGCCCGGCCTTACTTTACCTTTAAAGAATCCCCAAGCATTCAATTAACCCATCAAGTCAGTTTTGAATTTAAATTTGTTAACACAGGCACCCACCCGGCCACAGAACTCACCAGCAAGGCCCTGGTCTTTCATGAGAATTTACAGGAACAGCCCATTTTAATCGATACCTATAGTGTAGTGAACGATATTCCCAGAGATACCGCCACAAGCCTTCTCTTATATCTCAATCCCAGCCAGCTGGATCCTGCCGCTTCCGACCTGGATGCTCATTATATCGTCATCAATTTAGATTATAGAGATCCCATACTTAAGGAAACCTATCATCAGATCATCTATCTCAAATGGCCCGGGGTAAATAATGGACATGTCCAACCCCTGATTCACATGGAAGCAGGTGAAAAAACGCAGGTTATTCAATACATTCAGAACAGAGAGCTTCTTTCCCTTCCTTAGCGAACATGCTAAATTTTAATTTAGGATCCTTTACTGCTTGATTTTTACCCCGCATTTGATAAGATGTTCATCATGCAGGCGTAATTCTGGCGTAATTTTTAGGAAGGGATCCTGTTTTTATGGAGCAAATCACAACACTAAAGCTAAAAGTTCACCAATTCATTCATATTCTTCTGCCCATTCTGATTTCCCAGGTCGCTTTGTTCTCCATGTCTTTTTTTGACACGGTAATGTCGGGACAA
Organism: Desulfitobacterium chlororespirans DSM 11544; assembly: GCF_900143285.1. NCBI lineage: Bacteria > Bacillati > Bacillota > Clostridia > Eubacteriales > Desulfitobacteriaceae > Desulfitobacterium > Desulfitobacterium chlororespirans. The sequence goes on from NZ_FRDN01000019.1 coordinate 27,436, forward strand.
GCCAGCTCCGTCGATCTGGCCGGAGTCGCCATCGGTGCCAGTCTATGGGCCCCTGTCAGCACCGGATTAGGCGGGATATTAATTGCGATCACACCTATCGTCGGACATTTATTAGGAGCCAGAAGAAAGAACGAGGTTCCTTACAATGTTCTGCAAGGAATTTATCTGGCCCTGGCCATCTCTTTCCTTTTAATTCTGGCGGGAAGCATGAGCCTGGATGGACTGCTCTCCCTTATGAACCTGGAGCCCCAGGTGCGTCTCATTGCCCGGGGGTTTCTTACTGCTATCGCTTTTGGCATTCCTCCCTATTTTATCTACCAAGTGTTGAGGGGCTTTATTGATGCCCTGGGGTATACACGCATTACCATGCTGATTACTCTCCTCTCCCTGCCCGTGAATATCTTCCTCAATTATGTCCTTATCTTCGGCAAATTTGGGTTTCCGGCCTTTGGCGGCATCGGAGCCGGCATCGCTACTTCTATAGCTTATTATTGCTTGATGCTCATTGCTCTGCTCATTATTCACTTTCATCCCTATTTTAAAGAATTTGCGATCTTCAAACGCCTCCCCCCACTCTCCTGGAAGACCTGGCTGAAGCAATTGAAAATCGGCATCCCCATCGGTTTTTCTATCTTCTTCGAGACCGGCATGTTTTGCGCGGTAACCCTGCTCATGAGCCGCTTTAATACCGTAACTATAGCCGCCCATCAAGGGGCCATGAATTTTGCCTCCATGATCTACATGATTCCTTTAAGCTTTTCTATGGCTTTAACGATCCTGGTCGGGTTTGAAGTAGGGGCCCGCCGCTATCATGATGCCCGCCAGTATTCCTTGATCGGGTTGGCTTTTTCCTTCTCCATAGCCCTTCTCACCGCTCTCCTGCTTTTTCTGTTCAAAGAGCAAGTGGCTTTGCTCTACTCCAAGGAGTGGGATGTAATCCTCCTGGCCAAACAATTTCTCATTTACGCCATCTTCTTTCAGTTTTCCGATGCCCTGGCCACGCCCATTCAAGGGATTCTGCGCGGTTATAAGGATGTCAACCTTCCTTTTATCACCTCCCTCATCTCCTATTGGTTCATTGCCCTGCCGGTTGGTTATTTTTTGGCGGCTTATACCAGCTTCGGAGCCTTTGGCTTCTGGATTGGCCTGATTTCGGGAATTACTGCCAACGCTTGCTGCCTGTTGCTTAGGTTAAGGTATATTCTGCGTCGACAGCTCGCTGTTTAATCCCAAGTGCCCGCAAACTAATTCTCCAGGATTTTGCTTTACACCGTTCGCTCCATAAGCTGCGCGGACAAAACTAACGCTCAAGCTCTCCGCTCCTAAAGGTATCCGGCTAAATCGGCTCCTGCCTCATAGCCGGTTGGAAACGTCCTGTTTCCAACCTTTCTCCGCTACGTGCTTTTCGCGAAGTTTTGTTTCCACTCGCTTAAATTCGCTCCCTTGTGTAAATCAAAATCCTTGGGCTGCTTTTCGGGTCTGAGGGATGCAGCTAATCTGCGTAGAAGTCCGATATGCAAAACTCCCCTTGAATTATGGTGTTCCATAATCCAAGGGGAGTTATTTCGCTATCAGATTTCCCATCGCTCAGAGAAGCTTTGACTGATTTTACTCCATCACTTCGCCGCTTGCCAGGCGATTTCTTAATTCTCCGATCATATTGGGCACCTCGATCTGCATGGGGCAACGCTCCACACAGCGCCCGCAGCGCAGACAGGTATGGATTTGCGGTGCGGTAGCCTCTAATCCTCCGGAAGTAAAGACATTCCAGATGGTGCCGATACCGCCCAGATAGGTTTCGCCAAAGGTTCCCGCCGTGATCTGGAAGACTGGACATTCATACATGCATCCTCCACAGCGCAGGCAATGGGATGCTTGTTTGAAGTCATCATCCACAGCCATTTTCTCCCGGCCGTTATCGACGAAGATAACATAAAACTCTTTGGGGCCGTGGGCGCCATAAGTGGTCACTTTTTCGATGTCCCCGGTTTTGCTTGGCCCGGTGACGATATTGACATAAGAAGGCACACCATACTGGGCATACCGCCAGGTCACTTCAGCGACTTTCATCGCTTCCTGGAAGGTAGGCACCAATTTTTCGGTTCCTACAATCATCAAGTGAACCGGAGGCACCGCTGTTGACAAGCGCACATTGCCTTCGTTTTCAATGATTACAAAAGCCCCGGTGTCGGCCGCCACCACATTGGCTGAACTGATGCCCACATCAGCGGTAAAATATTTTTCACGCATAAACTCCCGGACAATGGCTACCTCTTTGGCAATATCGGGCTCCACTTCTTTGCCAAAGAATTGGGTAAAGATTTCCGCCACCTTTTCCCGGGGAATATGAATCGCCGGGGAAAGGATATGCATGGGACGATCTTTTTTCAGCTGGAGGATGAATTCCCCGAGATCCGTTTCCCAAACCTCAATGCCCTCTTCCTCCAAGTACTCCCGGAGATGGAGTTCTTCCCCTAACATGCTTTTGCCCTTAACAACAGTCTTCCCTTTACCAATGATCTCCGCAGCCATCACTAAGGCTTCCTGTTTATCCTTGGCATAAAAGGCTTTCCCTTTATTGCGTTCAACCGCCTCCATGGCCTGAGCAAGCAGTTCCTGCCGCTGAGCGACAGAACGGCGTTTGATTTCCCGCACTTCTTCAGCGAGAGCCGGCGTATGGGGAAAACGCTCCATGGTGCTGTCCGTGGTTTCACGATAGGCTTTTACCGCCCGGGAGATGGCTTTGCGAATATTCTCATCATGCTTGGCACGATCGATCTCTTTGGAGTACTCTTTAAATTCTTTTCTCATCCCACTATCCCCTTATATAAGAATTCGATCAAGTCGGCAATGCCATGTTGCTCCTTTTTATCTATGGCACCTTGCAAAGAAGATAGACAGTACGGACAAGAGGTTAAGATGAGGTCCGCTCCGGTATCCTGCAGCTCCACAACCCGTCTTTCCGCTATGGTATGAGACAGCTCCGGGAACATGAATTTATTGGGACCGCCGCAGCAGGTTGTCCAGGCGCGGTTGCGCATGGGTTCCTTGAATTCAACCCCCATGGCAATCAGGATCTCCCGGATCTCCTCCGTAACCCCTAAGTCACGGGCCAGCCGGCAGGAATCATGAATCACAACGGATTGCTGTGAGTCTATTTTTGGTAATTTGTGCCTTTGTTCCCATACCAACTCAACAAAAGTCTTCACTTCCAGATCATGATGAACTCCGAACTTGGGATACATAATCTTTATGACTTCCGCGGCATGAGGGGAAAGGCAAACCATGGTCTTGGCCTGGGTTCCTTTAAGAACTTTAGTGACCTTTTGGGCATAGGCGGCAAAGTCATCCCAATAGCCCAGTTCATACAACAAAGCCCCGCTGTAGAGTTCCTCATCCCCTGAATAGCATAGATCATAGCCCAAACTTTGCAGAATCCGTGCCGCTTTTAAGGAGACTTGATTAAAGCGCTCTTTGTCCGAGGCCAGTACGGAAGCATAGATCTTCTCAGGGGCGATGCCCGTTTTTTCCACAATGTTCCGCACGCCCATCAGCATGGAAAAGCCGGCACTGTTGGGATCCATAACGGTCATGGTTTTCACCAGGGAGTCTATATAGGGAAGAAGCTGATACTCACCACCGGTATAAAAAAGAAGATTCCCTGTCTTGGGTAACTTAAGTTCCTTAGCCCAGGAAGAAACTTCGCTTCCCTTGAGAGCTAAAGGATTGCCGTATTTGACAATATTACCGCGAATTAATTCTAATACAGGTGGCATCTTGCGCTCCACCGTTGTCGGCATTTCAATGGGATTGGTTGCCACTACATCCACCGCCTTCTCCGCTGATCGTTTGATTATAGATTACTTAAAACAAGATGTCCTTGTAAACACAAAGTCTCTATGTATTATGTATTATTACACCATAATTACCTAGAGAATGGATACAAAGAGAATTATACTATAGCTTATTCCTCTTTTTCAACACAAAAAGTATAGCTTTATTTTTAAATGTACATCATACTTCCCCAGTATGGATAGCTCGGATAATGGAATTGGCTAAAACTCCGGCTCCAAAGCCATTGTCGATGTTGACTACTCCTATTCCGGCTGAACAGCTGTTCAGCATAGCCAGCAAAGCGGCTAACCCTCCAAAACTGGCTCCATAGCCGACACTGGTAGGGACAGCAATCACCGGCTTATCGGTTAACCCGCCCACCACACTGGCCAGGGCCCCTTCCATGCCAGCGACAACAATCAGAACCTGAGCCTCATCCAGCCTCTCTTTATTATCAAAAAGCCGGTGAATGCCTGCTACACCGACATCGTATAACCGCTCTACCTGACATCCCATGATCTCCGCCGTTATGGCGGCCTCCTCCGCTACCGGCAAATCCGCTGTCCCGGCACTTAAGACCAGAATTCTCCCTCTCTTGGGAATCGCCTCTTTAACAACGGTGATGACACGGGCCAGCTCAGAATAGGAAGCCTCAGGGATAGCAGCCTGCACCGCTGCATAGACTTCAGGCGTGGCCCGGGTGGCCAGGATATTATGGCCACGCTGACCAAGGTTCGCTAAAATTTGAATAATATGCTCCTTCGCTTTCCCCTGACAAAAGACGACCTCAGGAAACCCATTGCGCAGAGCCCGGTGATGATCCACTTTGGCAAATCCCAAATCTTCATAAGGCAGATTTTTAAGCTCCAGCAGGGCACTGTCGCAGGATATCTGACCATCCTTTACTCCCTGCAATAATGCTCTCAATTGTTCTTCGTTCATCCCTTACCTCCATGACCAATGATGGTAAATTATAGCACATTTAGACGGTGATTAAAAATCAAAAAAACAGAAGAGACCGCTCATCGTGTGAGCCGTCCCTCCTGACACTTCTTCAACTATCGTTTTAAATTATAACTAATAAATCGCTACCGGCCCATGAGGTCCATCAATAATTTCGATTTTCGTTTCAAAGATATCTGTCAAAACTTCTGGATCCATCACCTCTTCTACTGTCCCAAAAGCGGCAATCCGACCATCTTTCATAGCACAGATTCGATCAGAATATTTCGCTGCAAAATTTATATCATGGAGAACAGTGAGAATTGTTCTGCCAAATTCATTAGCAGCATGCCGCAAATGCTCCATCATTTGCACAGAACGAGCAACATCAAGATTGTTCAGAGGTTCATCCAAAAGCACATATTCAGTCTCCTGACACAAAACCATAGCTACATAAGCCCTTTGCCTTTGACCACCGGAAAGCTCATCTAGATATCTGCTTTCCAGATCAGTCAAACCTAAAAAATCAATATATTTAGAAATAATCGCCTCATCCTCTTTTGTTAATCTTCCCTTTGAATAAGGGAAACGTCCAAAGCCAACGAGTTGTCTGACCGTAAGCCTTGTTACAAAATGATTTTCTTGTCGTAAAATAGTCAAAACTTTGGCTAAATCTGCTGATTTAGATTCAGAAACATCCATATTGGCCACCTTAATTTGGCCTTCATCCATATCCAAAAGTCTTCCGATCATCAAAAGTGTCGTCGACTTTCCAGCGCCGTTTGGTCCAATTAATGAAGTAAGACCGGCTTTGGGTATATTAATATGCAAAGGTCCTATTTTCACCTCATCAGTATACACCTTTTTAACCTGATTAATCTTTATCATAACGTTCCCTTCCTTAAAATCACAATTAAAAATGTTATGCCGCCAAACAACTCGATAATAATTGAAACCACACCTTGAGCATTGAATATATGATACATAAAGAAGTAGGCAGCCGTTATGATCAAAAACCCTATGGCAAGAGCCATGGGAAAAATATATCTGTGATCATAAGTTGGTGCCGCTTGATAACACAAGGTTGCCACTAAAAATCCATAGAAAGTAAGCGGTCCGACCAAAGCCGTGGAAATTGACATCAAAACAGCAACCAATATAAGCGTATAAATAACGCTGAATTGCTGATTAACCCCCAAAGAAGTGCTGGGATTCTTGCCAAGGGACAATACATTTAATTTTTTAGAATAAGCAAGAAGAAGTAAGGCGGCAATGATGACAACGGGAATTGCCACAGGAAAGTATCCAGCATCCGCATTATTGACAGAACCAAACAACCTGGTCAGTAAAATATCAAATTCAGACGGCGCAAGCAGCCTTCTCATAAAAGATGATAAAGACTTCAGCCCGGTGCCAATAATAACCCCAACCAAAAGCATAAGTTGTAAATTTCCATACTTTCCGGAAAGCAACCAGCCATAAAGTATCAAACACATCAGGACCATAGCCACAACTTGAAAGACAAAGGAGCCAACACCATTAAAACCTATAAATGCACCGGCACCAAAGAAAAATATTGTACTCGTATGAATTGTTGAGTAAAGTGCTTCAAAACCTAAAAGTGAAGGAGTAATAATCCGATTATTCGTAATCGATTGGAAAGCAACCGTCGACAAACTCTGACAGACTGCAGCAATGATCATGGCAACAAGAGCTACCAGCCTTCGTTTAACAACCGGGATAAAAGAAGGGGAATCTATCGGAACCGGATTGTTATAAACCAAAAGTCCATAGCTGGCAAAAATCCCCAAAGCAATCAATGTTATCAGCAATATCCAATAACGTTTTTCCTCTTTCTTAGAGCGAAAAGCTCCGGCTGATCTATTTTCATGATGAAGGCCGGCCTCGATTTCGCTGTTTTCTTTATGACTATAGACTAATTCGCTCATCTTAGCCTCCTTTGTCTCAATAAAATAGCAATAAACAGGACTGCTCCCACTGTTCCAAGTATCAAAGAAACAGGTACTTCAAAAGGCATGATGATGATTCGAGAAATTATGTCACAAAGTGTTATCGTACCCATTCCCAACACACATACCCAGGGCAAATTACTTCTAAGATCATCGCCTCTATACATGGAAACAATGTTAGGGACAATTAAACCTAAAAAGGGCAAATTGCCAATAACAGCTGCCACAATGCCAACTGCAAATGAAATAAGGGCAGTACCAAGAAGAACTATCCTATTATAATTTAAGCCAAGACTTTTTGTAACATCTTCCCCCAGCCCAGCTAAGGTCAATCGATCAGCATAGATAAAAATAAGAACAGTAGCAATAATAATCAGCCATAAGTATTCATACCTGCCAATTTGAACCGGTGCAAAAGAACCTACAAACCAGGTTTCAATATTTTGCGTCATATGAAAAACCAGACCAACAAAAGTGGAGACTGCAGATATAACTGCTCCCAGCATCATCCCAATAATGGGAACAATTAAAGACGAACGCAGTTTAACTCTTCTTAAGAACAAAAAGAAAATCATCGTTCCTATAAAAGAAAAAATGATGGCACCCGTCATTCTTAGAACTAAAGTGGGCGCAGGAAAAAACAAATAAACAAAAACAAGCCCTAAACCTGCCCATTCAATAGTTCCTGTTGTAGTAGGTTCAACTAAACGGTTCTGTGTAACAAGCTGCATTACCAGACCTGACATGGCCATGGCTGCTCCAGTAAGCATGAGTGCCGCTGTTCTTGGCACACGGGTTATGAAAAACATTTCCCTTCCATCCGCTTGTCCTTTTAGATCATAAACTCCAGTAAACAATGATATAATACCGACAGCAACAACAGCCAGAACCGCTAATGCAAAAGGTTTTGTCCATATTTTATTGTGATTATAACGTTGGGGCTGAGAATCCTCAGCCCCGGTCATTTTTTGTATGGTATTCCTCGGCACTACGTTATACTCCTTTATACTACTTAGCTAAAGCCTTGGCGAGTTCTTCAAATAACTCCAGATAAGTTTGTATTGATTCATTTGTGTAAGTATCTTTTGGTGCATAGACTATCTGTCCTTTAGTAACGGCAGTTGTTTTTTGCAGAGCAGGTGATTTATCGATAACATCCTGAGCCGGAACTGCATCAGTCATCGAAGATACCGCAGCATCACGATCCAGTACAAAAATCCAATCAGGATTACTTTGGGCAATAGCTTCAACAGAAATATCATCACCTTGATGATCCGAAGAGGCACCGTCAATTTTTAATGCCGGAGTCCAGCCAAAAATTTCATACATTGGTCCCCAAACACGTCCGGAATGAGGAGCTGAAAAGCCAATATTTCCACCGGAAACCACAACGCTCATCACTGTATCCGTCCCATTATAGGCAGACTTAGCCTCTGCGATAGCTTGATCAAAATCAGCTACCAATTGTTCAGCCTCTTTATTTTTATCGAAAATTTGCCCCAAAGCGATTGTAGAATCCTTAAGTCCATTGACTAAGTTTTCTCCAGGTGCATCCGCTTCTGTAGAAACATCAAAATTAAGATCAATAACAGCTGCATTGGGTACTAGCTTTTTGATATCTTCATAATATCTGGCAAATCTTTGACCAATAATAACAAGTTCAGGGTCTACAGCTGCTATAATTTCAAGGTTCGGCTCGCCATGATTGCCAATATTCTGAACTGATTCATCCTTTACATAGGGTGAATCTGCAGGCATTACAGGCTTTGGCACAGCCGCTAGTTCAATTCCCCAATCAGATAACGTTTCAAACGTTCTATTATCCAAAGCAACCACATTCTTGGGATTTACAGGAACAGTAACGGTTCCATGAACATCAGTGATTTCAACCGTTGAAGCTTCGCTTACTTGATCATTGCCTTGAGGGTTAACAGTTGGATTGCTTGAGTTTGTGCAAGCTGTCAACATCAAAGCAAAAGTTGCCATAATAACGGCTGATTTAAAAAATTTAGTTTTTCTCATACATCTCTCTCCTTAAATATATAAGCATTATTGACAAGCAGATTATTGAATTGATGAATCAATACCTATGTAATATTTTTTTATGATTTAAACCTTATGCGTATCACCTGCACTCTCTTCTTTGATTCCTATCTTCATACTGGAAAGACGTCTTTCACCAAAAGATACCTGATACTTCAAGCTTGATACTACTGTCTGCCGGTCAGGACACTGGGGCGCCATATTTAAACTCTTGCGCCGTTGACTATAATTTGGTATATTCAAAGAAGTAATTGATAATAAGTATCATTGTCATTACAACTTTATTAAGACTATATCATCACCCATCCCAAAAAATCTTAACTAAATTTGTTTTTCCCAGGTGAAGTTATACACTTTTCTTATTTGAATTTAAACGGGTTAAAAGGAGGCGCTTATGGACAAAAAAAGAACTATAAACCCACCGGTTTATAGTCCTCATGTAAAAAAAGCCGTCGATTTTACTTTTCAAAACCTCAACGAAGAATTAAGCCTGGAAAGGATCACCGGGCATCTCAATCTCAACAAATCCTATTTTTGCAAGCTGTTTAAGCATCATATGGGTACGACCTACACCAAATTCGTCAACGAGCTGCGCATTGAACAAGGTAAACAGCTATTGCTGGAAACAGAATTATCCATTCTCGATATCGCCCTTGCTCTGGGGTACAATAATCCTAATTACTTTATCAAGGCATTTAAGCAGCATTTAGGAACCACTCCCCTTAAGTACCGCAAAGCAAGGGAAATCTAAACTCGAAAACGATAGCCTGCTCCCCAGACGGTTTCAATATATTGGGGCTTGGAAGGGTCTATCTCCGTTTTCTCGCGAATCCGGGCAATATGCACAGTAACCGTTGCCGAATCCCCTAAAGATTCCAATCCCCAGATCCGCTCAAAAAGCTCTTCCCTACCAAAAACCCGGTTGGGGTTTTGCGCTAAATATAACAGCAAGTCGAATTCTTTCTGGGCAAGGTTCACTTCCTGATGGTTAACAAAGACTCGCCGTGAGTCTTTTTCGATTTTCAGCCCCCGGATGGTAATGGATTGGCGTTTTTTGATCCCGGCATTAAAACGTTCTTTAAGCCGTTCATAATTTTCAATATGGGCTTTGACCCGGGCCACCAGCTCCCCCGGACTGAAGGGCTTCGTGATATAGTCATCAGCTCCCAGGCTTAAGCCTTTGATCTTATCGATCTCCTCTTTTTTGGCTGAGACCAATAAAACGGGAATATCCTTATCCTCTTTCATACTCTTGAGAATCTCCAGTCCATCTAAGCCGGGCAGCATGATGTCGAGAATGATTAAGTCGAATTCGTTGTTCTGGATAGCTCTCAACCCTTCTACTCCGTCCGTGGAGAGAGTGACATCAAAACCTGCCACCTCCAGATAATCTCTTTCCAGCTCAGCAATACTGGAGTCATCCTCGACGATTAAAATGTGTTTCATGTTTGGCCCTCCTTGAGTAGCGTTTTCTTGCGTCCTTGAGTATTCTCCCTTGAATCCTTGGGTATTCTTATGGTGAAATATCTGGGTCGCGTAGCTTTACCCACAACGTACCTTCGGGCGTGAGCTCCTGAAACCCTCCACTGGAGGCTTTCTTCATCGGATCTCACGTACTCCATAGCTCCGGAGCTGGTCAACTCGCCTTCTTAACAGCTCCACCAAACCCCGCTGCTTTCTGCATGTTAACCGTGGCTCCGCTATGTTAAGAAGGCCTCGTTGACCCGGCCGCTCCTCCGCTAAAGCCGTTACCTTCGGGCGTGAATCCTAAAACCTTCCACCGGAAGGTTTCTTCTCCGGAGTTCACGTCTTTTGTGTGCAAAGCTACGGCTTGCAAGTCTTTTCAGTCCACATTATGAGCCTTCTGGGGATCTTTTTGGGTTCTCCTCAGGACAGGACCTTCTCAGGGCTCTTCCCTGAGCCGCCGGTCATGCCGCCAGCGGCATCGGCGAAAGCTGCAAAAACCGACGGGGACTGACCTTATCCCGTAACACCTTCTCAAGCCTTATCCTTCAACGCCTTTCTCAAGCCTAAACCCTGAAGCCCGAGAAGCAGCCCAAGGATTTTGCTTTACGGGAGGAAGCGGATTTAAGCGAGCGGAGACAAAACTTCGCGAAAAGCACGCTGCGGAGAAAGGTTGGAAACAGGACGTTTCCAACCGGCTATGAGGCAGGAGCCGATTTAGCCACGAAACCCGGACGAGGGTTTCGCCCAAGCCGCCGCGCCACAGAGAACGACTTAGCGGCGCAGGTGGACCTTTCGGAGCGGAGTGCTTTGAGCGTTAGTTTTGTCCGCGCAGCTTATGGAGCGACCGATGTAAAGCAAAATCCTGGAGACCTACTCCCCAGACCCAAAAGGCACGCAAGATGTGAAATGCGGCTCACCCCTCACCCCGGGGCAGCGAAATAAGCACACTGGTCCCTTTGCCCTCCCGGCTGACAGCCCATATCCGGCCCTCATGCCCTTCCACAATCTGTTTGGCGATGGCCAGGCCCAGGCCGCTGCCTTTGATTTCAGTGCGGGCCGTATCCGAGCGATAAAACCGCTCAAAAATCTGAGCCACATCTTTTTTCGGTATTCCCCGGCCATTATCCTTAATTTCAATGATGATGCTGGAATGGGTTTCCCGCAAGGATAGGGTGATGACCCCCTCTTCTTTATCCATATACTTACGGGAATTATCGATGATATTGAGAATGACCCGCATCATGCGTTCCCGATCCAAGGGAATTTCCTGAGCTGTAGTAAGCTCAGATTCGAAGAGGATTTTAATCCCGTTTCTCTCCATCTCCGGTTCTATTTCCTGAAGTCCGTCATCTAAAAATTCCCCGATATTGGTTTTTTCAAAACTAAAGGGAATTTGATTAAGATCCAGTTTGGCATAGAGCAGCAAGTCGTCGATCATGGTATCCACTTGCTCTGCCTTGCGGTAAATTGTCTTTAAGTATTTTTCTTTCTTCTCCGGAGAATTGGCAATCCCGTCCAGCAGCCCTTCCACATAGCCTTTAATGGAGGTCACCGGGGTCTTTAAGTCGTGAGAAATACTGGATATGAGCATCTTGCGGTTATCCTCATATTTAAGCTGGGTATGCACAGAATTCTTTAACTGAATACGCATGCGCTCAAGGTCGCGGCAAAGTTCCCGCACCTCTTGGTCCCCTTCTTCGACGATTTCATAATCCAAATTGCCTAAGGTGATTTCCATGGCCGCTTTCTGCAGGTTGTTAAGGGGGGTAAGAATTCGCAAGGAAAAATAGTAGGAGGCAATGGCATTGGCGCCGATAAAGGACAAAAGGAACACCAAGCCGCTGAAGACTAAAAAATTCGTCATATCAAAGGAGGCCGGATTGATCGGAACAAGGAGATAAAGAGTAGTTTGCTTCTCCCCTTGCGCCTCGTCACGAGATACATCAAAGGACTGGACAGTGTAAGACTGAGTTCCCAAATCCACCCGGGCACTGCGGAATTGTATCGCCGGTTTCTTCAGTTTAACCACATCGATGGCCGTTAAGCTGCGTGAGGAAAAAAGCACCCTTTCCCCTTCCAGCACCACGACTTCGCCATCCAGGATATCCATCCGCGCCTGGAGCTCCTTTTGAAAGGAGCTGTCCCTGATCTTCTCAGGATTTTGGCGAAGAACACTATTCTCACGGCCGACTAATTCCATAGTCAGCTGAGCAACCTCCTGAGTATTCTGAAAGGCCTGCTCCGTGTCCGCCAGCTTGCCGGCAATGTAAATATAAGCCATAGCACTAATAACCGTAATCATCACCGGGAGGATTACGGTTAAAGCATTGGCTGAAATAAGTCGTCCTTTCAGATTCATCCTGTCACCTTAAAATTCTTTTTTATCAAAAAGATAGTAGGCTCCTGTGAAAAACAGCAGAGCATATCCCAGCATTAAGAGGAATTGCCGTACTATCTTCATCAGGGGAAACGAGTTGGCCAACCAAAGATTATACCAATCAAAATAGGATGTCAGAAGAATTCCGGAATATTGAGAAAAAAGCATACCCAAGCCTTTAAAAAGAATGAAGGCTAGAATCGATACGAAAAAAACCGAAATACCGCTTTTCAATACATTAGCCAGGAAAACGATGCCTAAGGCCAGCACAAATAAAGGAATAAAGCTTACTGTGTAGGAAAGCGCGCTTTGCCATACCCCTTTCAGACTCATCGTACCGCCGTCAAATAAAAGCCCTGCCAGTAAAGAAAAGATCAACAACAAACCCAGATTGGTTAAGATAAAGATACCGATAGCCGACACTTTCGCTGAAAACAGCTTAAAACGGCTCACAGGCCTTGTCAAGGTTATGCGCATGGTATTTTGAGCAAACTCCCCTGAGAAGCTGTCAATGGCTACCAAGGCCGCAAAGAGAGGCAGAAGAGTATTAACGGCTACCGACAGGACCAGCATAGAAAAATCCGCGCTGCCCGCTCCGCGAATACCAAACCCTAAGCGAACCCCCAAAACCAAAAGCTGCCCCACAACAATCACCAGCAAAGAAAGAATGACCGCCACCATAACCTTCTTTTTCTTGCGTAATTTCTCAAGTTCATTGATTAATGCTGCTTGAAACACGGCCATTGCGCTCTACCTCACTCACAAAATAATTCTCCAGGGTAGCATAATTCTTAAGAATGTCTTCAGTGGTCTGGACATTGAGAAGCATCCCGTTATAAATAACGCCAATCTTGTTACAGGTTAATTCCACATCGTGAATTAGATGACTGGAGATAAAAAAAGTGGTCCGCTCCTGTTCTGCCAAATATAAAATCAACTTGCGGATATCGATCATGCCTTCGACATCAAGACCGTTTAAAGGCTCATCAAGAATAACCACTTTAGGCCGGGACAGAATGGCCGCCGAAAGTCCCAGGCGTTGTTTCATACCCAGAGAGAACCGTTTCGGCTTCTCATTTTTATAGCGGAGCATTCCCGTCAATTCCAGGACTTCTTCGATTCGTTGCCCATCCACATCCGGATAAAACCGGGCCAGTTGTCTGAGATTATCGTAAGCGCTGAGATAGGGATAGGTCTCCGGTATTTCAATGATACAGCCCACGTGAGCCATGGCTTTTTCATACTCTTCCAGGATACTGTGACCAAATATCTTAACATCACCCCGATCCGGAGCGATCAATCCTGTCATAATTTTCATTGCCGTGCTCTTCCCTGCGCCATTGGGACCAAGAAAACCGAAGATCTCACCTTTATAAATATCCAGACTGAGATCGTTAATACCACGACCGTTCTTATAAAGTTTCGTGAGATTTTGAATCTCAATGACTTTTTCCATGTGCTAACCTCCAAATGAAGCCCCTAAAGGAGCTGCCGGAGTCCCACTCCGGCAGCTCAAGCTATTTTGCTCTAATTATCACTGAACTAATCCGCCCTAAAACCCCCGCCTCTACAGGCGGGTGCCTAAGTCTCGTTCAATCCAAAACCGGATTAAAGGTTGAGTCATACATCAGGTTCATATTCGAATAATCGTTATTGATATAGAAGTTTATTTTACCCATATAGTTATCAAGGTAAATATGCCCTTCCCTGTTACTTCCCTCTCCGGCGGAGCCTTCAAAGCTTGCGTCACGCATATCTTCACTTAAGAACTTCGCGTTAAAGGTGAAGTCTTCGCTCTTATTGACTGAGCTTACGTAGTCCGCTTTATATACTTCCTGGTAGCGGCCGGTGATGCCGTTTTGATCAATATTGGTGATCTCCAGGATTCTCTCCCCGGCTTTCACCAGTCGTCCGTCTTTTTCCGTAATGATATCATTCTTAAAGGTCCCCACAAATTTCTGAGGATTGCTCATCACATTGCGATCCCTAATGATATCTTTGACCACTTCCTGGCCGGTGAGATCCGGTTTCGTGACAACGGTAGTATTGATATCTTTAATAGTGCCCAAAACTTCAACAGTCAACTCATGAACCTGGCCGTCCGCGTCTTTACCGGTTATGGTTGCCTGAGCCAGCAGATTCTGCAACGCTCCTGTTTCATCAATGCTGGCGGAGCCTGTCACTTCCTTCACGGCGATATCTTTTGTCATCCGTGGCCAGCCATTCTCCATTCTGGAATCATGAAACTGTTGTTTGATTGCAAAGGAGGAGACGGCATTGATCAAAGTAGGAATCTGCATTTCCGAAAGAGATCCTGACAATTCCTTCGACCCGTCGGGATTTTCCTTGACAATCACATGGTCTTTCAGGCTTCCCACAACGGCATCGATAATCCGCTCCACATCTTCAAACTCGTCTTCGGCAAAAGGATTATCAAAGGCCTGAAAATTCCGGCCCTCCGGATATTCCCCCACATAGATCTTGTCTCCATCCATACCCTTGCGGATCATGGTGTTATTGTCATTATAATAGCTATAGTTGGATACCTGGCCTTGGAAATTCTCAGAGGTAGTGGTACTTTCTGTAGCATTCTTGACCCGATCGATTTTCTGCACCGAACTTTCGGATTCCAGAACTTTCCCATTGGCTTTAAGTACTGCGGTCATTTCCATAGTATAATTGTCATACTGGCCACTGGCCTTTTCCGCAGTCATCTTTATACCATCCTTGAGTTGATCATAACCGCTTTTGCTGACGATATCAGCAAAGGCTGTGGTGGCAAACAGCAAAGCACCTATGGTAAAACCAGCGATGATTGCTGTTTTCTTTTTTAATTTCACATTGATTCCTCCTTTTACTTTGTGGAAGCTTCCCTTAGCTTTATTCTAACCTTCGTGTCTTGACTTTTCGTAAACAGATTCTAAATAAAGTATAAACTAACTATTAGCATTAATAAACTTGCTCAATCATAAAAGCAAAGCCGGAGTAAATCCGGCTAAATGCTGAAGCGATATTGGATTACTTTTGCTCTGACTAAGGCTTTATAGAAGATGATCAGCAGCGGGGCCAGGAAGACACCCAAGACTCCCATGACCTTAAAGCCGACCCAAATAGAAATCAACGTTGATAAAGGACCCAGACCAATTCTTTCCCCGAGAATTTTCGGTTCAATAATCTTGCGCAATACTGTGATCACGATAAAGAGAAGAATCAGGCCAAGGCCGCTGAAAATATCCCCCAGGGTAATTAAAACGATTCCCCAGGGAACGAGAACGGAGCCTGTGCCGAGAATGGGTAAAATATCGACAATCACAATCAAAAGCGCCAATACCAGGGCATAGCGCATGTCTAAGATCAAGAGTCCCCCGAGACTCACAATGTAGGTAAAGGTACTCAACACCACCTGAGCCTTTAAAAAGCCAATGGTTGCGTTGCGTAAATCGGAAAGGACGACAATTGCCTTAGGCTTCGACTCCTTTTTAAAATAAGAAAAAAAGTGTGCAGTTATATGATTCAAATTCAAATTAATCATATAAAGGGCAATGAAGAAGATCAGGAAAGTAATGAAAAAGAGGGGTATGGACGCCGTAATGGAGATGGTTTGGGCCCCCCAGGTGGACAGCAGATTGATACTGGATAATTGGTTGGCAAAGCCGGTAATGGTTTGATTGATCTGTGCCACCATCTCAGGGGGCAACACCATGATCAATTCATTGATGCGCTGATTAGCATCATTAAACCAAAACTGGATATTAGGAATATTGCGTTGGATGAACTTGATTAATTCATAAGCCTCACTTGTGATCTTGGTAATCAAGAAATAAGCCAGCAGCAGGAATCCGCCCAGAAACACAAAATAGGAAATATTAGCGGCAATAGGCCGGTTGATCTTCGGCCATTTCATGAGCCATTGATTGAAAGGCTCCAAAAGCAGAGCAAACACCAGAGCAAAGATAAAGGGAGCAAAATGAGGCAAAGCATAATAAGCAACCAGGGGGACCAAAATAAAGGCTATGATAACAAGCAGCGTCACCGCTACTTTCTTGGCAAATTCTTTCATGTAAGGCACTCTCTCCTATCTGCGAAAAATGTACTTATCACTCATTTTAGGGTATATGTCCACCTTTTGCAATGAAATAACAAGAAGGTTATAATGTGTTAATATAGTGTTAATAATACAATCTCTGCTCACCTTAAACTAAGGACTTTTTTCGTAAAAAGGAGTTATGTATGATCATCGAAACGACTAAGCAAAACCTTTCCCAAATCAGAAACCCGGATTTCTCCCAGTATGCTCAGATTTATGCCCGGGTCTATGATCATTTTATTGAGCAAATCAAGCAAACGGGCATGGCCCTGGATGAAAATCTTGAAAAAGAGACCGCCGCTAAACTGGAAAAAATCAAGCAACTGCAAGGAGTTTTCCGAAACTCTGATAAAAGCATCGTCAACACCTGGATTTCCTCAGCCTGTGAAGCCTGTCAAAAAGGTGTCGGAACAGTGACTATGTATGTCTCCCTGATGTGTCACCGTAACTGTTACTTTTGTTTTAATCCTAATCAGGAAGATTACGAGCATTTTACGCATAACAAAAGGGATCTGGTAAGTGAACTCTCTCAACATCTCAAACACGGCCCTAAACTGACCCATCTGGCCTTGACAGGTGGAGAACCCCTGCTGCATAAAAAAGAGATGCTGGATTTTTTCCGTCTGGCTAAGGAAAATTCCCCCAAAACCCATACCCGTCTCTATACCTCCGGAGATTTCCTCGACCGGGAAATACTTCAGGACCTCAAAGACGCCGGTCTCCGTGAAATTCGTTTCAGCATTAAAATGGAAGACCCTGAACGCCTCAAGCAGGAAGTCTATGAGAGGATTGCTTTAAGCAAGGAATATATCCCCGATGTTATGGTAGAAATGCCTGTTTTGCCGGGAAGCTTTGCCGAAATGAGGGAAGTCCTCCTTGAACTTGACCGCATCGGCATCTCCGGCATTAATCTCTTGGAGTTTTGTTTTCCCTTTAACAATGCCGATGAGTTTATAAAACGGGGCTATAAGGTAAAAAACCCTCCCTTTAAAGTCCTTTACGACTATTGGTATGCCGGCGGGCTGCCCATCTCCCGCAGCGAACTGGAATGCCTGGATTTAATGGCCTTCGCCCTGGAAGAAAAGCTGGAGCTGGGCGTCCACTACTGTTCTTTAGAGAATAAACAAACCGGACAAATCTATCAGCAAAATTACGGACAAAAAGTGTCCTCTCTTATGTTCTTTTCCCCAAGAGACTATTTCTTTAAATCGGCAAAAGTCTTCGGCGAAGATATTTCTAAAGTCAAGAAAATATTCAAAAAGAAAAACGTGACCCAATATCAATTCAATGCCGACTATAATTATCTGGAATTCCACGTCAGTCAGATCAAGCTCCTCAAGGACCTTGGTATTGAAATCGGCATCTCCTCAAATGTCATGGAAGTCCGGGAAGATGGCAAGTATCTGCGGGAGTTGAAAATCGATAGGACTTATCCCAAAGACTTTGACTTGTCAAAGGATATCTGACTCCTCGCTCAATGTAAAAGAAAACTGTTTACCATTCCGACAACCAATAAACCGATTATGAACAGCGCACAGGCGGCACAAATAAACCCCGGAAAAAAGATGAGCATAAAATTCCGTATTTTGTGAGAGCTGTCTTTGATTGCATTGAATTTATAAACCGCCATACAAGCTAAGAGCATAGGAATTGCCCCAAAGGCGAGCCACATAAACGCTTGCTCTCTCCAAGTGAATGGGATCATCACGTCAGGGTTTATCATTTGGTTTGAACCGAGAAGCGCAACACAGCCAAGACTGATAGCGATTGCCACACCTATGCCATAAATAGTATTACTGATAATTCTTACAGGTTTATTCATCGCTTTCTACCTCTTTTCTATATTCCAAAATATCGCCCGGCGTCAACATTTTGAGTGCCTTGTCCTTGCCATTCTTGATTATAGACACTTTTGACATCGTAAATCCGACACGCTCGCCAAGCTCCGTGACACTCATTTTGCGTTTCTTTCATTATATTACATTATAATATGAGCCATTGGCATATTACTGAGGCAGACAGCAGTTTAAACTGTCTGCCTTTGCCATGTGCGCCACGTACAAAAGGGCTCTTTGAAATTTAATTTCAAGAGCCCTTTCTCGTCAACAGACCTGCGTAAATCAATTTAAACGACTTCTTCTGTATTAATAAATTCATAATCCCACATCAGAAACTCGTGAGCTAATAGAGCCATCCCCTGAAAATACTCTGTGCGCGCATTCTGGATCACGTTTAAAGTAAAGTCCAAACTCCACTTTAATAGATGTTCCTCTAAGAATCTTTGCTGCTCTTTGAACAAATAAAGTGCTTCCTTAACAATTCCTGTCCTTAAATAATAAGACTGACGACGTATTAACTCAGCCATAAATTCGAGCTCTACGCTGTAATGATCCTCCGGTTCCTTGTGTTTCAGTACATATGCCAAGCCATGGCGGCCATAGAACTTCCGCACCTTCAGGGTGGTAAGGTCAGCGGTTGCTCTTTCCTCAGTGCGGTAAACATACTCCCAAGGTGGAGCAAGCAGTTGGCAAGGATCAATAAACAGCTTATTATAATCTTGATTCAATTGTGCTACCCTGTCTTCCAGATTCCACTCATCAAGGGAAGCAAACCAGGCTCTTAACAGAGCGAGACCTTGTTGGAAGCCTTCTCTATTGATTTCCAATGGTAAAGACTCAAACAGCTTCTCTTCAATGATAGCTTTAAGCAATTCCACACTGGGCGGGCTAAAAAAGCCTAAGTTTATCGTTTGGTACATGTGCTCCCTGACTTCGGAAAAGTGAGATTCTGCAAAGGGTACCTTTATGGTTTCATCAATATCCATATCCACCATATTCTTTACACCTTCTCACCAGCTTTGATATTTCTCCTCTACCCGGCATTTGACAATAAAATTTCTACTTCTATGTTAAAATTTAGGGTAATTTCTTCTTATATTGTGTATCCTATCACGTTTTTCTTAATTATTTATAAAAACTTCTTAACGAAATATTAATATTCCCTTACTTTTTCCACTTTTACCACATGTTATCTGAGCCATACCTATAATTCCGCAAAAAAGGCCCCCTATGACTTCTCATAAGGAGCTTCTAAGAATTACTTATAAAGTTGAGATTTGGATTTGTGCGGCTTGGTCTTAGCCTTAGTCCCGGTCTTTGCCTTAGCTTTAGCTTCGGTCTTTGCCTTAGCCTTAGCCTCGATCTTTGTCTTACCTTTAGTCTCGGTCTTAGCCCCGACCCCGGCCTTTGTCCTGGTCTTAGTTTGCTGTCCCTTCTGTTCCTCCTCACCGAGCACTTTGCCGAAAGACAGTCTCCGCAAAGGGATTGATATTTTCAAGTTATTTTCGATCTTATGCAACAAAGGAAGTTCTCTTTGAGTTACCAGTGATACAGCCATCCCACTCTGTCCTGCTCGTCCGGTTCTACCCACCCGGTGCAAGTAAAGTTGAGGTTCCTCCGGAATATCGAGATTAAAGATATGGGTGATATTCTTAATGTCAAGACCTCTGGCCGCCAGATCAGAAGCCACTAATAGCTGTGTTTTCCCGGCGCGGAAATCTGCCATGGCTTGACGGCGGTTCTCTTTTTGAGAAGCTCCTGATATAGCCACCGCATCCAAACCATGATAGCTGAGCCTTTCCACCGTTTTCTCAATCTCTTCAGTTCTATTGATAAAGATCAAAGCCCGCCCAGGCTCCAGGTGCCGGACTAACTTACGCAGAAGCTCCAGTTTATCTCTCTGCTCACACATAAAGTGCTGATGAATAATCGTTGGCACAACCATAGCCTTCATCGTCATTCTCTGGACTGCAGGATCTTTAAGAAAGCCGGCAGCCTGCCCTATGGCATCCTGAGATAGGGTCGCCGAAAACAAAAGAATCTGGCTGTCCTTATAGGCCGTTTTCAATACAGCTTTGACTGTCTGGATATTTCTTTCATCAAGCAATTGATCAGCCTCATCGAGCACAATGGTCTTGAGAGATTGAGCCGATATCTTTCTTTTCTGGATAAGTTCCAGGATGCGGCCAGCGGAGCCTACAATAATATGGGGCTTCTCTTTCAGCTTCTCAATTTGCCGCGCGATGTTAACATTGCCAATTATGGCTGCCGAAGTGATCATTGCGGCCAAATGCCGGGATAAATCCTGGATTTGCCGCTGAACCTGCAAGGCCAGTTCATGAGTAGGAGTAAGAATCAATACCTGATTCTCTCGTTTATTGTGGTCGATCTTTTGCACAACAGGCAGGAGATAGGCTAAGGTCTTCCCCGACCCAGTTTCAGATTGACCTGCAACATCCCGGTTGCTGAGAATGAGTGGTATGGTGATCTTTTGGATCTCGGTAGGCTGAACTATCCCCTCTTTCGCGAGGGCTTCCACAAGCTCTGCCTGGATTCCTAATTCTATAAAGGACTCTGGTCTTTCCATATTATCCATATTCGTTATATCCTCTTCTTTTATTCATTAACCAGGCTTGCGCGAAGGCGCTGCCCATGATGGTAGTATTGTTCATTATAGCTTGTTTTATAGGAAAGTAGTAGTAAGGATGGCTTTAGGCCAGGGAATAGTCAACTTCGCGAAAGACGCGACAGAGAAAGGTTGGAAACAGGATGTTTCCAACCAGCCAATTCGCACCATGCTACAAAGACTGCTCAGCGGCGCAGATGTACCTTTCCAAGCCCTGATTCACGGCTAAGTGCCAAAATTCTTGGCAATCACCGATTTGATCGCCATCCAATCCACCTCGGCCGGCAAAGCGTCTTTGATTGGCCGCAGCTTTTCCATGCCTACTTGTTGAATCGCGGTTAAGATAAGCTGCTCCTGATCCTCAGGAATAAAGTCGCTCCAGGAGAGGGGCTGCCCTTCCTTGAAAGCGCGCAGAAGATGATCCTGCAGGGTGATCAGCTTATAGCTTCTGAGCTTGGCAATCTCCTCCAGGGATTTCCCTTCCTGATAGAGCCGATAGGTGATCAGATGACTGGGGATTTTACTCTCACTTTTGTTCTCACCTTTTTGAGGCTCTTTCCACCCTGCAGGTTCAGGCTGAGGCTCAGGAGCCCTCTCCAATGGGGGCTTTGCCGGGGTTCTGTCCATCGTCTCAGAGGGATTTATCCCCTGTTTCCGAAAGAACTCCTCAATCCCTTGGAGGAAAATATCCCCGTACTTTTCCAGCTTTTTCTCCCCTACCCCGCCCAGCCGCAGAAACTCTGCACGGTTGCGCGGGCAGGATTCGGCCATTTCTCTTAAGGTACTATCGGGAAAAATCATATAAGGCGGCAAACTTTCCTTGGCTGCCGCTTCCCGGCGCAAGCCTCTCAGGTAGTCAAATAAAGTGAGGCTCTCTTCTTCCTGAAGCTTTGCTTTGCGCAGAACCTTTTGCAATACTTGTTCATTCCCTTTCAGTACCGGTACCGCTTTCCTGCCGCATTTAACCACAGGATATTCACCTGTGGACAAGCGTAAATAATCTTCAGCAATGAGGTAGTTGATCTGATCTTTAACCTCTTGAATCGTGCGCTTACTCATCAATCCGTAAGTACTCAACTGATGGAAACGAAAGTCCATGATTTTCTTATTGCCGGACCCTTTGAGGACTTCCGCCACCAGGTTAACCCCGAAACGCTCCCCCATGCGCAGGACACAGGAGAGGATCTTCTGGGTATCCACCGTAATATCCACAACATCCCAGTCATCAGTGCAATTGCCGCAGTTCCCGCACTCCGCCGGGATCTCGGTTTCCCCGAAATACTCCAGGATTTCCTTGCGCAAACAACGGGCCGTATGACAATAGTCCGCCATGTCCTGAAGCTTTTTATGTTCATTGGCCTTACGCTCCGGGTTAAAGGTGTTATTATCGATCAAATACCGCTGCAGCACCACATCCTGTGGAGCAAAGAGCAGGATGCACTCAGCCGGTTCTCCGTCCCGTCCCGCTCGTCCCGCCTCCTGATAATAAGCCTCCATGTTTTTAGGCATGTTATAATGAATGACAAACCGCACATTGGATTTATCGATCCCCATACCAAAGGCATTGGTAGCCACCATAAGGGGGGTTTTGTCATACAGAAACGCTTCCTGTGATTTTTGCCGCTCCAGGTCGCTCATTCCGGCGTGATACTTGCCCACTAAAAGTCCTTTGCCCTTCAGATAGGTTTGCAGCTGATCCACTTCCTTGCGGGTTGCAGCGTAAATAATGCCCGACTCACTGCGATGCTGGAGACAATAGGTGGATATAAAGACCTTTTTATTTTCTCCCTTCAAGGTGGAAAACTTCAGGTTGGGGCGATCAAACCCCGTTACAAACACTTGAGGATTCTCAAGTGTTAATAGACTCACGATATCCTCTCTGACCTCTTGGGTCGCCGTAGCGGTAAAGGCCCCTATGATAGGTCGATGGGGAAGGGATTCCACAAAAGCGCCGATCTTTCTGTAACTGGGACGGAAATCATGTCCCCATTGGGAAACACAATGAGCCTCATCCACAGCCACAAAGGAGATGGTCAAGGATTCTAACAGGGTTAAGAAGCTCTCAGCCTCCAGGCGTTCCGGAGCAATATAAAGGAGCTTATATCTCCCCTGGCGGGCTTTGCTGATCCTCTCCCAGGCTTCCTGCATCGACAGAGAACTGTTAATAAAGGTGGCGGGAACACCTGCCTCATGAAGGGAATCCACTTGATCTTTCATCAGGGAGATCAGAGGTGAAATGACCAGGGTAACGCCATCAAAAAGCAGGGCCGGAATTTGGTAGGATAAAGATTTTCCGGCCCCTGTAGGCATAATCGCCACAGTATCTGAGGATTGGAGTAAACTATGAATCACCTTGTCTTGACCTTTGCGGAATTGAGAATACCCGAAATAGCGTTTAAGCAGACTAAGCGCTTGATTCATCATCTTAAGACGTCTCCTCCGGTATTGGCAATTCATCCTTGAGCATCTGACAGATCTCGAAGAGTTTGGTGATATCATTAGTGTAATAGTCCACCCCGGTGTAATCCTTGACAATTTCGTTGACCGGATATCCTCCCACAATGATTTTTACTTGATCGCGCAAACCCGACTCCACCAATAAATCCACAACCTTTTTTACCGCACTCACGCAAAAAGATAATAAAACACTGATCCCCAGAACTGGAGCTTTTGTTTGATTCACGGCCTGAACAAAAGTTTCCGGAGCTACATCCACCCCTAGATCGACGACTTTAAAGCCTGAAGACTTTAACATATAGTGGATAATGTTCTTGCCCAGATCGTGGATATCTCCCTCAATGGTGCCTAGGATAATGGTCATGCCATTGGAGGGAATATCGCTTGTAATCAGTGGTTCCAGAATCACCATGACCTCTTTTAATATTTCCTCAGACATAATGAGATCCGATAGGTAATACTCGCCATTGCAATAGCGTTTACCGACAACCTCCACTCCCTGCTGGCATAATTCAACCACTTTTAAGGGAGAGACCCCTTTGCTGAGATATTCCTTGACCAGGTTTATGGTT
Organism: Desulfitobacterium chlororespirans DSM 11544; assembly: GCF_900143285.1. Taxonomy (NCBI): domain Bacteria; kingdom Bacillati; phylum Bacillota; class Clostridia; order Eubacteriales; family Desulfitobacteriaceae; genus Desulfitobacterium; species Desulfitobacterium chlororespirans. The sequence continues at coordinate 51,649 of NZ_FRDN01000019.1, forward strand.
TTTTCTTCATCGAGATCGGCAAGGGCGTTAAGTAATTGGTCATCCAAGATTAATCCCTCCATGATTATCCTTTCTCAGCCACCCATCATAGCCCGTCAATTGATAGCGATCACCGCGATAGATGGATTTGCTCCATCCTACCGGTTTATTTTCCAGATCATATAGGGTTTCTTCAATCACAAAGACAGGGGCATTGACTCCAATTCCCAGTATTGCTGCTTCCTCGGCAGTAGTCACCGATACCTGCAATACTTTTTTGGTACTTACAGGCAAAACATCATTATTGGCCGTTACCAGCCCGGAAAGGGTCGGGTCTTTGAGATTGGACTCCAAAATCGGCTTGCTTTTCGAATAAATAGTATACTTTCTCTCATAAGCGAGACGTTCATCCTCAGCAGAGACTACCGTACGAAAATACAAGAGACGGGGTGTGCTGCTATCCAATTGAAAAATCCTCATCAATCTCTCATCAGCCCGAACGATATGAGCGCCCAATAAGGTGGTGCTCCGCTTTAGGCCAAAGTCTTTAATTTCTTGATTGAAATTATTCAACTCAAACACAACATTGTTCAACTTAGGCGGGGAGACAAACGTCCCCTTTCCTTGCTGAGCGTGAACCATGCCTGCCGTGATCAACTCTGCAATAGCCCGCCGAACGGTCATCCGGCTAATTTCAAAGCGATTGGCGATTTCTGTCTCCGTAGGCAGGGCTTCACCCGGTTTGAGCTCTCCGCGCAGGATTTGACTTTCGAGAAGTTTGGCCAGCTGATAATAGATAGGGATGACCGAATTTTTATCTATGAACTGTTCTTCATTCATATACGAACACCTTGCTTTAAATTCTGATATCGATCTCACTTGGAAAAAGAATGACTATTTGCTTAATCTATTCGGGATTAATTGACATAAACCCTTTTTTATGGACTCATCTTTGTACCCACCACCAAAGATAGAGATAGGCAAAGGCATCCAGCTGTTCCCACTGATCTTTGATGAGGGATTCATCCCCGGAGGGAGGACCATAATCCTTAAGGACCTGCTCCCAGGGGAGACAAGTGCCTGGCGAAATACTAGGAACCTTGTCCTCTTCTGACATACTAAGTCTCCTCTCTTTAGCACTATACCGGCATCACAGCTCATGTGTACACTCCATACTGGCGTGTGGTTTCTATCAAAGCGATGACATTTTCCACCTTCACATCCGTCTGCATAATCCCGGCTGTATCCATAATAAAGCCACCATCTGCCGCATAATCGTGCAGGAGACGCTTGACATAGTCACTGACCTGGGAGGGTGATCCGTAGGCCATCAAGGAATTAGGGACATTGCCGCTGATACAGAACTTATGGCCAAGCACCGCTTTAGCTTTAGCTATATCCGTCTGATCCGCATGAAAAACAATACTGGCTGCAGGCAGTTCGGCAATTCTTTCCAAATAGGGATTCCAGTTTCCTTCAGCGTAAAACATGGTTCGCTTGCCCTGGGCCCAAAGACCCTCGATTACTTTTTTTAGAGGGGGCCAATAAAAGGTATCCCACTCATGGGGGTTCAAGAAGGGGTAACTGCCCCGGTGCAGAGGCAGGAAAGCAGGCAGCAGGCGCTCTCCCTCTGAAGTCGCCAGGCCGTAATAGATATTATGAGGTACAAGTACCTCCAAAGCAGAGAGAATTTTTTCCGGGCGTTTCCTTAAATCCTTCATAATACCCTTCAGCCCCCGCAGGGTGTCTCCTAAGGTATCAAAGGGTGCCTTAACCATACCCGAGACCCCCAGAGGCATCCCATAATTCTGTGCCCAATGAGCGACTGCCTGTTTATTTTTTTCGTTCACCATCACCATTCCCGCCGCCCCTTTAATCAAGGCAAGATTGGCACGAAAGGACCCCGGTTCAGAAAATTCACTATGGATCCTGGGTAAAAAAGACTCCAAAATCCATTGAGTAGGATTGGCTATGAAGGCATCATAATCTTCGGGAACCATATATTCTTTTTCCACAAATTGAAACTGTTGATTGGGAGTAAGCTGACGACCAGCGAATTTTAAGTATTTGGCACCCACCGCATCATGCAGGGTTCCCCACCATAGGCTTGGGCCTCCCATGGTCACGTCCACATCAAAATCGGCGAGAATTCTGTCCGCCGCTTCAATATTTTTATCCAAATCATAGTAGACTTCCTGAAGCTCTAATCCCGCATATTTGGCCATGAACTCACTCAGTTGCAGACGAATAGGCACTTTATCGGGTTTTTTGCCTGCCATTGCTGTCAGATAACGAGTTAATCGTTCCTGATACAAAGATTCGCTGTTCTTAATGGTAGTTCCGCTTGCCATAGGCCCTCCTTTAAGAAAAGGCTGTTCTATTATCACGAGTATAAAGAACAGCCTTTTGATTGATAACCTTTTTCATTTGCTACTTAGCAACTTCCCCAGTCTTCATATTCTCTTTGGCAACAGATAACATCAATTTGATCCGGTTCAATTGATTGACTTCACTGGCTCCAGGATCATAGTCGATGACAGCAATGTTGGCTTTAGGGTAGGAGCGGCGCAGGGAGCGAATCATTCCTTTGCCGATGATATGGTTGGGCAGGCAGCCAAAAGGCTGCAGGCAAGCGATATTCATGACCCCATTGTGCAGGAGCTCCACCATCTCTCCGGTCAGATACCAGCCCTCTCCTGTCTGATTGGCCAAGGAGATATGCTCCTCAGCGCTGCGGGCAATCTCTTCGATGGCAGCGGGAGGGGTGAACCGCCGGCTGGCGGCCAAAGCTTTGCGCATATCCTTACGGTAATACTCCATGACCTTGACTGTCAACATACCATTAAACATCGCTTTAAAACTGCCCGACAAAACGTCAAATTTAATTTTATAGCAATAGGCGCAATAAAGCAGGAAGCCCATCAAATCCGGTTGAGTGACTTCTGCCCCTTCTGCCTCCAGAAGTTCCACCAGATTATTATTAGCCGTCGGATGATATTTGACGAGAATCTCGCCGACGATGCCTACTTTGGGTTTGACCCGGTCCTCATAAATTTCAAGGCTGTCGAAGTCCGCGACGATCTTGTAAATATTGGCTTTAATCTCCTTCTTGTCCCCTCGCCTCAAGGCCTCCTGGCATTTCTCCACCCACTGATCATAGAGAGCGTTGGCGGAGCCGGGAACCTTCTCATAGGGGCGGACACGATGAAGGACATTCATCAGCAGATCACCATAGACAATTCCCCAAAGCAGATCGGGCAGCATCCTCGCTGTGATCTTAAAGCCGGGGTTGGCTTCCAGCCCGGAAGCATTCAAAGAAATGACCGGAACCTGGTCCATACCTGTATCTTTCAGAGCCTTGCGGATGAAGGCGATATAGTTGGTAGCCCGGCACCCGCCGCCTGTTTGAGAAATGAGCACAGCGGTCCGGTTCAAATCATACCTACCTGATTTCAAAGCTTCCAAGAGCTGCCCGACCACGATGATCGTCGGATAACAGGCATCGTTGTGAACATGCTTCAATCCTTCATCAATGGCTCCCCGGTCAACTGAAGGGAGGACCTCAATCGTATAGCCCGCCTTTTCGAAGCCTGTCTTTAAGAATTGGAACTGATGGGGCGCCATCTGTGGGGCAATAATCGTGTAGTTTTTCTTCATCTCTTCCGTAAAAACCACCCGGCCTTCCGGATCATAAAGCTTCTCGGGCCTGAAATTGCGCTTATCCCGCTCCTGGACAGCTGCCAGCAAAGAGCGAATGCGGATCCGGGCCGCTCCCAGATTGGTGATCTCATCGATCTTCAGAACTGTATATATTTTACCATAACGCTCTAATATTTCCGAAACCTGATCGGTGGTTACGGCGTCCAGACCGCAGCCAAAGGAGTTTAGCTGGATCAGCTCCAGATTAGGTTTATCGGCGACAAACTGAGCTGCAGCATAGAGCCGGGTATGATACATCCACTGATCCACCACGCGCATAGGGCGTTCTGGATTCATCATATGACGGATGGCGTCTTCGGAGATCACGACCAGGCCAAAACCTTGCAATAGCTCAGGGATGCCGTGGTGAATCTCAGGATCGATGTGATAAGGTCGTCCAGCCAGGACAATCCCCTTGCTGCCATGAGTCTCAATATAGCGAAGAGCCTCTTCTCCTTTTTGGCGAACATCCTTTTTATAGTTCGCCAATTCCCCATAAGCCTTGTCCATAGCCTGCGCAATTTCCCGTGGTGTTAAACCCTCCCTTTTCGACAATTCCTCGATGAGGCGTTTCCTCATATGCTTAGGACTGTCAATAGGCAGAAAAGGCTGATAAAAGGTAATGTTTTCTTCCTTCAGGATATCCATATTGGCACGGATCGTTTCCGGGTAGGAGGTGACAATCGGGCAGTTGAAATGGTTGTTTGCTTCTGAATCTTCTTTAACATTAAAGGGAATCGAGGGGTAGAATATTTTCTTAACCCCTTTTTTCACCAAATCCACAATATGACCGTGGACCAGCTTGGCGGGGAAGCATTCCGATTCCGAAGGAATGGTATCCATCCCTGATTCATAAAGGGCCTTGGTCGAACGGCCGGATAGAACCACCCGATAGCCTAATTCCGTAAAAAAGGTGAACCAGAAAGGATAGTCCTCATAAATATTCAGAACCCGGGGAATGCCGACTACCCCGCGGGGGGCCTCCTGAGCGGACAAAGACTTATAACGAAATACCCTTTGATATTTATAATCGTACAGGTTAGGAAGTTCCGTCTTAACCTTTTCATGGCCGGCTCCCCGCTCACAGCGGTTTCCGGAAATGAAATTCTCGCCGTTGGAAAAATGCTTGACCGTAAGCAAGCAGTTATTCCCACATAAGCCGCAGCGTTTCATAGTCGTTTCCGTAGCGAAGGATTCCAGCTGTTCCGCCGGCAACAGCGCTGTTTTATGGCCTAAGTCGCAGCGCTCTTTAGCGATCAGCGCGGCTCCAAAAGCTCCCATGATTCCGGCGATATCGGGGCGGACCACTTCCCTACCCAGCAATTTCTCCAAAGAACGCAGGACGGCCTCGTTATAAAAGGTTCCACCCTGAACAACAATTTTTTCTCCCAACTCTTCTGTATTGCGCAGGCGAATCACCTTAAACAAGGCATTCTTAATCACGGACATGGAGATCCCGGCGGATATATCGCTGACTGTTGCCCCTTCTTTTTGGGCCTGCTTCACTTTGGAATTCATAAAGACAGTGCAGCGTGTCCCCAGATCCACCGCGTTTTGAGATTTCAGGCCAATTCGGGCAAATTCCTTTACATCCATATTGAGCGAGTTGGCAAAGGTCTCCACGAAAGAGCCGCAACCGGAAGAACAGGCCTCATTGAGCATGATGGAATCGATGACTCCATTTTTAATCACCAGGCTTTTCATATCCTGACCGCCGATATCCAGAACAAAATTAACACCGGGCAGGAAAAAGTCGGCGGCTTTAGCATGGGCAACCGTCTCGATCTCACCAATATCCACTTTAAGTGCCGTTTTAATCAGCTGTTCTCCATAACCTGTTACCGTAGAATTGAGTATAGTGATGCCAGGATTCAATTGGGAATACATCTCTTTCAGAGCACCTATGGTTGATTCCAGGGGGCTGCCCAGATTGCTGCCATAATAGGAGTACAGCAGTCCACCCTCTTCATCGATTAAGGCAACCTTGGTGGTGGTCGAGCCGGCGTCGATACCCAGATAAGCATGGCCTGTATACCCCTGAGGATCTTTACGGTTTACCTTATGGCGTGCATGCCTCTCCTGGAAGGCCTCATATGCTGCTTGATCAGCAAAAAGGGGCTCGGCAGTGGTCTCTTCATCCTGGGTAATGCTATTAATATGAGGTGCGTTATCATAAACAGTCTGGGAGAGGAATGCCTGCTCATCCTGTGCTACCAAAGCCGCTCCGATAGCGACAAAGTATTGGGCATCCTCAGGGAAAACAGCATAATCTCCTTCCAGTTTTAACGTCTCGATAAAGCGTTGGCGCAACTCGGACAGGAAGAACAAAGGTCCGCCGAGAAAGGCTACCCGGCCACGAATCGGGCGGCCTTGAGCCAAGGCCGTAATCGTCTGATTGACAACGGCCTGCAGAACCGAAACAGCAACATCTTCCTTGGCAGCCCCTTCATTCAACAGCGGCTGCACATCCGTTTTGGCAAAAACACCGCACCGTGAGGCGATGGGATAAATGGTCTTATAATTCTTGGCCAGCTCATTTAGCCCTTCCGCATCGACTTGAAGCAAAGAAGCCATTTGATCAATAAAGGCCCCCGTACCACCCGCACAGGTTCCGTTCATCCTTTGTTCAATAGATTCGCCAAAATAGGTGATTTTAGCGTCTTCCCCTCCCAGCTCAATGGCCACATCAGTCTGAGGGATCATCTTCTTGACCGCCGCAGTCCCGGCAATGACCTCCTGGACGAAGGGAATCCCTAATTTCTTGGCTAAATTAAAACCGCCTGAACCGGCAATCATCATCGTCATAAGTTGTCCATCTAAAATGGGCTTTGCATCTTCTAGCATCGAAAGAACAGTATCTTTGATATTCGAAAAGTGCCTCAAATATTGTTTATAGACAATGCCTTGTTCAGGACTGAGAATAATCATTTTAACAGTCGTAGAACCCACATCGAGCCCAACATTGAGCACCTTGGTCATCCAATTTCCTCCTATTCAAATCAGTAAAAAATATATATACTTTATATATAATATAACATAATAATGGGCAAGATTTAACTTGTCAGAATATTAAAATGCCGCCCAATTTCCATATCCTATGGTATTAAAACCTATTATATCAAAAATATGTTAAACAAAAAGTTTTCTTGGCAGTTGGACATATCATACTAGTAATATATGTATCGATATGTGATTCAAGACACACATGAAAAATTATTCTACCAAAAAGGTATATTCGCATATATATTCTACAAGAATATAAATTCTCCTTTTGCTGCTATCCATCACGGGATATTCCTCCCCGAAGGAAAAAACAAGAAAAAAGCCGGATAATGCAAATTCAACTGCACTATCCGGCTAATGCTTCACTCTACTTTATGATCATGACGATGCTGTCTTTGGCCTCACTTAATTTTTGCGGCAATTTACACCTAGCGCCGTCCAGGTTCGAATCCCGACGATGCCATCCTGGACAAGTCCTCTGCTCTTTTGGAAAGCAATCACTGCCGCTTGAGTTCTGGAACCGAAAATCCCATCAATATTCCCGGGACTAAATCCCTGCGCCTTCAGCAAGGATTGCAGTTCCTTCACAGATGCCCCCCGGGATCCCATCCGCAAGGTTGGGCAAGTGTGGCTTGGCGGCGGTGGAGGTGGTGGGGTAGTGCAGGTTACTCCCAGCGCTGTCCAGGTCCGAATGCCCACGATGCCATCCGGTGTTAAACCACTGCTTCTTTGGAAAGCAATCACCGCTGCTTCCGTCCTCGGTCCGAAGATCCCATCGGCGGCCCCTGGGTTAAAGCCACGGGCTGTGAGCAGCTGTTGCAGCTGAACCACGGAGGGACCCCTTGAGCCTTGGCGCAAGGTTGGGCAATTCTGTGGCGGCGGCGGTGGGGGTGGGGGCGGTGGAGGAGGCGTCATGCAATTGACCCCCAGCGCTGTCCAGGTCCGGACACCTACGACACCATCCTGTACTAATCCCCGGCTGCCCTGGAAAGCAATCACCGCGGCTTCTGTTCTCGGTCCGAAGATCCCATCAATGGCCCCCGGACTAAAGCCATGGGAGGTGAGCAGCTGTTGCAGCTGAACCACGGAGGGACCTGTCGCACCTTGACGCAAAGTCGGACAGGGACTGGGTTGCGGAGTCATGCAATTGACTCCAAGAGCCGTCCAGGTCTTGACCCCAACGACGCCATCCTGTACCAAACCACGGCTGCCCTGAAAAGCGACAACCGCTGCATGGGTTCTCGGTCCGAAAATGCCATCAATAGCTCCTGGGCTAAAGCCGTGAGATGTAAGAAGCTGTTGTAAATGTACGACAGAGGGACCTTGAGAACCCTGTCTGAGAACGGGACAAGGCTGACCTTGAGCCATCATCTGACCTTCCATGGGCATGTGCGGATGCATTGGATGCATTGGCTGCATGGAGCATGGTTGCGTTGGTACACAAATAACCTGACCTGGGAAAAGGCACATAGGATCAGTAATTTGCGGATTTAACATGAGAAGCTCTTCCACTGTAGTATTAAACATGCAGGCAATGTCCATAAGAGTTTCCCCAGGTTTTACCACATAATTCATAAATACACCCCTTTCCATAGATTTTCCGTATATCCTATGCAAAAGGTACGGGAATGCTATTGGAAATGGGCAGCGGATAGAAAATTACTTAGGTTCCTTTAGGTACAGAGAATCCAGATGGCGATGCAAGCGCTTCAACACCCTTTGAAATTGAAATGAGTGCAAGGTTGAAATATTAATCATTTTCGCCACGAACCCCATTACCCTGCCATGAGGTTCTAAGGCGATGGAATAGCTGACCTTTGTGCCGCCATTTTCCAGCTCCTCAAGGTCCCACCAGCTCTCGCCAATGACGACACCCTGATAGTAGCGGATATCTACCCGGTTCGGAAAGCTTAAAGATATTGTCTCGCACCGGAACCATCCTCCTGAAGCCCATACTTCAATCTTGGCATGAAGATTGTCTCCGGATTTTTCCAGAATCCGCACTCGGAATTCTCCTGGCCACCAGCTTCTATAGCCAGGAATATCCGCAAGTAAAGGATAAATCATTTGGGGCGGATAGGGATAATCATAAGAATCCTTGGCTTGAATCCTGCTCATTGTTTAGTCGTTCCTTCCTGCCTGTTAACGTCCCCACAGGGATTGGCACACGTTTCACTTTTTAGTTTTGCGGCTCAGTAAAAAGAGGGTAACTGCCAGACCAATCCCCAGGAGAAGGAGGCGCACCCAAATTATTTCCACAAAAAACATCGAAATGGTTAAAGAAAGCCATAAACATGAGATTGATACAGCCTTGGCCTGCAGCGTCATCCCTTTATTCTCGTAATAATCTTTAAGATAAGAGCCAAGCCATTTGCTCTCCAACAACCTCGTATGAAGCCTTGGGGAACTTTGCATATAGCATGCTCCCGCCAATAATAAAAAAGGAGTCGTGGGGACGACAGGCAAAAACACACCGATAATGCCAAGCACTACGCAGAGTGTGCCAATTCCGATCAACATCATTTTCATCATCTAGTTCACTTCTCTTCCTTCCCATGACTCATTATAGGCGATCACTCCCACTCTTTCCAGATCTCCGGTTGATAACCTACCGTTGCTTTCCTGCCATTGCGAACAATCGGGGTTCTATAGAGTTTAGGATGAGTCAGCAAAAGCTCTTCACGCATCTCCAAACCCCTGATTTGATCGAGATTGAGGGCTTTATAGTCTTTAGCCTCTTTATTGATCAGCTCATTTAAGGAGACAGCGGATTTAACACTCTGCAGTTCACCTTTACTTAAAGCTTTTTCATTGAGATCAATAAATTGAAATTTGATGTTCCGCTCTTTGAAATATCGCTCCGCTTTTTTGGTGTCAAAACATTTTCGGGTTCCATAAATCTGTATATTCAAAGGTCTTCCTCTCCAATCTTGAACGAAGTGATACCCGATTCCTCTCAAATCACGCCGCCCCAGGCAGCGCTCCTCCTATAAAATAGCATAACTCAACGGATTTCGTCCATCCTTACCCTTGGAAATTCCCAAGCATGGGTCTGTTAATAAAGCACGAATGCTGTCAGCCAATACCCAAAGTACAGCAAGTGTGTTTAAAAATTGGCCATTTTGAAATTTACTCATCTAGATGAATAAATTTCAAAATGGCCAATTTTTAATAAAAAAGCCTTTCCGGATCATGTTCTTCATTACCGGAAAGGCCTATTCAACGCGTCTATGCTCTTTTCAGTTCATTCCATTGATGGATGACCCGCAGCATATTATCCTGAAGACTTGAGGCATAAATCGTCTCCAGCCAAGTGAAGTAATTCCTGATGACAGCCTGATCTTCATGACAAAGCTCCATATAAGCGACCAAAGGCATGTATTCAGTGTCATAAAGCAGGGAAGCGACAAAGAGTTCGGCAAAGAACTCACCTCCGTCTTCCGGGTTCATCTGGTAATCGTCAAAAATCTGCTTCACCATATTGGTAAAGCCCGGAGGCATCACCTTGGCATCCTCTGTCAGAGAATGGTGAAGAATATGGGCCAAAGCATGGAGAATAGGCAGTAAGAGTTCCTCTTCGTTACGATTGGGTTGAAAAACTCCCAGGCAATGAAGCCGCGGAATGGTCATCAAGGAACCTTCTCTTAATTTTAATCGAAAACCTAATACAGGGACTAAAAGGGGGTTCTTCGTCAAGCTGCTGAAAAATACCGGATACTCCTCTTTGAGAAAAGATAAAGCACAGTTCAACTCTTTACCCAAAACATCTTTTTTGAACCAGTTGCCCTGTTTCCAGGTTGGAGGGTTTTGTTCCGCTAAAGATAATACCTTGAGAAGTTCCAGCACCTCCCCTTCGAAATTTGAGAAACGAATCGTTTCCGGAAGCCTGCCCAAAGTATAACATAACCAAAAGGCCAAGGCATCCTCAGGAGGGATCATCATATACAAGCAACGGGCTTTGTAATATTTAAATTGGATATCGTCAGCCCGCTGACGCAGATGCAAAATGAATGCTTCCAAGGAATGCTTATCCGCGTTGGCTAATCCCTCGGTTACCTCCTGAAGAAATTCTATGGCTTCTGCAGGACTCCTCATGGTTTTTATTTTCAGGGCCTTGCTTTTTTGAAACATCTCTATCACCCCTAATTCAGGTTTATGATAGAGAGTTCGCCATGACAAGCAGATTGTCCTTGGTAAATTTTGTCTATTATTTAAGCTATTGGGGAGATAATGGGGTTTCCTTACTATCATCTTTGTACAAGAAGATCGTCGCTTTAAAGAGATCCCCATCCACTTCAATGGTAAAGCTCCCCTTTTGGATTTCAATCAGGCTCGTGACGATGGATAAGCCCAGGCCGCTTCCCTGGCTGCTTCTGGATTCATCGCCGCGCTTAAAGCGCTCCATCAACTCAGTGGAAGATATATTCAGTTCATAGGCTGAGATATTTTTAATGGTTAATCTTACTCCCGGGCCTGCATCCTCCAGATCGATATACACTCGTGAGCCTGTCAAGGCATACTTAAAAATATTGGACAAAAGATTTTCAATGGCTCGCCACAGGAGTCTCCCGTCAGCCTTGACCCACATTCTTTCCCGAGGGTAATTGAATTTAAAATCCAACCCCCGTTCCTGAATTTTCTCATCCACTTCTCCTAAGCCCTGAGTCAGCAAGGATACAATATCTATTCTCTCAAAGGTCACCGGAATATCCCCACTGGAGGCCTTGGCGGCTTCAAAGAGGTCATCGGTCAACACTTTAAGGCGCTGTGATTTTTGCTCGAGAACTTCCACATAGTCTTTGATCTTTTCCGGGTCTTCTTCCGTTTTTAATAAGTCAACATAGGTAATGATGGAGGTTAAGGGAGTGCGGATATCATGGGAAACGTTGGTGATTAATTCTGTTTTTAAGCGTTCGCTTTTAATCTCATTTTCCACAGCCTTATTTAAGCCGTCAGTTATACTGTTGATATCCCCAGCCAGTTGAGCGAACTCTCCCTTACCCTTGATGTTAATCATCGTCGCCAGATCTCCATCCTTAACCCGCCTGACTCCTTCTTTAATGGCCTTGAATTCCTTGACCTTCTTAAAGGATAACCATACAGCCACACCAACGGTAATGGGGAACATGAAAAAGGTTATGGCTATGCATAAAGGGTAGCCTATGACAAGGATAGCCACTTTCACTCCCAGACTGCCGCTGTCATAGATAGCTTTGATACCGGAAAAAAGCTTATGGAAAATCGTATAAACCAACGTGTGTTTGAGGAGGGTTTTATTTTTAATGTGCTTAACCAGGGATAAGACCAGGATCAGCCCCAAGGTTGCGATAGCCAGAGTCATGGGATAGATAAGGGCAGCATTTTGCATTTGATAAAACTCGAAACCCAGTATAAACCACGAAGAAATCAAGCCTAAGCAAATGACGATATTAAAATCATTGTAAAGACGATCCAGGGTATTGAGGTGGACTTCCTGGTCATGTTTTGAATTTCTCCCCCAGACGATCAGGAGATAGATAAAGGAAGCCATAAGTCCTGCCAGATAAGCTGCTATCTGATAAAGGGCATGATTAGCGACTTCTTTGTCTTCCTGCCACTCGGCAATCCGAGGCTTTAAAAACTCGTCTTCAAAACCGATATACAAAACATCCGGATAATCCTCTGCATAAGCATCAGGAGCAATCCGATAAAAACGCGGGTTCTCTTTGAGCTCCTGAGGATAGACGTTCTGGATAAATCCTTCAAACAGCATGTAGACGGGATAAGAAGTATACTCTTCTTTCGACAACTCTGCATGATTGGTCAACTCCAGCTCCCCGGCTTTCAGGAAATAATTCAGCCCCTTATAGCTTGCTAGCCGCTGTAAAGTCGTTTGGTAATAATAAAGATCTTCTTGAATCAGACGTTCTTTTTCTTTTGCTATCTCTTCTTTATAAGCTTCCAGGAAAATTTGATAATTTTCCCTGTCGGATAGATTGGGATTATAAATGCCTGGCTGCGTCGGACTGGTAGTGCTGGAAATGGAAGGAGGCTTTTGGGAAGAGCCCTCGTCTACATTTTCCTCGACTACTGCTGAGTTACTGTTCATTGTTGAGTTGCTGCTCACTGTTGATCTTCTGTCGCTGTTTACCTGAAACTCCCAATAGAGGCTGTCAATTCTATTTCTAAGTCTATCCTCTGAAACACTTCCTCCGGCTAAAATATTTTCCTCACTCTTATATCTGCTGAGTGACCTTAGGTCGCTGATAATATTATTGCTTTCATTAATGAAGCCTTCTCCCAGATAATAGCTTTTTTCCAAGGCTACCCCAAAGTGGCTGCGATTGATGACATTGAGCACTAAAGTAACGACTTGAGTAAAGCAAAAGATCACCAACACAAAAGCTAAAGCTTTGGCAATCAGTGAATGGCTAAAGCTTCTCGATTTTATATCCAATTCCCCACACCACCTTTAAATATTTAGGCTCCTTCGGGTTGATCTCAATTTTTTCACGGATTTTCCGGATATGGACAGCTACTGTATTTTCCGCACTGAAAGCCGCTTCATTCCAAACGTTTTCGTAAATCTGATCGATGGAAAAGACCCTTCCCGCATTGGCTGTCAGCAGCTTCAAAATTTTATACTGGACAGGGGTCAGCTTAACTTCCTCGCCGTCCACGGTGACGCATTTGCTTTCGTCGTCGATCATCAGCCCCCCGGATTGATAGACATTCGTCTTGGTCTCCAGGCTGCCTAAGGTTACATACCTGCGCAGCTGGGATTTGACGCGGGCGATGAGCTCCAGTGGATTGAAGGGTTTGGTAATATAATCGTCCGCACCCATATTCAGGCCCATAATTTTGTCCGTATCTTCGGATTTGGCCGAGAGCATGATCACCGGAATATTCCGTTCTTCCCGAATCTTCATCAAAGCTCTGATCCCATCCATTTGGGGCATCATAATATCCATGATCACCAGATGGACAGTCTGCTCTTCAATAACCTCCAAGGCCTGGAGTCCATTGAAGGCTTTATAGATCGTATAGCCTTCGTGGGCTAAGTAGATTCTTATCGCTTCGACAATTTCCTTATCATCGTCGCATACTAAAATGTTCATGTATGGGACTCCTCTCGCTAATCAATTCATACAAATTATACCACGTCCTTTCTCACTCTTTAGGACTATGGTAACCCTTAATTCTGATCATTCTGCCGATCTAAATCTTAAGAACTTCTTAAAGTCACTCCAAGTTTTCAGGGTTTTCTGCTTATTCATTATTGTGTAATCATTTGCTTAAAATTATCTGTTAATCTCTCGCTGTTCTATATAAATGGAACATGGTACACCATGGTACACTAATCAGAAAGTGTTCCACTATGAATAACTTTAAGGAGTTAGAAAGACAGGAAAACGTGAGCATCATGGCTTTGAAGCTAATGGGTAGCTCTTAATAAGCAAGATAAACCCGGGAGAGACTCCCGGGTTTATCTTGCTTCAAAAAAACTCATTTCCTTTACAACCGTCGAAGCGGGTTCAGCCCTTCCGCAAAGTCCGGGTGGCATCACACACTTCAACCAACAACACCATGACGCCCTGAATATTTTTCGGTGATTCCTATAACTCCTTTAACTGAAGGCAGTTTAAGGGAGTGCCGACTTCCAGTTTTCCGTACTCAAGCAGTCCACAGATGCGGGCATTCTCCTGGGTAGCGAGACAATAAACTTTTTCTTCAGGAATTCCGGCCTCCCTCATCCAGAGCATTTCATCCAGGAAGGAGCTGCCATGGGGTACTGAATAGGCTCCCGCATCCGTGCCGACGCCTAAACGCACACCAAAATCAGAGGCTTCCTTAATCCGGCTGAGGTGGCCTTTCAATATTTCAGACAAAGTAGCCGTCTCCTGCTCAGAATACCTGCCTGTAGGATATTTCAACAGGTTGCCTATCGGTGCCACCGTAGGGACCCAGGCGATACCTTGAGCTTTCATCTGTCTTAAGTGCCGGGAAGTCATATAATACCCATGCTCTATGGAATCCACTCCCGCTTCAATCACTCTGGAGATGCCCTCTTCCCCGCTGGCGTGGGCCATCACCAGGATTCCTCTGGCATGAGCAGAGGCAGTTAATTCCTTGAGCTCTTCCACGCTCCACTGAACCGTTCCCACCTGCTGGTATTGGCTGAAAGATATAATTCCGGTGACGATGATTTTGAGCTGGTCTGCACCTTGCCGGAAAAAATCCTCTTTAATCCGCTGCCAGTCCTGCAGGCTTGAGAAGCCCCGCCCCAAAAAGCGTCCATACATACCCTGCCGGGCTACAGCCTCCCGCACCGAAACAACCCTGGGGCCTTGCCATTCTCCACGTTCCAGGCGCTTCCTGGCAGACCAGGCGAGACCCGGCAAATCACCGCCATCCCGGACTGCAACGACACCAGACTCTAAATAACGGCGAAGATTGTCCTGAATCACTTTCTCCATCAGGGCAGGGTTATGCCAGTTTTCAAGGCATTGATAAAAATCAATACTATCCAAAGCCAAATGCACATGACTATCGATAAAGCCAGGCATCAGCAAATAAGACTGCCAGGCAAAATCTTCTTCTCCAGAAGATTTTGAGCGTCCCCCAGCGGAAGAATTGGGGCAAAGAGAACTCACTCTTCCCTCTTCCCATTTTAAGTGAACCGGACCTTTAACTCTGCCCAAGTCAGGGGTCCAATACCCGCCGATTACCGCCGAACCCTGTTCCGGTACTGCCACGGTAGTTTTCTCGCCACTGCAGGAAATAAACATAGCCGCTCCTTCTTAACGTTACTCCTTGTGCCGCGTCATCCTGGAAAAGGTGGAAGAGCCAATAGCCACCAGATTACCGTCCTCGTCATAGACATTAACTGTCCCTATAAAAAGCCGTTTGCCTTCCTTGACAAGGCTGGCATAAGCATAAATATCCGAATCCACAACAGGCAGAAGATAGTTGACCTTCAACTCCACCGTCACCGCATAATGATCCGGACCGATCGCTTCATTGACAGCCACACCCATCGCCGTATCGATCACTGCAGCGATGATGCCCCCATGGACACTGCCATGAGCTTGTTTAAACTTATCCGTATTGGTGATCTTAACACCTTTTTTTCCTTGCTCATTGGTGACGATAGTCATACCAAGGTATTTCCAGATATTGCTGGAACCTAAAGTTTCTAAGCTTGTCATGGGTTCCCCTCCACTAAAATTTCCGGTCATCCACCTGCTCAAGCCATTGGTTAATTGTTTCAACCACAGATTTAAGGCATCCCTCCTGGAAGGGGGAAACCAAATGTCCCAACTCCACTAAATCCAGGAAAGACAGACTGCCCCCGACTTGGCACAAGCTTAAGTAATCCTGCCAGGCTTCCTGAGCATTCAGACGGGATTTCTTCCAGAATTGAAAAGCGCAAATCTGAGCTAAGGTGTAATCAATATAATAGAAGGGATTGCCAAAGATATGCCCCTGCTGATGCCAATACCCGCCATTTTCAAGGTACTGGTTGCCCTCATAATTCCGATGGGGAAGAAACTTTTTCTCAATTTCACGCCAGGCTGCTTTTCTCTGGGCAGGAGTGGCTTCGGGATTCTCATAAACAAAATGCTGGAATTCATCCACGCTCACCCCATAAGGTATAAAGAGCATGGCTTCACTGAGATGCTGGAAACGATATTTATTCGCTTCTTCTGCGAAGAAAAGCTCCATCCAGGGCCAGGCGAAAAACTCCATACTCATGGAATGGATTTCGCAGGATTCGTAGGTAGGCCATTGATATTCCGGGAGGGTATGATGACGGCTGGAATAGACTTGGAAGGCGTGACCCGCTTCGTGAGTCAGGACATCCACATCTCCTGAAGTCCCATTAAAATTGGCAAAAATAAACGGCGCTTGATGCTCGCTGATATAAGTGCAATAGCCACCGCCAGCCTTGCCTTTTTTGGTGACCAGGTCCATAAGCTCATGGCTCACCATATAGTCAAAGAACTCCTCAGTCTCGGCCGATAATTCCCGATACATCCTGCTGCCCTGCTCGATGATCCAGTCCGGTTCCCCATGAGGTTGGGGGTTTCCCGAAGTAAAGTTGGTTTTTTCATCGTAGTAATACAAGTTTGCCAAGCCCAGACGCTGCCGCTGCCGTTCCCGCAAGCGGGAGGCCAGGGGTACGATATCTTCCTGGACCTGCTTGCGGAAATTGGCCACCATCTGTGCATCATAGTCGGAACGCAGCATCCGCGCATAGCCCAATCCCACATAATTGGGATAACCCAGCTTTTGGGCAATCTGTGTCCTTACCTTAACCAGCTGATCATAAATAGCGTCCAAAGTTTCTTCATGTTCTGCAAAAAAAGCATATTTCGCCTCATGGGCTCTTTTCCGCAGGACCGGATCGGTGGATTGCAGAAAAGGTCCTAACCCGGAAAGATTGCGCTCTTCCCCTTCAAAGTAAATCTTAGCCGAAGCAATGAGCTTGGTATATTCAGTGGACAATTTATTCTCCGCCTGTAAATCCTCAATAATCTCCGGTTTAAAGGTCTTCAGGGTTAACTCCGCGATACGGAAAAGCTGCTTGCCCCATTTTTGCTCTAATTCCCGGCGAAACGGGGAGTCCAACAGCACCTCATAAAGCTCTGAAATCAATCCCTGGTAGATGGGCAAATTCTCATCAAAAAATTCTTGTTCCCGCTCATAATAGGTATCGTTAGTATCAATAGTTTGGCGGATTGAGGCAATTTGGGACATAGAGTCAAATTTCCCCCGCAAGCTATTGATGTCCATGAGCAGACGGTCCTGCTCATGAAAACTTTCTGCCTCTTTAAACTGCTCAAGGAGAGTCTGGAATTCTCCTTTGAGTTTTTCCAGATCAGGACGTGAATAAGGAAAATCTTTGAATTTCATTTTAAAACCCCCAACTAAATAGCCCACCCAATGGCAGGCTTAACACTTTCAGTTCCCTATACCCAAAGCACCCTTAGCTTTCATATCCACATAGTCATTGAATTCATTGCCGCTATGGGCCTTGACTTTTTCAAAGCTATATATTCCCCGATACTGATTCATCAGTTTGGCATAGGCTTGGGTAAACTCATTTTTGGCTTTCCATTCTCCCGTAGCCCAAAAAGCGATTCCTGCATAATCATGAAGGATGCGGATTTTAACCCCAAGCTGTGAGGCCTTTTTTACGGCGTAAAGGGCCGCAGCGATCTCGCCTGCTACATTGCGCATCGTTGCCGCGGCGGGATTCTTCCCCACATCGGCATCTTCATAATGAACTTTGCCGTCTTTGACAAAAGCATACGCCCAGGCATACTGACCATTAACGTAACTTCCGTCCGTGTAGACATCATATTCCGCTCTATCGTCTTTCAAGGAGTCATCCTCTGCTTTCAGCGGATCACTCAGTGTTTCCCCTTTGAACCAGGCCTGAGCCTCTTTTAAGGTGGGGAAGGATCTGTAGACCGCTCCGGAAAAACCATGGATGGCCTTCCGGCACTCCTCCCAGGAAGAAAATACTCCCTTGTCCCGGCCGGCACGGACAGCGTAAAATTTAGGTTTGTGGATTCCCATGCAAACTATTCCTCATCTGTTATCTTTTTCTACAATGTTACCATAGAAAAGACTTGAGTGGCAATAGGTTCTAATGGGCGGCCTGTTCAAGATCGGAGGCAATTTTGTCCAGGAGTTTTTTCATCTCCTCCTCCACCTTCAAACTCTCCGTATCGCACCATTCACCCCAAAAACCCTTCTGATCTGTGAAAATCCGGTAGAGAGGAACTCCCTCTTCAGCCATGATTGCTTTAGCTTCTTCAGGTAAGCTATCGCTGATCTTAGTAGCTAAATCCATCGCCAGACAAAGGGTATCCTTGCCTTGAGATAAGAGTTCGATGGTTTCAAACCCCACCCCAGAGGGCGATTCTTGATCATAAAAGAAGCTCATAATAATGCTTTCCTGATTCTCAGCCATTAAAATTCCTCCCCCGTCCAGGTTTTCTTTAGTTTATCCCTCTGCAGTCCTTTTCACTCAGCTATTTCAACCTAGGCCAAAACAACCTAAGCTAAAAGTTCAAGAGCATAGGTTAGCCCCATGGCAAGGGAACCCACCAAGCCAAAATAGAGAATACCAAACTGTACCCGCTCCCGCAAAGGAACCTCATAATAGATCGACAGCTCATGCCGATTCTTCCATAGTTTGTAGACTTGGCTCACTCCCAGAATCACGACAATCAAGAGGATGGGGTTAAAGAATGTGATCATGAGGTAAATCAAGACAGGGATCCCCACCAGCCATAGATAGGGAGAGACCGCGGAGACGATTCGCCCGCCATCCATGGGATGAACAGGAAGCAGGTTGAATATATTGAGAAAAAAGCCCACATAAGCGAGAACTAAAGCCAGTTCATACCCTGTAAGCCAGTAGAACGCCAAGCACAGCACCGCAGCCAGACTCCCAAAAAGAGGACCCCCATAAGCGACTTGGGCTTCAGTCACCGCATCTTTAGGGTCCTCTTTCATCCCGATCAAGGCACCTACAAAGGGAATAAATACCGGTCCCGATACAGCTAACCCAACTCGTTTCGCGGTAAGATAATGTCCCATTTCATGAACGAAGAGCAGCGCTACAAACCCCAAGGCGAATTTAGCGCCATAAAATACGGCATAGATCCAGATCGTAGCCACCATGGATACCGCAGTGGTGGCAAATTTACCGAGCTTGAGAAAGACAAAAAGGAATTTGAACTTAGACACTATGAAAAGGATAATAAACTTTCCCTTCGTCAACAAAGGGATGAGGAAGGCTACCGCCGCCCATAACCCCTTCTTGTTCCCCGGCTTGGGTTTTGTGTTTTGTTCATCAATAAAATAATCATCAGCATGTTCGTCTTGACCGACGATATGCTGTTCCGCCCCATTGTATTCTGAAGAATAGGAAGATTCTTTTTCTCTTCTATTCTCTTGATTCAGCTCGTCGATAGCCCATCCCTCCTCTGACATGTGTTCTTTTGTTTTATGATGATTCCCAAAAGGCTTTCAATAGCAAAGGAATCCGGTTATTATCCTGCAACGTATGGATAGCATGCCACTCCTTAGGAAATAGCCGTCTGTAGGATAAACGGGCAAACCGTTCATCAATTAAGAGTATGGCTCCCCGATCCTGCTCGGTCCGTATCACTCTCCCACAGGCTTGGAGCACCTTATTCATCCCGGGGTACATATAGGCAAATTCAAACCCTTGCCCATAGCGTTCCTGAAAATGAGCACGAATAATATCCCGTTCCATGCCGATCTGGGGCAGCCCTACCCCGATAATTACGGCACCGGACAAACGCTCTCCTGTAAGATCGATTCCTTCCCCAAAGATTCCCCCCAACAGGGCCAATCCCACCAGACTCTCCTGAGGATCTTCCTGAAAAGCTTCCAGGAACTCCTCCCGATCCGTCTCGGTCATTCCCATGGTTTGGGTCAAAACTTTAAATTCAGGATGGGCCTGGAGAAGCCTTTCCCGAACCTGTTCAAGATACTCATAAGAAGGAAAATAGACCATGTAATTGCCGGTTTTCCCCTGAACAAGCTGAGCTATCCCCTCGACGATGGCGTCCAGGGATAAAGAGCGCTGGTTGTATTTGGTGGAAATCTGCTTCTGCAGCATCAGGCAAAGATTTTCGTGAGGAAAAGGAGAAGTCAGCTGCAGCTTATAAGATTCTTTCTCTCCCCCCAGAACCTGAATAAAATACTCCAGAGGGCTTAAGGTGGCCGAAAAGAAAACTGCCGCTCTCCCCTTGTTTAAAACCTGAGCCAGCTGCTGGGAGGGATCAACACAAAAAAGCTTAACACGCACGTCCTGCTCCGGGTATTGATAATAGGTAAGGTAATGCTCATCATAACTTTCAGCCGTGCGCAGGAAGGCTTGAATGTTAAAGTACAGCTCCGTTAGCTTCTCTTTCCAGGGTGGGTTTTCCTCTTTTTTGAAAAACTTCTCCGCTTCGTTCACTACTCTCTCCAAGGAAGAGTACAGGGCCGTGGGGGCCTCTTTTTCCACTTCAAGACCTTGTTTTCTGAGCTTTAAAAAGTTCTTGTTGACCGTTTGGAGCCTTTTCCCCAGAATAGGTTCTTGATCTTCCACGAGGTTCTTCAAGTGGAGGAATTCTTCCTTGTTTAATTGGGCAGAAAACATTTCCCGGGCCCGCTCCACCAGATTATGAGCTTCATCGATCAGAAAAGCATAATCCCCGCCTTCAAGAAAAAAGCGTTTGAGAAACACTCTTGGATCAAAGACGTAATTATAGTCGCAGATCACCAAATCAGCCCAATTGGTAAGTTCCAGGGAAAATTCAAAGGGGCAGACAGCATGATTGCGTGCACAGCTCTCGATCTGCTCCCGATTCCAATGATCCCTCTGAAAAATATCCTCCAGAGCCGGGCCTAACCGATCATAATATCCTTTGGCATAGCTGCAGTCTTCCGGTGTGCATTCACACTCCGGGCAAAAGCATACTTTATCTTTAGCTGTAAGGGTGACCCACTTCAGGGACAGTCCTTGCTGCTGGAGCATGAGGAGAGAACCTTCCGCTACGGTGCGGGTGATGGTCTTAGCCGTCAGATAAAAGATCGGTGTCTCCAACCCTTCAAGGAGGCATTTTAAGGCCGGAAAAATCGTCCCCAAAGTCTTGCCGATACCTGTAGGAGCTTGCACATAAAGCTTATGCTTTTCTTTAATCGTCTTATAGACCGCCACAACCAATTCCCGTTGACCTTTACGATAAGCAGGATAAGGGAATTCAAGCCGGGAGATGCTTTCATTGCGCTGCTCTGTCCAAGCCGAAAGCCGCTTGGCCCAGGTGCAGTACCGTTCCACAAGATCCTTAAAGAAGAACTCCAATTCCTCTCTGCTCAAGGACTTTCTGAATTCTTTAAGTTCATGAGTCTCCAACTGTATATAGGTTAATTGAACCTGCACCTGAGCCAGATCTTCCTGATTTGCCACTATATAAGCATAGCACTGAGCTTGCGCCCAGTGCAAATTGTTATAGGATTCGTCGATCAAGTCCAATTCCAGGGATGTGGATTTTATCTCTTCGATGACAACTCCCGATTCATTTCTGAACATCCCGTCTGCCCGCCCATGGATTTCTAAGCTGAAACCATCCTGATAAGCCGTCGTCCGCAGCGTCACTTCAGGCTGGTAATCTGCTCCCCGCTCTTTTTGCAGGTACTGATGGGCATAGATCCCTTCCGCCATTCTGGATCCACTCATGAAGCCCATCTGCAAATCACCCTGACGCAAGACAAACTCGACCAGGGTCCGCACAGAAACCCGTAGTTTTTTATCCAAGACTCCCTACTCCTGACTATGCTAAATCTTTCGCTCCCTGATAAATCAACTTAAACAATTCTTCCAAATCTTCTTCTTCCACACAGGAGAACGCCACCCGGATATCGGACTCACCCAAAGCGATGACACCCACTCCATAGTTATGCAGTAAATGCAGACGCAATTCCTCTGCCTTCACTCCTTTAAGCTTCAGGCACATAAAATAACCGGAGTTAAAAGGATAATAGTCCCAAAGCTCCTGATAATCGCCCCGGTTCAAGATCTCTTTGACCTTTAACGCCCGGCCTTCCATAATCTTGTACTTCTCCTCTTTTTGCTTCTCAAAATCAGGGGATGCCAAGGCATGAAGGACGAAGGTTTGGGCAGGGTGGGAGGCATTGGAGATCGTGCTGCGGATGATGGCCTTGGTTTTATTCTCCAGAACATCGCAAACCACTGAGCTGGCATCCCCAAAGGTGATGAACCCAATCCGAAATCCCCATACATACTCTTCCTTGGTTGGACCATCCACCTTAACGGCCAGAATGCGGGGGTGGATATTGGCAAGCCGTCCAAAGAGAGATTCTTTGATGGAATCCTCGTAGAAAAGCCCAAAATAAGCATCATCGACTATAACCGCCACATTGATTCCCTGCTCCGCCACCTCCAGCAACGCCTCCACAATGGCCTGAGCCTCTTTCTCAACAGGCGTATAACCGGTTGGGTTATTCGGGAAATTAAGCAGCAGCACCGCTTTGCCTTGTGCTTTTTGGGCCAGAAGAGCTTCTTTCATCCCTTGGGTATTGAATTCATCTTTCTCCGTGAAAAAGGTGAAGTTCCGCATTTCAGCATTTCTGCGGGTTCCAAAAATCATCGTGTAATTGCCCCAGAGTTTATCAGGAAGCACTAAGACATCCTGAGGATTTAAAAACAGATCCGCTGCAATACTTAACCCATGGGTTAAGGCGTTGGTCACAATAGGCTGGCTCATGGTCTTACCCTGCAAAGAAGGATTGTCCTTAAGCAGTTTTTCTCTCCAGACAGCCCTGATCTTGGCTTTCCCCGCCGGAGGTGCATAAGTATAGATGTCTTGAGGGTTATACTGGGACAAGGTTTCTTGGATAACCGGCAAAAACATGGGCTGCCCTTTTTCCGTAGCCATACCTATTGTGGCATTAAAGCGATAAGCCTTTTCCGTAGCCTCATCCGTCTGGGTCAATATCCCCTTGGGATAGTATAAATTCCTCCCTAAATCTGAAAGCAGTTCGTACACATGGGGGTTTTCCGCTCTTATCTGATCGTTGAGCTCCCTGGCAATATTATGCATGAGTGTTCTTCCTTTCCCATCGGTGAATCCTTAGCCGGATCTAATGCTATATGTTATGCAGCCAAAACCTGTTCTCCTAAAAAATTTATAATTTCTCAAAGATTTATTATGATTCGCTGTAAGGTCAACAAGTTCCTTCCTTTCGACACGAGTATATAGAATACATGAGCAATGCAGGCGGTGCAAAGATAATGACGGCTGCCTCACGGCAACCGTCAACCTTAAAAGAGCTCTTCTTCCGGGAGGATTTCCTTGACCTCAAAATGTGCATGGTCTAAAACCTGAGCCAGCACATCGAGAGGAGTCGTTGCCACTTCACGATACATGCGATGGGTATATAAGTGATGAATATTCGGAAGTGCCTGATTGAGGCTTTTGCGGATTTTCTCTCCGGAATTATCAGCATCGACCAACAAATACACCTCTGAATCCTCAAGTTGGGTCGCCCACTCTTCAGTTTTTTCATAACTGATCGTCCCATAACTGCACAGTATCTCAACAGGCTCGGCCAATACTTCCTGAAGCCGTTCCTTATCGGTTTTTCCTTCAACAATAATAACTTTTGCCACAGCTTTACCCTCAGCTCATTCGTTTGCTGGTCTTTACCTTCGATCTTCAGCATAATTTTTCTTTCATGAAATAGCCTTTACGAACACCCTGGGATTTATGCGTTTGCCACTAGATGATAATTTTTGAATTCTTCTGAGGAGCTGCCTCAGCAATTCTTTTTTCTTCAGAACCATGAGCCTGCTCACCGGTCTTAACCATCCATCCTTCACTCATCATCCTGGCCATGACTTGTGCGGCATTAATAGCATCATCCAAGGCTGAATGGAGTATCCCAATTTGCTCAATGGCATTTTCTTCAATGGCCTTCTTCAGAGAAATCAAATGGTCCAGGGAACGGTAATGCTTATACTGCTCCGCTAAATCAATATAGTGCTCCCAGATAAAGGGGTACTTTAAACCATACTTTTCACATACATTACCCAGAATCTTACGATCCGCGTCTCCCCAAGCCACTATATAGGCTTCCGGATGGGCTAATTTCTGCAGATGCTGAATTGCTTCTTCCAGGAGAATGCCCTGATCCACATCTTCCTGACGAATCCCGGTAATCCCATAGCTTTCTTCAGCTAAACGCGGCCAAAAACGAGGCTTTACAAAGGCATTAAAGGTTTTATCCAATGCTAATTTGCCGTTAGGATCAAGGACGGTGGCCCCTACTTCGATGATTTCTGGAAACCAGGCTCTGGGTTTACCATAACTTTGGGGAACTGAAAACTCAAAATCCACAACTAAAAAGTCCATCTTCCAACCTCCACTCCTCGACCCGCTTACGCGGGTCATCCCTTAACTTTAAGTATATAGGAAACTTGCTTTAGGTGAAAGTATGTTCACCTGATGCTTAGTTGACTTATCCGCCACCCACTTCATTTATTTTTTCAATTCGTGTTAATACCGAAGGATGAGTATAGCTGAACCATTCGATAAACCTGGGTGGGGATAAATCGGAACGGTTCTTCAAAGCCAGATTTATCTGCAATTGAATCGCCCCTTGAGTGTTCCCGGTCAGTAAGACAGAGGTCTGATCCGCTTCGATCTCCATTTGGCGGGAGATGGAGTTTTGCAGAGGAGCACTCACAAAGCTCACTAATACTACAAATAATAGAAAAACCGCCCACACCAAAGGGGGTACATGATGTCTGGACATTTCCCGCCGGAGAACCAGGTACGCTCCTCCCCAGACTAAGAAGCTTCCCAAAGTCCCTAAAAAGAGTCCCCGGGCAATATGTCCTTTTTGCCAGTGAGCCATTTCATGAGCAATAACCGCTTTAACTTCCTCCAGAGAGTACTGATTAAGAAGATTATCATAGAGGACGATCCGTTTTGTCTCCCCGACTCCGGCAAAATAAGCATTAGCCTTCGTTGTCCTGATACTGGCATCCATCACAAGCATCTCATCAAGTGCCAGATCAGCCTTATTGGCCAGCTCATTGACCATGGAGATGATTTCCGGGCTGGCCACAGGTTGAAAGTGATTGAATAAAGGTGCCACAAGAACAGGCCATAGCAGGCTTTGTATAACCAACCAAAGGGAAAAAAACATTCCACAGATCATCCACCAGGTTTTAGGCCAAAGCCGAAAGGCCAAAAACAGTAAACAAACGCCTATCCCACCCATCACCAGGTCCAGCAGGGACTCTTTAAGAAAATCCCCCCACCAGGACAGGAAGGTTTGAGTAGAAAAACCCCAAAGCTGCTGCCAATAAAAGCCGCTGAAAAAAGTAAAAGGCAGACGGATCAGGGTAAGCAGCAGCCAAATCACGAGATAAAAAGCAAGGTATCCTAACCATTTACGCCCTTGAGCCCACTGTTCGCAAGCCCGGGAAAGCCTGCGTCCCCGACCCGAGGCCAGAATCCAAATTAAGAAGAGGACCTGAAACATAAAGTTTAGAATATAGGAAATTCTTATCCCTTTGCTGTAATCTCGGCCTTGCTGGATTTGTTCCATGCCAAAAAGCTGGACAGCCTCAGGTCGTATCGAACCTGGAAAGAGGGCATACCATAAATAAACGAGACTAAAAAGAAGGGTTAAGGCAATCAAGGGGATCCATATCATAGCGCTCCGGTTTTTCAAAAACTAACCCCTCCTCGATATTTAAACTAGGGTACACAGAATGGCCATTCATAAAGATATACTTTTAATATATGTATCCTCGTCTCAATTTATGGCTTCCTTACAAATTCTGTCTTAGCACGAAATAAAGACCACTCAGCATCAGTATAACACCCAATACCCGGGAGAAGTCCAGAGGGGTTCTCCCCACTCCCAGCAGACCGAAATGATCAATGGTTAACCCTACCAGAATCTGACCGACAACAGCGGCAGTCAGAGTTCCCGCTACGCCTATTTTTTGCACCGATAAAATGGAGCATGTAACACCAACGGCACCCAGTGCTCCGCCAATGAGCCATGGTTTTGGAACATGGGTTACTTGGCTAAGATTACCCTTACCAAAAAACAATACCGCCAAGGATAAACAGAGCAAGCCTACTGCAAAAGAGATCAGTGCTCCTTCAATTCCTCCGACTCGTTTTCCTAAAGCTCCATTAATAGGGGTCTGAATCCCCATCACCATCCCACCGCAAAGGGCGACCAAAACAAATAGTCCTTTCATGAACACTCCTCTTCCTTCTGCCAGCTTGAATCATTCATTACCCAATGGTTTTATTATACCGTAAATCCTCAAAAAATGACTCTCTTATATGTCAAAAAGCTCGCCTATGCATAAGGCAAGCTTTTTGACAGTAAAGGAAGAGAAAGCCTCTCTTTTCTTTAACTCATTTTAGGGTAGAACGTTTGACATTCTGTTTCTTCTGCCGTATGGGAAACCTCATTGCGAATCTCAACTTGGTCAGCATGGCAGTATCGCTGGTCGTTATAGGTACAGTTCACCGCATTGCAACGAATCTTGGGATCCATGATCGGCTCCGCTGATACCGCCTGCTTTAAGGTTCCACTGTAATTCATATTTCCCAGAGAAGAGACAAAGTTACCAAGGCTTTTCGAGTTGAAGGTTCCACAAAACGTAGCGTCTCCACCCGTGGTCTCCCCTCCTTGCACCTCGATCTCCTCAGCCGAACACAGATGACTACGGTTATACACACAATTGACGGCATCACATTTTAACTGAATGCTCATAATCCTTACTCCTTCCTAATATCGGTCTGTAATGAATTATCCTTAGTATTACCTGTCGCTTTCTCTTTATCCCTAAATACAACAAACAAAAAGGAAGACTCCTTTTTAAGAGCCTTCCTTTTGATCAGTTAACATTTTTAACGATTAGAATCAACCAAAGCGTTCTTCAAATTCATCCATTGTCAAGAGGATTTGGCGGGGCTTACTGCCTTCATATCCTCCCACTACCCCATGCTCCTCGAGCAAATCAATCAAACGGGCAGCGCGTGCATAGCCCAGTTTTAATTTTCTTTGCAAATAGGAGACGGAAGCCATGCCTGTGGTAATGATCAAATGGCCTGCCTCCATAAAAAGCTCATCATCCGGTCCGACACCTTCACTTTTTCCCGACGAGCCCGCGTTCAAAAATCCTTCCGGATCCAGATACTCAGGTGACCCTTGGGCTTTCCAGTGTGTTATCACTTTCTGAACTTCATCGTCGGCAACCATACAGCCTTGAACCCGCATTGGCTTATTCATACCTTGGGGCGAATAGAGCATATCTCCTCTTCCCAAGAGTTTTTCGGCTCCGGTAGAATCAAGGATGGTTCTGGAGTCAATCTGTGAACTTACGGCAAAGGAAATCCGGCTGGGAATATTAGCCTTAATCACCCCGGTGATAACATCCACTGAAGGTCTTTGGGTGGCGATGACCAAATGGATTCCGGCAGCTCTGGCCATCTGTGCCAGGCGGCAAATGGCTTCTTCCACCTCATCGGCTGCTACCATCATTAAATCTGCCAATTCATCAATAATAACCACAATCAAAGGCATAGCCGGGGCAAGAGGCTCAGCTTTGGCCCCGTTTTCCTGCCCAGCCTCCGCCGCCTTCATTTGATTATACCGTTCAATATCCCGTACACCGGAAGCGGCAAACAATTCATAGCGGGTTTCCATTTCCTTGACCACCCATTTCAGGGCGGCAGAGGCTTTTTTAGGGTCTGTCACCACAGGGGCCAAAAGGTGGGGAATTCCATTATAAAGGCTCAATTCCACCATTTTGGGATCCACCATCAGGAATTTGACCTCATCGGGACGGGTATTAAAGAGCAGTGAATTGATGATAGCGGTAATACACACGCTCTTTCCTGAACCCGTGGCTCCGGCTACCAGCAAATGAGGCATCTTAGCTAAATTGGCCACAATGGATTGATTACCAATATCTTTTCCTAAAGCAATCCGCAGCTTAGCTGACCCTTCCTTAAATTCCGGCGTCTCCAGAACTTCACGGAAAGGCACAGCTCTTGGGTGCTTATTGGGCACTTCAATGCCAATAGCGGATTTGCCGGGAATCGGCGCTTCAATGCGCACGTCCCGGGCAGCTAACCCCAAAGCGATATCATCTGCTAAATTGACAATGCGGCTGATCTTAACCCCAGGAGCAGGAGCCAGCTCATAACGAGTGATCACCGGACCCCGGGCTACGCGGATGACCTTAGCCTGAACCCCGAAATCTTCCAACACCTTCTCCAGATGTTTTTGGGTATCCTGGTCATGAACCACTGTGACCTGAGGAAGCGGATCCAGTAATTCAAAGGAAGGCAAACTCCAGGCCTTGGCCTTCTTCAACGCCTCCATGGTCTTTATCTTCGGTTCAATAGCCTTATCGTCTTCATTCTCCCCATGAAAATTAACTGCTTTGCCTTCCGGGTTGCTTGCAGACGCTTGTTCTTCAATCTTCTGCTCAAATCGTGAGGCAAGGTCTTCCTGAATCCTAAGTTCTTCTCTTGAAATAGGTTCTTCTTTAGAAAGGAGAGATGCCTCAGAAAGCGTCGCTTCTTCATAGGCGGGGGCTTTCTCTAAGGGTTCAAGATCAATTTTCTTCACGCTTTCTTTCTTGACCAAACTGGGGGCAATACTGCGCACCAATCCCGAGCCCGAAAACGGATCTTCGGTAGTTCCTGAGAAAGACTCCATCTTTTCCTGCAGAACTTTGGGGTTTTCCTTTTTGTGAGCTGCTTCGCTCCATGGCTCTTCCCGAGAAGACTCCAAATTATAGGCAGGAGTCTGCAAGGGCTTGCCAAGTAAAGCTGCACGTTCTTCGGGAGAAATCCCTTGGGGCATTCTCCGCTCGTTCTTTAGCAACTGGGCCACTTGTCCCGGATAGCGATCATGCTCCAAGCCGGTAATGTCCGATTTTTCCCACTGGCGTTTACTGGGCAAAGCAGGCTCAGTATTCCTTATTTCTTCCTCTATTTCGGAACTTACCTCATCAAAATAACTCGAGAATCCCTGCAGTGTTGTCAGCCGGGTTCCAATGGGTTTAAAGGAAATATCCTTACCTTCTGTGAAATATGTATCAAAGTCCCGGCCCAGGTCATCAAGCTCTGCCAAAGGCTCCATGGGCTTCATCTCTAAATCTGTGGAGAAATATTCTTTAAATCCTTTTAAGGAGACGAGCTTCCCTTTTGGCAGCTCGATACCTTGAGGAAAGAAAGTTTCCTCCCCGCGCTCTTCTTGAAGATTTGTCCTTTTCACCTTTTCCCTGGTTTTCCCCCGGGGATAAGACTGTTTTCCCTTTGGCCTGGCTCCCTGCTTCTGCCCCCAAAGTGCCGATGCCCATACACCAATGGCCAACACAAAAAAGACCAAGGGAGCAAGCCAAACCTTTTCCCCAAGAGGATATTTCATCGAATTATAAAGGCCCTTACCGACTGCAGTGAAACCTAGTTCCCCCAGCAGCGCTAAGAATCCTAATATTGCCAATACTATAGCAATCCCTTGCCGGACAGGCAGGGTTTTTCTTTTCCTTTTCGACACAGTCCCACCTCCACCATCTCTAATTATCCTTTATGTCTAAAATATAGTCAAAGAGTTTTTTCCTTCGGCTAAAAACTCCTGACATGTGTATAAAAAAACACAGACTCTTCCACGCCGGAAAGCCTGTGCTCCTTATATCTATTCAATACTCCAATACTATACCTTGCGAATTCCTGCTTCCAAAAGTATAAAATCTCTCCTCAGTAATCTTACCATCCGGGCAAATGCATACTTCCCCGGTATAAAGGAAATCTTCTTTATCCCAATATCTAAGGTCAACAAACTGTACCTTGGTTTCCGGGCTGTCTGTACGGACCACATGAAAATAGGGCGTAAACCGGTTAAAAATATCCGCTAATTCGCCTTCCAAAGCATTATTGATTAATGGATCTTCCGAGTCCCATTGAGGCAGCACTTTAAGGATTTGGGCATGCTTCTTCTTCATAACCCCAAAGCTAACGGTATCCTCCTCATAGACTAAGAAGGCCCAGCTGAAAGGTCGATACATGGCGGGCAGGACTTTTACCTGCTCACGGGGTGCAGCAAAGGTTTCCTCAAGTCGTTGCCGAGTCTTATAACGATCCATTTCCCTTATGAAAAGATAGATGAGTGCAACAGCAAAGGTTGTTAAACTTGAATACAATCCGAATTCCGGTCGAGTAAATGAAACAATAAAAGAAGAAAAGAACAAGACGAAAATCACCGGTTCAGTTACCATGGCCATATTCACCGTGAACTTCTTCTTATAAAAAGGCCATAAAAGCTGGGCACCATAGGAATTCAATAAATCAGCAATTCCATGGGACAGAGTTCCTATTAAAGTCCAAAATACAACAACTAACCAAGAACTGGTGGGAAAAGTATAATGAACAAGCGTACCTAAACCTAATGCCATTCCTCCCAAAGCCAGGAATGAGTGGCTGGCCCCCCGGTGTTTCAATAAATAATTGAGTCTGCCTTTGAGATGGGTGACGATATCCAAATCAGGAACCATTGCTCCCAATGTGCAACCTATGAAAATCGGATCATTGAGTTGGATCGGGTGCCCCGAAAGATTAGCCAGCGCAGCACCGATTAAGCCATGAGTAATTGGATCGATGTTTAACACCCCCAAAGGATTTTATTAGCCTGCTTGCCATTTTTTTTACGAACGAATTCATTATATCATATCTAAAATATATTTTGGGTTTCCTCATTATAGGAAATTTTTATTTTTCGTACTTTTTTGCCAATCTCAGTTAGGTTAAAAATTACCCCAGTGCCATCCCGAAAAAATTCGGAACAGTGCCGGGGAATATTTCTACACTATGTTTTAGGCAATGAAGCAATAAAGTAATGAAGCAACACTCAACTGCTGTTAAAATTCCATATTATTTTCTGGAGTTATTTGCTGGAGTGAGCGGCCACTTTAATGGAGCTATTGATGCTTTTGATCCCCTCCACATGCTGCCCCATAGATTCCGCCCATCTTCGATCTTCATCCGAATAGACCTCACCGGTCATATAAGCTATGCCATCCTGAACAAAAGCCCGCACAAGCTGAGATGTCATACCATGCTGACCCAGCTTGCGCACGAGCTGTTCCGTCATATAGAGATCCTCACCTTGAGAACGGTGACGAGAGAAGATCTCGCTGACCACAGCTTTAACCCCTGGTACCTGATAGGCCGTATCCACTGCCCATTCAATCTCCTCTTGGGTATTAACCATTCCCGTAAGCGTAATCAAACCATTGCGAGCCGATGTTTTGATTTCATGGGCATTCACCCATGGAGAAGCAACTAAGGCATTTTCAACCCGGTTGACCAGAGTGGCATCGTCCACAGCCTTTTCCAGGAAATCAATTTCACTGCGAACTTCCTTTACCCCTCTAACCTGCGAAGCAATTCGTTTCGCCAGCCGCTCACTGCTTTGGGTCTCCAGATGTCCAAGCAAAGTCACAATCCCTTTGCTGGCCCGGCACCCTAAATGCATGATCTCTCCAAAATTAGATTGGGCAAAACGCTCAACCACCTGCTTTTCAATATCCTTATCGGTGATTTTTCCGTCGTTGGCAACCGTAAGTGAGTTATCCAGCTCTCTTACCCCGTCGATACGGCCAATCCTTTGCCCGATAAAATCTTTTTCAGCAAGACTATCCACTGTTCCCCATAGAGAAATCTTATCCCCTTTGACTTCAATATGGATTCCTTGGCCCGATTCCCCAAAGTGAGTTTGGATAAGAATTTTTATGTCTTCATGAACATCCTGTTCCGGTCGTGATTTTTGCATTCTTTTGTCCCTCCAGCTCAAAAACTAACCTTAGTTTCTCACTGAAAGGGCTTTTTTATCCTTAAGTAAAACAAATCAACCCTGTCCTTCTGACTTTCTAAAAATCAAGATTAAGAAAAGTCTGCAGTTCCCGACTGCATTGTTCCGGTACCACAATCTCTCCCAGTTTAACCGGTCCGAATAAGCCATGGAAATCGCTGCCTCCAGTCGTCAGGATGGCTTTATCCTGGGCTATCGTTTTATAGTTTTGAATCAAGGCCTCTCTTTGCTCCCAATAGCCATAATAGACTTCCAAACCCATAGGGCGATAAGATAAGAGCTCAGTCACCATACGATCATCCTGCAGCAAGCCGGGATGCGCCAGCACGGGTACACCACCGCATGTGTAGATCAAATCAACAGCTTCTTCAAAAGGATGTTCCAAAAATGGCAAGTAAGCAATCCCGTAAGGCTGGAAAAGTTTCGCTATCACAGGCCACTGGACAGTGCCGTTCTCGTGTTCATGAAGAGCCCGCATAATATGGCCTTTGCTTACCGCTCCTTCAGGATTGGCGATTTTCTCCACCTCCGCCCATTTCAGGGTGAATCCATCCTTCTGTAACCTTTTGACCATTTCAAAAGCCAAATAGGTTCGCTGCTGCCGAAGCTCCTTTAGCCGTGATTGGAGGTCTGAATGCATCATCGCCGCATAAGAAAAATAACCGAGCAAATGAACTTCCTTACCTTTGAAAGCTGTGATCAGCTCAACGCCGGGGATAATATTCAAATTATGCTTTTGGCCTAATTCCATGGCTTCCGGGACGCCGTTGGTGGTCTCATGATCGGTTAAAGCCAAAACGCGAACCCCCCGCTCGGCAGCCTCCTGGATAACTCCAGCCACTGAAAGGGAACCATCCGACTCTATTGTATGAATGTGTAAATCGATAGCCATTGGATCCACCTCCCCTACTCTCAAAGAGATATTATCATTCTTTCTTTTCAGTGAATCAAAAATCCTGCTTTCTAAAACAAAGAAAGTATGTCCTGTTTTTCTAATTTGATGTCTGCAGATTTAGAGCATAGATTTTTCGAGAATAGATTTAGGTCATGGATTTAGGTCATAAAAATAGCGCTCGTTGTTACACTCGTGGCTTTATGACATATCCTAATAAATAGGGAAGTGATGATTATGGGGAATGAACATCTGGATTTAAGCCTAACCTATGAAGAAAGAGCAGGAGATTTACTCTTTCTTCTCGGCACAATATTGGCTTTTATATCGACCTACCAAGAAGAACAAGCACTTCTCACCGAAAATGTTCCAACGGTTAAGCCGAAAGAAATTGATTCTGCCATGTCCATCACAGCTGCAAGCTGGCTTTTCTTTCTCGCCAGTATACTTTTCACCCATGTAGCCATTGTCCGCTTCGAAGAGCTGAAATCAACCGCTAACTTAAAAACCTCTCTTGTGTTGACCAGAGGTACAAAACTCGCAGTAATTGGTGATTTATTAAAGAGTACTGGTTTTGGCATAGCAGCAATTGCTTACCAGCTTAAACTATTCTATTACAAATATAAAGCTTAAGGGGCCCTTCATGAATCAATGGTGTCTGCTTCTTCAATCCGCTTTTTCAATAAGTAACAACGGATAGTGAACCGGTGTTCAACTAATCACCAGAAACACTATCCGCTTAGAAAAATGGCTCTGCTTCATTTCAGAACCGCTCTTGCCGTTTCGGTACGATTTGCTCCGGCATAGTAGATATTCCCACTATCATTTGCCCCCTGCACCCCAACCCAGTGCTTCTGAGCAGCTTGATATTTGCTTGAGCTGCTTTTATGAACCATCGGGCATCCCAGCTTCTGGCTCAAGATAAGGGCTGCTCCTACATCCCCATCAGCATAAATTACAAGGTTATCCACCATATCCTCCTCTCCTTTCAAATCCTTAAACAGTTGCTCCCAGGGAAACTTCGCTCCCGGATCATTCGGCCGATTTACACTGTCTGTGCGATAATGACCGATAATGTGGTCACTGTCCGGCTTAATTGCAGGATACTTAGCCAGGAGCTGACCGTGAAGCCATAGCGTAGACTGATACTGAACATCGGTTAACTCTTCCCCATCTAAAGTCTCATGCTCAATACCAATCGTGTACAGGTTAGGATTCTTTCCATTATACAACTTCCAGTTCGGCTTATTGGCCGGCGTGCCACGCAGTATCCTCGTCTTTGACAAGCTGCAGGATTCGCCCATCCTTGAGTACGAGATAATGACTGCTTACTTGGGAGGCAGGATTCTGCATCCATGAGAGGCACCCCGGATATCGTCATGCTGTGATGTGATTTATGATGGCAAAGATTTGGCTGCCACTTCTCCCCTGACGATAGTTCGGCGTGCCCACCCATTATTCAATTTTCATGCTTACTCTCCTTTCTGCTCAAGGCGATCAATCCTCTTATGGGCCTGTTTAGATGACTCCTCAACCCGGGTAAGACGTTCACCCATGGTATCCATGCGCTGCCCCTGGGCACGCTGCTCTATGCGGATATCATCTACCCCGCGCTTAAGGTACTCCATGTCGGTACGGATGGCTGTGTTGATTTCAGCGTCTATTCTGACTTCTCTTTTCGCTTCCTTTGCCCTTGCCGACCACCCTAAGATAATTCCGGACAGAGCTGCTACAATCCCAATGAGGGCTGTTATAATTGTAAAATCCAAATGCTATCACCTCTCGCTATACTATATTTATATAGACATGTCGTCATAATGGTGACTGACCCAGTACCGTGCTACCCCACTCCCGCAAATTTCCGACATAGGATTTTGGGCACAAAAAATAGAGTGTGCCCTGATAAATGCCCACTCTTTCGGCATCATTCAGCCAAAGCAGGAAATAAAATTTTTTCCTCGAATACTTGAACATTGCAATTCAGGAAGGAGATATTAGATATTATGGGAATATTTAGCGGAATGATGGGCAATGCCTCAGAGATTGACACCAAAGAAATTGAAAGCGAAGTAGGTCCTTTACTTTATGACTCAGAACAGATAACAAAGGCTTTTAAACTCATCAGAGACTTAATTGTGTTTACCAACAGCAGGTTGATTCTCGTGGATAAACAAGGTATCACCGGCAAAAAGATTGAGTATCACTCTATACCTTTCAGAAGTATCACGCACTTTGCTGTAGAGACAGCCGGTCACCTCGATCTTGATGCAGAATTAAAAATCTGGATTTCTGGTAATTCATTACCTATCACCAAGGAGTTTAAAAAAGACAAAAACATATTTGAAGTTCAGAAGGCTTTGGCCAACTCCATTGCCAGATAATTTTTTGCGCAGCCGTAATGGGCTGCTTTTTCTTTTTACTGAAGCTAAAAATAAGACTTATACGAGTCCTATTACATGCAAAAAACCAGTTGTTAACTTATTGTTAACTAAAAATTTAATTCCCTAAAAACAAAACTTCCTGCAAACCTCGCGGGGAGCGGATTTCATGTTGGCAGGGGATGCAGGAGTTGAACCCACACTAACGGTTTTGGAGACCTGTCCAGCGTGTTTGGTATAGTTAGGTTTATTCATGAAACGCAGTGATTGCAAGGGTTTCAGAATTTCGATGTTGGGTATATAAAAGTTGATTTAGGGGTGTTTTTGAATCGCAAACTCCCCAAATCCTCCCCAATTTTATTATGCGGAACATAGTACCTTAATGGGACCATGCTCTTTTCTATTGCCGACATATGTGATTTTCTGTCAACCAGGGAACTTTAAGTTGGTGAGATAGTTTTTAAAAAAATAATGTAATTTCTTTTGTACTATTGCTAAAATGGAATTGTAAGAATTCAGAAGCAAGATGGTAATTACATGGACACTATTGAAGCTACTATTAAAAACGCTGGCTGGGGAAAAAGGAAAGCCATGCAGATGCAAATTGACTTAATAGCAAGTTCATTTTTGAATGAGGAAAAACTATTGGCAGTTGGGGCCTCTATTCCAAATCCGACTGAGCAAGTTTATATAACCAATCAAAGAATCATCGTGCATAAGATTATAAGCTCTTGGAAAGGCACAAAAACGGAAATATTTCTTTCCGATATTAAATCAGTAAAAATAGTGACTAAGCTGTCTCAGTACAGCAAACTAGAAATTGTGACTACTAACGATTGTATATTAATAGAGAGAATACCACTGGATATACTACAGGAAATCAAGCGTATTATTGATGAATTACTAAATCAGCGCGTACAAGATGATTCATCTTTAGAACAAGCACCAGACCAAATAACTGTTGTTTGTCCTGGATGTGGAGCTGTAAATATTAAGCAAGTGGGCAAAGTTAATTTTCGCGAATATTGCGATACGTCTTTATAATAACTATTGGAGAAGTTAAAGTAGTGGCAATAGGTGGCAATACCAACGGTAACTAAAAAGCAGAAGCCCCGGCTCCGTCACCAGGGTTTCTGCTTATCCACGACAGGACTTAAACCAAGCCCAATACATCATATGTTCGTATAAAAAATGTGTTACAAAAAAACAGAACCCCAGCGCATCAACTTTGCACCGGGTTTCTGCTTACGGGAAAATCATCCTTCACACTACACTATATGTCCTTAACGCCATAGATGTGACGGGCACCGGATTAGTTTCGGTGCTTTTTTCATGCGCTCTCCGGTGCGTCGCGGGAACCCGCTTCGAGCTGTCATGCATGGCTGGCCTTGATATATACGTTCTTTCTCAATTAATAAAAAAGCAATTTTCCATAAAAATTTCTTAAATTTTTGTTTTAATCTCAAATATTTTGGAAGAAATTTCTGGACAAGCCTAGAACTAACAATATAGCAATAATATACTTGGATTAAGGAGTGGCAGGGTATTGGAATTTGATTTGTTTGATTTTGAGAAAGTTGTCCCTAAGCATCTTCTTGATTTTTATTTGGACAAATTAAAGATAGATGCAGACCGACGTAGCACTGCAGAACTTGTGGAAGTCGATCATAAAGACAGCGGGATTTTTGATCGTCACAATAGTCACTGCAAGTCCAACTATTCGTGACCTGCGCAAAGAAGATGAGTAACGGAAAAAGTGTTTCAGAAAATCTGATTTCTATATATAATCAGTGGAGTACATTTATTTATAATTTAATTTCAAAATAAAACGCAAAAAGCCCTCCCCCGCACCAAGCGAGAGAGGGCTTTGCTATCATGATCTTTTTCTTCTATTCTAATACCTTCCGCGCCGTCTCAGCACGGTTTGTACCGGCATAATAGATATTGCCGCTATCATTAGTCCCTTGTACACCAACCCAGTGCTTTTTGATCGCCTGATACTTGCCCGCACTGCCTTTGTGGACCATGGGGCAGCCCAGCCTCTGACTCAAGACAAGAGCTGCTCCAGTATCTCCATCTGCATAGATTACGAGATTATCTAACACTTCATCACCCCCTGTAAAAAATGAAATATCCTTATCTGAGATAATAGCGTTTAAATCCAGGCTGCCATTGTATCCCGGCAGACTCCCCTTATCCGTGTATTGGTGGATGTCACAGGGATAAGAGGGCTTCGAGTTCCTGGTCCCATCATTGTGCCCATAATGCGGAATCCACACCGCGTCAAACTCAGCCACGTTGATATTGAATTGGTTGTAGAGATGATGCGCTATATACGCCCCCACCTTGCCGGCTCCCAGCGCTCTAAGTTTGCGCTGATATGCTGAGACACCAGCGCGCATATCCGCCATGGACTGCTCCTCCACGTCAAGCCACCAAAACGTAGGATTAAACTCCTTCGCCCGGGTATAAAATGCTGTGGCCTCAGCCTCCATCTCAGCAATGGTTTTGCCGCGAACCCAGGCGTATACGGCCACCGGCACACCACGCTTTTGTAGCTCGGTAATGTGAGTCTTAAAATATTTATCCTGATAGCCAGCACCATACTGTACCCGGACAATTGCCATGCTAAGCTGCCGTGCAAATGTGTCATAGTTAATCGCCGATGGGACTTGCCACTCGGAGATATCTACGATGTTCATTTCGTCCCACCTTCCCCTTTCGTCTGGAGCTGCTCAAGCACCTTTACGATTACCGGCGGCAAAGGCACTCCGACAATGCCCAGGTTCTCAGTCACACTAATCCCTTCACGGGCAGCGTAAAAGTAAATGGCTAGGGTTCGCAGGATTGGCTCAGCGTTGCCAAGCATACCGTCCAATTGGACGGCTAAAGCAATGACGGCCAGGCTGATTCCTTTTCGGATGCCGCCCCAGAACATCACCTCTGAATTGACTCTCTTTTCTCGTACGGCCCCCAGGAAGCCAGTAATATAATCCGCTACCATGAGTGTTATAAGCAGGGCTATAGCGGCATCCCAGCCCCCTAACCATGCGCTAAGGGTGGTACCTATGGCTGCTATTACAGCGTTAAATGCAATCTCTTTTCCGTGCATGATGATGCACCTCCTACACTATATCTTATGGACATACCGTCATAAGGGTGACTGCCCCAGTGCCCTACTCCCCGTCACCTCCCGCGGAACGCTAAACAAATCAGGTCCCTAGGGAGCAGAGGCACTGTCTCTCAACCTTTCTCAT
This sequence comes from Desulfitobacterium chlororespirans DSM 11544, assembly GCF_900143285.1. Classification (NCBI taxonomy): domain Bacteria; kingdom Bacillati; phylum Bacillota; class Clostridia; order Eubacteriales; family Desulfitobacteriaceae; genus Desulfitobacterium; species Desulfitobacterium chlororespirans. The sequence continues at coordinate 90,306 of NZ_FRDN01000019.1, forward strand.
AAGAAAAAGCACCCTGCTTTGATCTGCCCCTGTCAAGGTAGACCAGGGAAATAAATAAACAGGGTTATAGAAATAGCTACTGCCAAATGGGTGGTAGCTCTTCTTTTATGCGGCAAACTTTGCCTTGTACTTCAGAATACGTTTGTTCTCGGGAATGGGATAGTGTGCAGGAGAATCTGTCTCAACTGCAGCAGCCCGAACTTCCATAGGAGCCTGGTTGTCGAAGCGTTCCTGAAGCCGTTCATAGTTATAGAAATGAAGGTATTTATCAATTGAAGCCCGGAGAGAAGCCTCGTCTGTAAACTTATACAAATTGAACATTTCTGCCTTTAGTATGCCCCAGAAGCCCTCGGTAGGACAGTTATCAATGCAGCGACCGACACGGGACATAGACTGCTCCATCTGCTGTTCTCTGAGCTTCATCTGGAAGACTTTACTGGTGTATTGAAATCCTCTGTCGCTATGAAACAAAGGCTTAGCATCCGGATTGGCAGCCACTGCACGGTCAAATGTATCAAAGACCAGCTTGCTATCATTGCGCCTACTTAACACATAGGCCACGACAGAGCGGTCGTACAGATCCAGGATAGCACTGAGGTACACCTTGTGCACAATCGGTCCTTCATACCATTTGAATTCAGTGACATCGGTTACCCATTTCTCGTTGGGTTTTGTTGCATGGAAATTGCGCTTCAAGACATTCTCAGCAGTAGCTTCAGGCGAAGCATAGAAGTATTTCTTTTGCTTTCTCCGTATTACAGAATGAATGTTGAGGGCTTTCATGATGCGGTGAACCCTGTTCTTGCTGTAAAATGTTCCGTTGAAATGGTTTATCCATGCCGTCATGCGGCGATAGCCGAGAATATGATTGAATTTCTCGTCATACTCTCGAATCAACTCAGCTAACTGCAT
>NZ_FRDN01000020.1 GCF_900143285.1 Desulfitobacterium chlororespirans DSM 11544
TTACAATATTGTTGCATTTTTTATTTTAATATACCTTACTGGGGCTATGGATGTCAATTATGATAGGTTGAGCCCAAAGCCCCGATATTGAAGTATAGTAAGTAGTTTTTAGAGTTGAACCATATCATACAATTGATCCCTCTGGTCTTGATTAATACCAATATAACGCAAAGTGACACTCTGTGAACTATGGTTAAAAATATCCATGACCAGGCCGATATTATACTGAGATAGTTTATATGTCCAATAACCCCATGTTTTTCTAAGACTATGTGTTCCAAAATTCTCTATGCCTAATGTAACGGCGGAATGCTTCAATACCCGGTATGTCTGAATTCTGCCGATATAGCCCCCTTTTTGGCTAGGAAATAAATAGTCTATTAGTTCCAGATTTTGCTTATGAATATAACTATTCAGTGCTTTTCGCAAAGTGTTATTTAGTTTAATTTTTTTTAATTTCCCGGTTTTTTGTTCAGTTAAAACCAAGTAATCTTTAAATTCCTTCTTGCGACAATAAATATCTGAAACCTTGAGTGTAATGATGTCGCTGATCCGCAGTCCTGTATTAATTCCAAATTTAAAAATCATAGCATATTTAGGATGAGATTGATTGAGATGATTATACAGTGTTCGTATTTGTGCTTTATCGCGAATTGGTTCAACCGTCATAAATTGTCCTCCTACGAGCGTTTTTCCCTATCCATTATAATATTAATGTGAGTAATTAAGAGGTACATGGCACTGGAAATAGCGCCTTTTCAATAATTTCACAGAATTATTTTGGTTTTAACTGACTGAAAAGGTACTTAAAGAGCTATTTATTCGTAATGCATTTATTTATGCAACAATATTGTAAAATTGTTGCGTAAATTCTTGATTTTAATACTAATTAAGAGAGAAATCAAATGGAGGTGAATTAGTGAGATATGAAAAAGATTGTTTGTCCAAGAGATTATTACAATGAGCAAGGACTTCTTTTATCTGCTAAGGGAACGAGGATTACTTTAAACCAGTTTTTGAGACTCCAGAGAAGATATGATTTTATATCTGAGACAGAAGAGAATGAAAAAACACAAATAAAGGGCCAGGATCCTCTGTCATTGGCATCATACGAAAAAGTTAAACAACAGATTAGAGAAGATGAGCGGTATAAGCTAACCGACGACCAAGTGCTTAACCAGGCCAGTGTTTTGCTTGCCAATATCGTATTTGAGTCAAAAAGAAAACCATGGTATATGTATGTCACGGCGTTAGGCAACCATATCGATTGGCTCTATACACATTCGATTGATGTGGCTCTTCTTTCCCTGATGATGGCGATGGAGTCGGGGGTTTCTCAGGAATTGCTTTGGGACCTTGGCGTAGGGGGGATTCTTCACGACGTTGGAAAATTGCTTATCCCTAAAAAAATTATCCAAAAGCGGACAGACCTAAGTGATATAGAGAAGGAGATTCTCCAGCAACATTGCGAATTAGGTGTAGAGTGCACTGTGGATTCTGCCTTTCCGATATTAAGTCAGGATATAATAGCTCAGCATCATGAAAGATTAGATGGAAGCGGATATCCGAATCAGCTGCAAGAGGGCCAAATCAATGAATATGTAAAAATCGTTATGATTGCCGATGCATTCGATACGATAACAGCAGGAAGGCCATATAGAAAGACAGTGGGAGTGGAGGAAGCCTTAGCCTATTTGGAAGACCAGGAGGGGGCATTTTCGAGGAAGTATCTGGAGATTTTAAAGAACATCTTAGTCAGAGCCTAAACATAAAGTTCATAATTCTAAGGATGAATCATAGACTATAGCGAACAAATAAGATAATAAGAGGAGGGAACTTAAAACTGAATAGGCGGATTGTATGATGGATATTGTGTGGTAAATAATTAATTTTCTGAGTTCTGGAAAGATTTCATATTTTGAAGGAGGTGTTTGGGGTTTCGGTGGCGAAATACTATGTTGTCGTGAGGTTGGACCTAATCGGGATGCTGTCTAAGACTAGACGACCTAGAGTAGCCCAGCAGGTTTACTGGACTAAATCCAAATAAAGGAGGGTGTTAAAAGGTCATCCTAATCAGCGTAAATTCCTAATACGCACCCCGAGTATCTCCTACCCCAATTTGGCAGGGAAGGAGGGATTTCGCGTGCAAAACAATTATAATCTTCACCCGAAATCAGTTGTTTTTATCCTCGCTCTTGTGGTAGTTGCCGCAGCTATTGTGTTTTCTATTCTAATGTGAGAATTATGATGAAAAACTGCCAATTATCTTATCGTTAAGATGAGGTCGTTGGCAGTTTTTCATTGGCAGGGATAGAGTTGTCGGGTAGAATTGAAGTAGTCAGGTTTAAGGGAAGGAGCATTTTCATGAATGGGAAGTTCAACTTATGGTACATTTTAGTAGGAATTGCGTTTATTGTGGCTGGGACTTATAAAATTGTTTTGGGAAGCTTTACCTCAGGGCTCATATGGATAGTCATTGGCGTGTTATTCGGTATACTATCTCGTTATAGCAATCATAACGAGGGTTCAAAGGACAAAAACAAGAAGAAAAAATAGGTTGAGCTTAAAATTTTTTTCGAAATATTATAAAATATATTGGAATAATCATAATTATATGATACTATACTGATAATAAGAAATACTATCATTTGTAGCAATGGATGTACCAATAACTGAGAAGATTTTATCGTAACTCTTGCTCCCTATCAACATGTCATCGAACTCCCCAATATGTAAAGAAGAGGAGGGACTTGAATGCTCGATAAGCTGCATCTGGACGTAAAATCTGGTTTATTTGTTCTTGTGCTGTTAGTAGTTACAGTGTTGACTATTATGGCCTTTACAGGGTAAACCGCACTAATTCATGGATTAAGGAAAGCCGCTCATAATCTGCAGAGATTATGAGCGGCTTTCTTTTAAGTCAATCACATTTTGTCGGCGTGCTTTTCTTTTTCATGATGAAGTGCATCGAATTCAAAACGGAATTTTTGATTACAAAAAGCGCAATGGACGTATTTACCGTCATCTGAGAACTTAGGCAAGTGAATCCACCTCCTTGGAAGAGATTTTATCCAGAAATTAGCAAATATATACACAAGGGGTCAAATTCTTTGCGGAACCTTGCTGACATAACCTGTTAGCAAGAGGTGAATTATCATGCTGAACCGCTTGATTAGGGAGTTACGAATTGAGTTCTATTGGGTCAAGAGGGAATTAACCCGTCGTTGGCATTTGGATACCCCCGTAGGAATCGTTGGCGTTATTGCCTTTCTTTCCGGACTGGGCCTTTTTTTGCTTATAGGTCAAGGAATTGCTAAGATATTCAGAGCGGCCATACCTTGGGTGGCAGGGAATTCAGTGAGTACGATATATTGGTCTTCGATTGGGCTTGCCCTTAAACTAAGCTTTGTATTTTTGGTTTTTGCCACCTCTTTATTGCTTTTATTCTGGCTAAAGACTCACTACCGGCGGTAAGACTAAATGTATAATCCAGAGAACATTTGCATATAAATGCTTAGGACAAGCATAAGTTGTCCCTTTTTTAGACATCTTTCGCCTTGCGGGGAAAATGGCGCTGTGATATTATGGTTAAGGTTAAAAGGAGGTTGGGAACATGGATTTCATGTTTGGTGTTACCGGTTCTCACTTGTTCAATATGATCATGGTACCAGTACAGCTGATCATTATTTTTATGACATTTTACTATTTCGTGTTATCCATGTTTGGTTTGTTTCGCAGACCGGACAAAAAGGTTTTGGAACCGGAGAAAAGCTTTGCTCTGGTAGTGGCTGCTCATAATGAAGAGGCGGTCATCGGGCCTTTAGTGGATAATTTGTTGAATCTGGATTATCCGAAAGAACTTTACGATGTTTTTGTCGTCGCAGATAACTGCACCGACAAAACGGCCTTAATCGCCAAAAATGCCGGGGCCTTGGTCCACCAACGTTTTAATAATGAAAAACGGGGAAAGGGCTATGCTCTGGAGTGGATGTTCCATCGTTTGTTTAAGCTGGAACGACACTATGACGCCGTCATTATTTTTGACGCGGATAATTTGGTCAATGAGACCTTTTTAGTCGAAATGAACAGCAAACTTTGTCAGGGTCACCAAATTGTTCAGTGTTATCTGGATTCAAAGAATCCCTATGATACCTGGGTCACCAATACGTTCTCGATTACCTTCTGGCTTTCCAACAGGCTTTTGCAGCTTGCCCGTTATAATACCGGCTTTCTCAATAATGTGTTGGGCGGAACCGGTATGTGTATCTCCACCAAAGTGTTGAAGGATCTTGGCTGGGGGGCGACCTCCCTTACTGAAGACCTAGAGTTTACTATGAAAGCTCTGGTCAGCGGCATCAAGACAACCTGGGCTCATGACGCCATTGTCTATGACGAGAAGCCCTTGACCTTTATACAGGCCTGGAATCAACGGAAACGCTGGGCTCAGGGTCAAGTGGATGTGGCGGGCCGTTATTTCTTTCCGTTGATTTATAAGGCGTTCAAGGAACGGAAGCTCATGTATTTTGATGCAGCGGTGCATTTGTTCCAACCGGCTTTGGTTATGATCGCCACATTCTTTATGTTTGTTAATCTGATTTCCGGGCTTCAATCTTCCTATACTCAGGTTTTTAATGTGGTTATGCCTTGGTCGGGCTGGCAGATTCTTTCCGCATTTTCCCTGGTTTTCCCTGTAGCTGCCTTAGCCCTGGAACGCCTGCCTTGGCGTGCCTATGCAGGGTTGATCCTATACCCCGTATTTATCTACAGCTGGATTCCTATCGTCTTTCTGGGCTTTGTCAACCGCAAGGATAAATCCTGGTCCCATACCAAGCACACTCGGTCCATCAAATATGATGATGTGGTGAAAGAGAAGAAGGTTTCATCCAGCTAGAACCTGAATGAGCATAATGTCTATCCTATTGAACGATACTTAATAGAGAATGTGCAATCCATATAAGGGGATCTCTGAACAGAGAGATCTCCTTTTGCCGTTACATTCGAGTGGCGATATGCGAATGTTTATACTTAAATGGTTAGATGCTGGCTCAGAAAATGGGCAAAAATAAAGAAAGCGGTGAAGTGCGATGTCCAAGGAGACGCTCATGAAGATGACAGAAAACCCCGGTGTATTTATGGGAGGAGAAACCCCTTATGAAGAGGCTGACGCGGTAATTCTGGGGATTCCTATGGATTATACGGTGAGTTTTCGCCCGGGTACCCGTTTGGGCCCTCTGAGTATCCGCAATGTCTCCATCGGGATTGAGGAATATAGTGTGTATCTGGATAAGGATCTCTCTGATTATGCTTATTGCGATTGTGGAGATTTAAGCCTGCCCTTTGGCAATGTTGAAAAATCGTTGCAAGTGATCGAAGCCGCTGCCCGGCAGGTGGTAGAGGACGGGAAATTTCCCGTTTTCTTAGGGGGAGAACACCTGGTTACCTATCCTTTGCTTAAGCCCTTCATTGAGAAGTATCCTGAGCTGCGGGTGGTGCATTTCGACGCCCATGCTGATTTGCGTACAGATTACTCCGGTGAGCCTAATTCTCATGCTACGGTGATGCGCAAAATCTCGGAAGCCCTGGGGCCCCATCGGGTCTACCAGTTTGGCATACGCTCCGGAACCCGGGAGGAATTCCTCTTTGCTAAGGAACACAATCATTTGGTGGTAGAAGAGGTTTTGGAGCCGCTCAAGGCTGTCCTGCCGGAGCTTAAAGGGAAGCCGGTCTATGTGACGCTAGATATTGATGTGGTGGATCCGGCCTTTGCCCCAGGCACTGGGACTCAGGAAGCCGGTGGATGTACTTCCCGGGAAATCATCAAAGCCGTTCATGCCCTCAGTGAGCTGGATGTGGTGGGCTTTGATCTGGTGGAAGTATCCCCTCTTATAGACACCAGTGAGCGTACGGCTCTTTTAGCAGCGAAGATCGTAAGGGAAGCAATTTTGAGTTTTGTAAAATAGATTAAGCGTCCTAAATAGGGATTATTACTGTAGTTGTAAAAATGATGACCATAAATGAATGAAATACATGAAAAACCTTTGACATAAAACCGTTTTTTGTGTATACTAAAATTCGTCAGTTGACGCGGGCGATTAGCTCAGCTGGGAGAGCGCCTGCCTTACAAGCAGGATGTCGGCAGTTCGATCCTGTCATCGCCCACCAAATTAAGGCCCCGTGGTGTAGTGGTTAACATGCCTGCCTGTCACGCAGGAGATCGTCGGTTCAAGTCCGATCGGGGTCGCCATTTTTATGCCTTGGTAGCTCAGTCGGTAGAGCAGAGGACTGAAAATCCTCGTGTCGGCGGTTCGATTCCGTCCTAAGGCACCACGCGGGTGTAACTCAGTGGTAGAGTGTCACCTTGCCAAGGTGAAAGTCGCGAGTTCGAATCTCGTCACCCGCTCCATTTCTTCGGCGGCATAGCCAAGTGGTAAGGCAGAGGTCTGCAAAACCTTTATCCCCAGTTCAAATCTGGGTGCCGCCTCCAACAATACGTTTATATTGCCGATGTGGCGGAACTGGCAGACGCACGGGACTTAAAATCCCGCGGGCCTTAAAGCCCGTACCGGTTCGATTCCGGTCATCGGCACCATTTATGGGTTTGTAGCTCAGCTGGTTAGAGTACCGCGTTGACATCGCGGGGGTCGAAGGTTCGAGTCCTTTCAAACCCACCATATTTTGGAAGAAGGCTTCTCTGCGGAGAGGCTTTTTTGTTGTCCAAAAAAGTCTGTTCCGGCACTGGTTTTTTCAGCAATAGTGTCCGGCAATGTGGTAGAATGTGTGTGAAGTTATACTCAGAGAGTGAGGACAATGATGCATAAGGATCGGCTGGTTGCGCCTGTTGTAAAATGGGTTGGGGGTAAACGCCAACTTTTAGAGGATCTGACTCCTTTATTTCCTAAAAGAGTCGAGTCTTATTGTGAGCCTTTTTTTGGTGGTGGGGCGGTTCTGTTTAAATTACAGCCGGACACCGCCTGGGTAAATGATGTCAATAGTGAACTTATCCAGATGTATGAAGTTATTCGGGACGATGTGGAAGAGCTGATTAGGGCACTGGGTGAGCACCCCAATGAAGAAGAGCATTTTTATCGTGTCAGAGACTGGGACCGGGACAAAGAAAAATACGGGAATTTGAGCAAAGTGCAGAAAGCGGCACGGGTTATCTATTTGAATAAAACCTGCTACAATGGCCTGTTCAGAGTGAACAATGCCGGGGAGTTCAATACGCCTTTTGGTCATTACAAAAACCCCAATATTGTCAATGAGCACACCTTAAGAGCGGTCAGCACCTATTTCCGGAGAGCGCAGATCACCTTCAGCAGCACAGATTATGCGGAAGTCCTGGCCGGTGTTGCCAAAGGGACCTTCGTTTATCTGGACCCACCCTATGATCCTGTTTCCAGCACAGCCAATTTTACCGGCTATGCTAAAGGCGGATTCGACCGGGCTGAGCAGATCAGGCTGCGGGAATGCTGTGATGAACTTGATCGGCGGGGAATCAAGTTTATGCTTTCCAATTCGGCAACGGAATTTATCAAGGAGCAATATGGGGCCTATCAGATAACCATCGTGAAAGCAAAACGCGCTATCAATTCCAATGCAACCAAGAGAGGGCAAATAGACGAAGTGGTGGTGAGGAATTATAAGTGAACAGCCTAAAAGCCAAAACGATCAAGCCTGGGAATCCCTGTTCGAGAAATATGATATCTTATCCCGGATCGAAGCCGAGGGGAAATTTTGTATTGCTGCGTCACAGATCAAGGAGTACCGTGAACCGCGGTTAATGGCCAAGTTTGATCATAATATCAATTTGCCCCGGATATTTGCCAGGAATAGATTAGCGATACTGCCAATATCCCGCGGTGACTATATCATCTCTCACTTTGAGGCTTATCAGCCTTTTCCTAGCGTGGATACCTCGGTGACCCGCGTGTCTTTGCCGCCGAATCTGCAAAGTCTCAGCACCAGCCATATTCCCAGTGAGGCCATCGCTGTTAACTGTGCCCTGGCCTCGGGAATGCTGGCAGATTTTTTGGAGGAAGAGACCCTTTATGCCACTGTGTCAGGACGTATGGGGTCGGGGCAATTTGACTTTACGATTCGCAACTTAAGGACGCAGTATTCCACAGAAGTCGCCGTAAGCAATTCTCAAATTGAAATTGATGCGGCTCTTGAGGGTGTGCACAGTCTTTCTCTGCTGGAAGCCAAAAGAGATCTGGCGGAAGATTTTCTGGTCCGTCAACTCTATTATCCCTTCAGAGTCTGGGACGGCAGGGTTACGAAAAAAGTCAGACCCATATTTTTAGTGTACTCAAATGGTATTTTTAGTTTGTATGAATATGAATTCCAGGATCCTAATGCTTATAATTCCTTGGTATTGGTGAAACATAAAAATTATTCTATTGAAGATACAGCCATAGGGGTAGCTGCTTTACATGATGTCGCTGAGCGGACACAGCTTGTGCAGGAACCGGAGATTCCTTTCCCTCAGGCCAACAGCTTTGAGCGGGTGATCAATATCTGTGAATTGCTGAGCGCTCAGGAGCTTAGCCGTGAGCAGGTGACAGAGGAATATGCGTTTGATATCCGCCAAACCAATTACTATACTGATGCCGCCAGATATTTGGGCTTAGTTGAAAAACGCTATGAAGAGGGACGCAGGCTGGTTTATTCATTAAGCTCCCGGGGCAAGCGCATCATGCAGCTGAGTTATCAGCAAAGACAGCTGGCCTTTTGCGAGGCCATACTGCAGCATCGCATCTTCAGGGAAACCTTTAAGCTTTATATGGAAAATGGTTCTCTGCCGGACCAAAACACGATAGTGAGTATCATGCAGCAATCCGGCCTTTATCAGATCGGGAGTATGAGCACGTTTGTGAGAAGGTCATCGACTGTCAGCGGCTGGCTTAACTGGATGCTGGGGCTGATCGGGGAAGAGCATTAATTTAAGCCGGGTGATACTTGACAAGTAAGCATCCGGTTTTGGTTTACCGTTCGGAATGTCCAGTGAGAAACCTGCACATTCTATAGTCTGTAACCTTATGAAGCGTCTTAGCATGGCATGAAACTATTTTTTTTATCGACTTTTTAAGTTAAATTTTGTATTATTATATCTTGTATAACCTAAAGGGGGTGGTATCATGACTTCACTACGACAAAGCAAGGCTCCTATCTATGAGGCGCTGCTCAAGTATAAATCCATGCGTGTGGTGCCTTTTGATGTGCCTGGGCATAAACAGGGGAGAGGGAACCCTGAATTGACGGAGTTTCTGGGTGAGAAATGCCTGTCCGTAGATGTCAACTCCATGAAACCATTGGATAACCTTGGCCATCCCGTTTCGGTGATCAAGGAAGGGGAAGAATTGGCTGCCGAAGCTTTTGGAGCTCATCATGCTTTTTTTATGGTGAATGGAACCACTTCAGCGGTACAAGCTATGGTCATGAGCGCCTGCAAACAGGGTGAAAAAATCATCATGCCCCGCAACGTTCATCGCAGTGCCATTAACGCTCTCATTATCAGTGGGGCTATTCCGGTGTATGTCAATCCCGGTGTCAATAAGGAACTGGGTATTCCCTTGGGAATGGCTGTGGCTGATGTCAGGAAAGCAATCAAGGAAAATCCGGACGCTAAGGCTATTTTGGTTAATAATCCAACCTATTATGGGATTTGTTCCGATTTAAAGACCATCACTGAGCTGGCCCATGAACACAATATGCTGGCTTTAGTGGACGAGGCTCATGGCACCCATTTTTATTTTGGAGAAAATATGCCCATCAGTGCTATGGCAGCCGGAGCGGATATGGCGGCGGTCAGCATGCATAAAACGGGGGGCAGCCTTACCCAAAGCTCTTTTCTGTTGATCGGCAAACGCTTGAATGTGGGACGGGTCCGGCATATGATTAATCTAACCCAGACCACCAGTGCTTCTTATCTGCTGTTATCCTCCCTGGACATTTCGCGGCGCAACTTAGCCTTAAACGGCCAGCGCATCTTTGACAAGGCTCTCTATCTGGCGAATTATGGCCGTGATGAAGTCAATAAGCTGGGCGGCTATTATGCCTTTGGCAAAGAGCTGAACAACGGGGACTCGGTCTATGACTTTGACTGCACCAAGCTCTCCATTCACACCCGGGAGATCGGACTGGCCGGCATCGAGGTCTATGACATCCTGCGGGATGACTATGGGATTCAGATCGAATTTGGCGATATCGGCAATATTCTGGCTATTATATCCGTGGGAGATCGGGCCCTTGCCTTGGAGCGTCTGGTCTCGGCTTTGGCGGAGATTAAACGGCGCTATCAGCGGGATAAAGCGGGGATGTTTGATCATGAGTATATCAATCCTGTGGTGGTCATGGGACCCCAGCAGGCTTTTTATGCCCAGCAGCGCTCACTGCCCATCCAGGAAAGCAAAGGTAAGGTCAGCGGGGAATTCGTTATGGCTTATCCTCCGGGTATACCGATCTTGGCTCCAGGGGAAAAGATCACGGAGGATATTATTGACTATATCGCTTATTCTAAGGCTAAGGGCTGTTTCCTGACCGGAACAGAGGATATGGACATTGAAAATATCAAAGTCGTGGAGGAATAGCTATGGAATTATGGTATACAGAAGAGCATACGGAAAACGTCCGCTTTTCGATTAAGGTGGATCGGCAGCTTTACTCAGGACAGAGTGAGTTTCAAAGGATCGATGTCTTTGAATCCAAAGAGTTTGGCACCTTTTTTACCCTGGATGGCTTGATGATGGTAACCCAAAAGGATGAATTTATCTACCACGATATGATTGTTCATGTTCCTATGGCAACCAACCCCCAGATTAAAGATGTTTTGGTCATCGGGGCCGGGGATGGAGGAACTGTCCGCGAACTGACCCGCTATGACTCTATCGTCAACATTGACATGGTGGAAATCGATAAACTGGTGGTGGATGTCTGCAAAGAGTATCTGCCCCAGACGGCTTGCAAGCTGGAGGATCCGCGGGTTCACTTGTTCTTTGAGGATGGCTTGAGATTTATACGGACGAAAGAGAACAGCTATGATCTGATTATTGTGGACTCCACGGACCCCTTTGGTCCAGGGGAAGGTCTGTTTACAAAAGAGTTTTATGGCAACTGTTATAAAGCCCTCAAGGATGATGGCATCCTGGTCAATCAGCATGAGAGCCCTTATTATGAAACCTATGCCCAGAACATGGGCCGGGCCCACCAAAGGATCAAGGAATTTTTTCCTGTCTGCCGGGTCTATCAAGCTCATATTCCCACCTATCCTTCCGGACACTGGCTTTTTGGCTTTGCTTCGAAAAAGTATGACCCCTTGGCCGATATAGACGAGCAGGCCTGGAACGACTTAAGGATTAAAACTCAATATTATAACACAGAGATTCATAAAGGCTGCTTTGCTCTCCCCAATTATGTCAAAGAGCAGCTGGCCGATGCGGTGGAATGATTCTCTGATGAGGATTTAAGACAAGGGTAAGTTAACTGCTGACCCTTGTTTTTGTATTATCTGACATCCATAAAGCCTGCCCCATTCCTAAAGGTGGAAATTAGTTTGTAAGGGCAGATGATGCCGATGTTAGCTCAGGGTACTGGCCGGGGCGAGGTTGGTGTTGTAAAATAGGACTGAGGATATTAAAGTCGGCACTTGAAAACGGAGATTTAGAGAGAGGTGATTGTTATGTTAAAGTGGAAAGACGAATACTCGATCGGAGTAGAAGAAATCGATGAACAGCATCAGCATCTGTTCGAAATCGGCAATCAGATCTATGATTTATTGGAAAACTACTTGCTGCCGGATAAGTACGATAAGATCATTCAAATCATTGCAGAGCTTAAAGAATATACCGTTCACCATTTCCAAACAGAAGAAGAGCTTATGCTTAAAATCAAGTACCCAGGTTATTTTAAACAAAAAGTAGCCCATGACGATTTTATCAAAGAGGTGGAGTCCATTGACTTCTCGGCCCTCGACCAGGATCAGGATGGACATACCCGCAAGCTTTTAGAGTTCATCTTTGGGTGGGTCTTGGACCATATTCTCAAGAGCGATTTTGGCATTAAGAGTTTTATGCAGATAACACGCTAGTCAACGGAAAATAGGGAGTGTTGCCAAACGGCTTTTTGAAGGAGCTGAGTCGGCGGCACTCCCTTTGTATGTCTGGCTATAGCTTGCTGCTGCGCAGAAATAGGCGGCCCTATCTTGGTTTGGGGAATAAGGGAGAGTCAACCTGGCAATAGTAGGGAATATATGGTTTTGCGAAATAGCTTGAGTAATTTCGAGGTAAACCGCAATATGAGCAAACCTTGCTCATATACTCTACTATGGAGGGGATGCCAGGGTGGAACAACACTCCGTTCAGGTTGGAACTCAATATTATCGAGAGAGCATCTATGAGCGCCTTAGGCAGCTCCAAGAGCAAGAAAAGCTTCCTGTAGTGCTTCACGAATATCAACAAGGCAAGCACTGGTTGATAGATTGTGAGTTCCAGCTTGAAGCGATCGAAGAGGATCGGGAGACCACAAAAAAGATTCATAGCTATTATTTAGCGAATGCTATTACGGAAACGATTTTGCAGCATTGGGAGAAGGATCATATCCGCTGGCTGCTTAAAAGCAAGTATAAACTGAAACGGGAGGAAGTCGTTCAGGTTTTTGAGAAGTCTCTCCAATACCTTAATCAAGAATCCCGGCAATGGAAAAATTACCGTATTCATCGTAAAGCGTCCTTGGTCAACCAAATCGTCAAGTGTATAGAAGCTCAGCCGTTCTTTGATATGGAAGGCTTTTTGCGATTCCGTGCCAAAGACTATAAAGAGGAGATCTATAAAGCCGTCAATTATGTGGTAAATGAACATGTGATTGAAGCAGAATATGAGGAGTTTATCAATCTGCTCAAGCGTTTTGTGGATTCTCAAAAACCCCGCATTCATACCTTGCATGTAGGAATAACCAAACATGGTAAGTTCAACCTTTACAATGAAGAAGGCAAAAAAATCACCAAAAAATATATGGATGATCTGTCCTTCATGGATACCTCTCAGGAACTCACCTATGAGGATCTTCTCGTCAGCGCCTTAATTGCCGTAGCTCCACGAAAAATTGTGCTGCATATTCGTTATGAAGGCTATCAGGATACTCTGCAGACTATTTGCAAGGTTTTTGAAGGCCGTGTCAGCTATTGTACTGAAAGCTGTCCCATCTGTGAGAAGATTTGAGAAAGTGAGAAGAATTGACAAAGGATAAAAGGGTGGATATAATAAAATGAAAACGATGATGGGGAAAGTACTTTGTTTTGGTTTGTGTTAGAGAGGAGATGTCACCGGCTGCAAGCATCTCTCACAAAGAAGCAGAGGAAGACCACCCCAGAGTGCTGAGCTGAAGTCAAAGTAAGCTCAGACGTTGGCCCGCGTTAAGGGAGCAAAGGGAAAGCATCAGGTGGGTGCTTTAACTTGGGTGGAACCACGGGAATAAAGTTCTCGTCCCATATTGGGATGAGGGCTTTTTTAGTTTTCTTGCAAAGTTTAAGGATTAAAATTAAGGGATAAGGAGTTGACTGTGATGGTAAAGATTACTTTAAAAGATGGCTCCATTCGGGAGCTCGAATCGGGTAAGAGTCTCATGGACTTAGCAGCCTCTATCTCCAGAGGTCTGGCTAAAGCTGCTCTGGCCGGGAAAGTGAATGGAAAATTTAAGGACCTGTCCTATGCTTTAACTCAGGATGCTGAGGTGGAGATTATCACGGCGGATTCTGAGGAAGGCTTAAAGATTTTAAGACACTCCACCTCTCACCTGATGGCAGAAGCGGTACGGAACCTTTTCCCGGGAACTATCTTAGGAATTGGCCCCGCGATTGACAATGGCTTTTATTATGATTTTGATTCCGAGCATGTTTTTACACCGGAGGATCTGGAGAAGATCGAAGCTGAGATGCGTCGTTTGGTCAAAGAAAACAAACACTACGAACGGAAAGAAATCTCCCGCAGCGACGCATTGCAGTATTTCTCTGCAGAAGGAGAAAAGTATAAGGTAGAGCTGATTGAAGACTTGCCTGAGGATGAAGTGATTTCCATGTACACTCAAGGCGGCTTCACCGATCTCTGTGCCGGTCCCCATATTCCTTCCACAGGGGTGGTTAAAGCGTTCAAACTCATGAACCTGGCCGGAGCTTACTGGCGGGGCAGTGAAAAGAATAAGATGCTCCAGCGGATCTACGGAACTGTCTGGGCCAAAAAAGAAGATCTGGATGACTACCTCTTTAAGCTGGAAGAGGCCAAGCGTCGTGATCATCGTAAGCTGGGTGTGGAACTGGATCTGTTCAGTCTTCACGATGAGGGACCTGGTTTTCCTTTCTTCCATCCAAAAGGCATGGTTCTGCGCAACCAACTGGAAGACTTCTGGCGTCAGGAGCATCGCAAGAGAGGTTATCACGAAATCAAGACCCCCATCATCCTCAGCCGCAACCTGTGGGAAAACTCCGGTCACTGGGATCATTATAAAGACAATATGTATACTACCAAGATTGACGATGAGGACTTCGCTGTCAAGCCCATGAACTGCCCGGGCGGCATGATTATGTATAAGCAAAAGCTGAGAAGCTATCGGGATCTTCCTTTGAGAATGGGAGAGCTGGGCTTAGTCCATCGCCATGAGTTATCTGGTGCTTTAAACGGACTTTTGCGGGTGCGCAACTTCACCCAGGATGATGCTCATATCTTTATGCTTCCCTCCCAAATCAAAGCTGAAATCAGCGGCGTCATCGATCTGGTGGATCGTTTCTATAAGGTCTTTGGTTTTGAGTACCATGTGGAGCTTTCCACTCGTCCCGAAAACTCCATGGGTGCCGATGAGACGTGGGAAATGGCTACCAATGCCCTCCAGGAAGCCCTGGAAGCCAAGGGAGTCAACTATAAGATCAACCCAGGAGACGGTGCCTTCTACGGACCGAAAATCGACTTTCATCTCCGGGACTGCTTGGGCAGAACCTGGCAGTGCGGTACCATTCAGCTGGATTTCCAAATGCCTGAGAAGTTTGACCTCACCTATATCGGTGAAGATGGTCAAAAGCATCGTCCGGTTATGATTCACCGGGTGGTGTACGGCAGCATTGAACGCTTCATCGCTCTGCTCACAGAGCATTATGCCGGCGCTTTCCCCACCTGGCTGGCCCCTGTTCAGGTCCGGATTCTGCCCATCAGCGAACGCCATGAGGACTATGCTCAGGACATCGTCCGCCGCTTAAATGACCTGGACATCCGGGCTGAAGTGGATGAACGCCGCGAGAAGATCAGCTACAAGATCCGGGAAGCCCAGACCCACAAGATTCCCTTCGCTCTCGTGGTCGGTGACCAGGAAGCGGAAACAGATACTGTCGCTGTACGTCGCTATGGTCAGGGTAACGCCGGTGAAAAACTTTCTGTAGCGGAGTTCATTGCTCTCATCCAGGAAGAAATCGCCAGCAAGAAGCAATTAGTATAAGATAAGACTCAGGCAAACGGATTCAGACCCATGTGGGTTGAATCCGTTTGTTTTGTCAATGGCCATAATTGATAGCCTGGCTTTTAGTTTTATTGGATAGGTATTGGAAAAGAATCCATGAAGTGTTAGATTAATAGAGTGACGGCCATGCTGCAGAGCGGCATCAGCAAAGGATGAAAAAGCATACTCGGATTGGGTAGCTTTATCCCACATCGCGCCGCTCAAGCCCAAAAAGGGCCCAAGGATTTTGATTTAAGGCAGAGAACGGATTTAAGCGAGCGGATAAGCAATCTTCGCGAAAGACTGCAGCGGAGTCGGGTTGGAAACAGGACGTTTCCAACCGGCTATGAGGCAGGAGCCGATTTAGCCGGAAACCCGACGGAGCAGAGGTCTTGAGCGATTAGATTGCTCCGCGCAGCTTATGGAGTGAACGCCAAAATCAAAATTCTGGAGAACCTGCTTTTGGCTCATACTCAAAACGAATACAAACCGAGGTAAAGATAATGTGGATTATGTACGCCTTTGGCTCTGCCTTCTTCGCAGGGATTACCGCCATTCTGGCGAAATGTGGAATTAAAAAAGCCGATTCAAATATGGCCACAGCCATTCGGACGATCGTTGTGCTGGCGTTTTCCTGGCTGATGGTATTTATGGTTGGGTCACATACGACGATCGGCGACATCTCAGGGAAAACACTGCTGTTTTTGATTTTGTCCGGCCTGGCTACCGGAGCCTCGTGGCTGTGTTACTTCAAGGCTCTGCAGCTGGGAGATATCAACAAGGTTGTTCCCATCGACAAATCCAGCACGGTTCTGACCATCATTCTGGCCTTCATCTTACTGAATGAAGGGATAAGCATCGGCAAGGCGGTGGGGGTTGTCGGCATTGGGATAGGCACATACTTAATGATCCAGAAAAAAGCAACAGAAGCGGGTCAACCCAAAGCCAATCAGGCCTGGCTTATTTATGCTCTCTTATCGGCAGTCTTTGCCAGTCTCACAGCTATTCTCGGGAAAATCGGCATCGAGGGGGTGGAGTCAAACCTTGGGACCGCCATCCGCACAGGAGTCGTGTTGGTTATGGCTTGGCTCGTGGTTTTTGTGACAAGAAAAAAGAGTACCTCTAAAGAGATACCCTTAAAAGAGCTTGGTTTTATTATACTATCAGGTCTGGCCACCGGCGGCTCATGGCTCTGTTACTATAGGGCCCTTCAGGATGGGCCGGCCAGTGTTGTCGTCCCTATTGATAAACTCAGCATCCTTGTGACGATTGCCTTTTCCTATCTGGTCTTCCATGAGAAATTAGCGAAAAAAGCTGCCCTTGGGCTAGTGTTGATTGTCGGTGGCACTTTGGCGATGCTGCTATAAAGATAAGTATCAGATCAGGGACTTTCTGAGCTCTTCAGCCGATTTGCCGGAAAGATAGGCCGGGGCAATATCCACCACTGTTTTGGCACCGGATACCCCTTCGTGATTTAAGCGGTAGGCTGCTCTGGCAAAGGCAATGAGGACATTGGCCGTGAAATCAGGGTTGGAATCCAAAGCCAAGCGATATTCAATGACATGATGATGCTCTTCATCAAGACCTGTCCGGCCATGATGAATCACTAAGCCGCCGTGAGGAAGACCGGGATGATCTTTGCTCAGTTCTTCTTCTGTAATGAAGTGTACCTCCGTGTCATAATCCGCAAAATAATTGGGCATGGTCTTGATCTCCTGCTCAATCCGTTCTTTATCGGCTCCTTCTTCAAGGACGACAAAGCACTCCCGCCAATGTTTTTCCCTTGTCGAAAGTTCTGGCATTTCTCCTCTCCTCACAGCGTTAATAGCCTGCTCTTTGGGAATGGTATACTGTTTAGCATCCTTTACCCCTTTAATTCTTCTGAGCGCATCGGAATGCCCCTGGCTGATTCCTTTGCCCCAGAAGGTGTATGTATCCCCGACCGGCAGGATGGCTTCCGCATAGAGCCGGTTGATCGAGAACATCCCCGGGTCCCAGCCGCTGGCAATAATGCAGATCTTTTGGGCCGCGGCAGCCTTTTTATTCATGGCGGCAAAATACTCCGGAATCTTCGCATGGGTGTCATAGCCGTCAACGGTATTGAACAGACTTGCAAATTCAGGACCCTGGACCGGCATATCCGACATGCTTCCGCCGCAAAGCACCATCACATCAACCTGGGCGGTCATCTGTTTGGCCTCATCCATGGTGAAGACGTTAACCTCTGGGGTAATGGTTTTGATGGATGAAGGATCCCGTCTTGTAAATACCCCCACAAGCTCCATATCTTCATTTTGGCGAATTCCCAGCTCCACGCTTTTGCCAAGATTTCCGTAACCGACGATACCAACTCTGATCTTATTCATATACGATTCCCCCTTGTATCTATTCTAACCCGTAGTATTCCAGACGTACAAATAGTTTTATTTATTTGCCCCCAAATTAAATTAGTCAATAGCGTTTTAAATCCTGTCCTCATTAGGGCAGGATTTTTCTTTTGGCTTTGACAGAATAATCGATAAATTATTTATGAAAAACATATCTTTCACATATTGACGGGCAGAAAATAATTCTTTATACTATAAATAAATCCAACTGGTACGGACGTCCGGACCATAAAGAACAGATGTGGATTTACTACTAAATTTATAGGAGGGAAAATAAGATGCCGAAAGTCAAAATGACGCCCAGTGAAGCGATTTGTGAAACCCTTGTAGCAGAAGGTATAGATCACGTTACTGGTATCGTCGGCTCAGCGTTCATGGACTTACTTGACTTATTTCCTATTGCCGGAATTAGCTTCATTCCTGTTCGCCATGAGCAATCAGCAGGACATATGGAAGATGCCTTTTGCCGTGTGACAGGCAGATCCGGTGTAATTATCGGGCAAAACGGTCCTGGTATTACCAACATGGTAACATCCGTAGCTGCAGCCAATTCAGCACATACCCCTATGGTCGTAATTTGTCCGTCGGCCGGTACGCCTACAGTGGGCTGGGACGGTTTTCAGGAAGCGGATACGGTAAAGATTTTTGAAGCAATAACCAAAGAAACCATTCGGGTTCCACACCCGTCACGTGCTGCCGATTGCTTGCGGACGGCATTTCGCATTGCCTATGCAGAGCGAGGACCGGTTCTTTATGATATTCCCCGTGATTATTTCTATGGTGAAATTAGTGAACAAATTCTTGAACCCCATCAATATCGGGTGGATCAACGGGGATGCGGGGATTTAGCTTCTATTGACAAAGCAGCAGAGCTTTTGATTTCCGCTCAAAGACCTGTGGTTATTTCCGGCCGTGGAGTTGTAGACACTCAGTCCAAGGATGTTGTGGCCAGGATTGCGGAAATATTAACCGCACCGGTAGCCTGCACCTATCTGCATAATGACGCTTTCCCATACGATCATCCTTTGTGGGTGGGGCCGATTGGCTATATGGGTTCAAAAGCGGCCATGAATCTGGTGGCTGAAGCCGATGTGATTCTGGCCCTAGGAACGCGACTTTCCGTTTTCGGAACCACTCCTCAATACGATATTGATTACTTCCCGGAAAGTGCCAAAATTATTCAGGTAGACATCAATCCTCGTCATATTGCCCGAACTCATCCTGTTGAAGTTGGACTGATCGCAGATGCCAAGGAGGCCGCTAAGGAAATTCTTAAACGCTTAGAGGAAAGAATTGCGGAACCGAAAGTTGAGCAAGATCGCCTAACACAAATTAAAGCTCAACAAAATGCCTGGGAAGAGGAAATCGTACAATTGGCAATGGTTGATGGTTATCCAATCAATCCTCGGCGTGCACTCTACGAAATTCAAAAGGCCCTTCCGGAAAATGCCATCGTAGCTACCGATATCGGAAATGTTTCCTCCACAGCCAACAGCTATCTGAAATTTAAGGGAGCAGGAAAACATATTGCAGCTCTTACTTTTGGCAATACGGGATTCGCGTATCCTGCCGCTTTGGGGGCACAATTGGCTGAACCGGACAGCCCGGTGGTGGCAATCATTGGTGATGGAGCCTGGGGAATGAGTTTGCACGAAGTAAGTACGGCTGTTGAACATAATCTTCCTGTCGTCGCTATCGTCTTCCGTAATGGAGCCTGGTGCGCAGAAAAGAAAAATCAAATTGATTTTTATAATAACCGCTTTGTGGGAGTGGATATTCCGACGCCTGAAAGTTTCGCCCCGGTAGCCATTGCTATGGGTGCGGAGGGCATCCGAGTATCTAAAGCAGAAGAGGTTGGACCGGCGCTCCAAAAAGCCCTTAACTCCCGTAAACCCACTGTGCTGGAAATCGTTTGTGACGGAACTCAGCTGGCGCCGCCTTTTAGAAAAGATGCCCTGAAATTACCTACTCGCTTATTGCCTAAGTACAGTTCTCTGGATGTGAGTAATTGGGATAAGTAAAGCTGGATCAAAGGTATGGCGTGAAATATACGTCACGCCATACCTTTTCCATAATCAGTCATCTTTATGGTAACTGTAAGACGAATACGGAAAGGGGAAAGTGAATATGAGCATAAGCACAAGTACAAGCACAAACCTCTCAACAGCTGAAGCGGAAGCAAGATTAGTTGTGGAAGAACTTATTATAAAAGCACGTAAGGCCATGGAAGAGATTAAAGATTATTCTCAGGAGCAGGCCAATACCCTGGTTCAGGCCGTGGCATGGGCTATCTACCAACAGGACCATGCTGAAGAGCTGGCTGAAATAGCCGTTCGGGATACAGGGCTGGGAAATGTCAAGGATAAAGTAACCAAAAATAAGCGCAAAACCTTTGGTACACTCCGCGACTTACTCGATCCAGAAGCCAAATCTGTGGGGATTATCAAGGTGGATGAGGCCAAAGGCATTACAGAAATAGCCAAACCGGTGGGTGTGGTTGCGGCAGTTGCTCCTTCCACCAATCCTGGCGCGACGCCGGCCAATGTTACGATGATGGGCTTAAAAGGCCGCAATGCTGTGATCATTGCTCCATCCCCTAAAGGTGCTTCGACCACAGTGAAACTTCTGCAATACATCCATGCTGAGCTGGCAAGGGTTGGTGCCCCTTCCGATTTAGTTCAATCCCTGCCCATGCCCGTATCCAAAGAGTTGACCAATGAGCTGATGAAGCAGGCCGATATGGTAACCGTGACGGGATCGGCTAATAATGTTCGGGCAGGTCAGACTTGCGGTACACCGAACGCCTGTGTCAGTGCAGGAAATGTGGTGACCATTGTCGATGCCTCGGCGAACCTGCAGGATGCGGCCCACAAGATTATGCTGAGCAAGACCTTTGATAATGCAACCAGTTGTTCAAGTGATAACTCTCTTGTGATTGAAGCATCAATATATGAGCAAATGATTGAAGCTTTGCAAAAAGAAGGGGGCTACATGTGTACTGCCACCGAAAAAGAGCAATTGCAAAAAGCAATGTGGGATGAAAAGGGTAAACGTAAAGGCGGAACCACAGCTAAAGATGCTGATGTCATGGCTAAGGAAGCTGGGTTTACCAATCCGGCAGCCCAGCAAGCAGCCTTTTTCATGGTGGAAGAGAGCGGCGTGGGCAAGGGCTATCCTTTCTCAGGAGAAAAGCTTTCCCTGGCACTGACAGTATATAAAGTGCAGAATTTTGAAGAGGCGCTGGATTTAACGAAACGAATCTTAAACTTCGTTGGCCGCGGACATTCCTGTGGTCTTCATACAACCAACGAAGAGCATATTCAACGGATCGGATTTGCAATGGAAGTTTGTCGTCTTTTGATCAACCAAGTGCAGTGCTTCGGCAATGGAGGCAGCTTCGACAACGGTCTGAACTTCACACTTTCCATGGGTGGGGGGACTTGGGCCGGCAACAATATAAAAGAGAACCTCTCTTATCGTCACTTTATCCAGACGACTAAGGTATCCCGCTTAATTCCAGAAGTTATTCCTAAGGAAGATGAATTATTTGGATCATATTGGGCCAAGTATGGTCGTAATTGAGGAGGCCTAGCTTAATGAAATTATTTGAATACCAAGCCAAAGAATTATTTTCTGAAAGCAGTATCGCTGTTCCTCCCAACACATTGATTGGTGAGATCAGTGAACTTGACAGTGCTGTCGAAAAGATTGGGCTGCCCTGTGTATTAAAGGCGCAAGTGCTGCATGGCGGTCGCGGCAAAGCAGGATTGGTCAAACTTGTACAGACAAAAGAGGAAGCCCGAAATGAAGCTAAGCGGATTATGGAAGCAACTGATAAAAAGCTCTTGGTCGAAGGGGCCGTATCCTATGAAAGGGAAATGTATGTCTCCATCACAGTAGATGCTGCCTCAGGCTTGGCCATGGTGATGGCGTGCCTGGAGGGTGGCGTAGATATCGAAGAAATTGCTCGAACTATGCCGGAGAAGATTATCAAGGAAAAGGTGGATATGTCGCTGGGTCTCACGCCTTACCAAGCGGACAATATCATGTATAGTTTAGGATTGGAGCAGAGTGCGGCCAAGGAAGGAAGCAAACTTCTTCTCAAGCTTTACCAGCTTTTTGTAAACTATAACGCTGAACTTGTCGAGATTAACCCCCTCATGATTCTTAAGGACGGCACGATGGTAGCCGCTGACGGGAAATTTAATTTGGATGACAATGCCTTATATAAGCAAAATCGTTTTTCCTTGACGCGTGATCATTATAAAAGCGATTTTGAATATGAAGCCGCTCTCGACGGCATACCCTATATTGCCTTCGAGGGAGATATCGGGATGATGGTCGCTGGAGCAGGATTGGCTAATGTCGTCTTTGACTTAATCCATTATTATGGGGGCACTGTGGCCAACTACTTAGAATTTGGCGGACCGAACTATCATAAAGCTCATAAATGCATGAAAATGATGCTGGAAGCAAAACCAAAATGCATCTTAATCGCGACTTTTGGCACAATTGCTCGTGCTGATGTAATGGCTCAGGGAATTGTGGAAGCAGTCAAAGAATTGAAGCCGGAAATTCCTATCGTAGCAGTAATTCGCGGTACAGGAGAAGAAGAGGCTCAAGAGTTGTTGCGCAGCGTAGGGTTGACCTCCCTGGGTGACACGGAGGAAGCAGTTAAGAAGGCAATCGAGATAGTGGGGGGGGCTGAAAAATGAGCATTATCATCGATCAAAATACCCCGGTATTGATCCAAGGCATAACCGGAAAAGAAGGGAGCTTCTGGGCAAAGCATGCTAAAACTTACGGCACCAACGTTGTGGCCGGAGTCACTCCCGGAAAAGAAGGTCAGGATGTTGACGGTATCCCCGTTTATCATACGGTTCGCCGGGCCGTGGCGGAGCATCATATCGAAGCCTCCCTGCTGGTTGTGCCGCCTAAGGCTGCAAGGGGGGCTATCTTAGAGGCGCTTGATAGTGGGATCAAAACCATCGTCGTTACAGCTGAAGGAATTCCTCTGCATGAAATGCTGCAGTTAAGAAAGCTTGCCTTAGAAAAAGAGGCCATGGTCATTGGCGGAAATACTACGGGGATTATTTCTACAGGGAAAGCGATGATGGGATTTTTCCCTTACTGGCTGGATAGAGTATACAAACCTGGACGAGTTGGGGTCATGACGCGCAGTGGTTCCTTAACCAATGAGATCACTGCAGAAATAGTAAAGGCTGGCTTTGGGCCGAGCTCAATCGTAGGAGTTGGCGGAGATCCGGTACCGTTTACTCGTTTCGCCGAAATACTCCCCCTGTTTGAGAAAGATCCGGATACGGATGCTGTTGTCATGATCGGTGAGATCGGGGGAACGATGGAAGAAGATGTAGCTGAAGCGATCGAACAGGGACTTTTCACAAAACCATTGATTGGTTTTATGGGAGGCCGGACGGCGCCCAAAGGTCAAAAAATGGGTCATGCGGGAGCGATTATTACAGCAGGTAAGGGAACGGTGGCCGATAAGGTGGGAGCTTTAACCAGAGCCGGAGCTTTGGTAGCTGATCGTCCGAGTATGATCGGCCCCTTGCTTAAACAGATCCTCTAATGGCTGGTCGGGAGGAACATCATAGTTAAGTTCCTCCTAATTACTTCCTGATCGAGAAACAATCGGCGATGATGGACCGGTTGATGTTCTCAATGGTCGGTAGATAGCGATCAATGAGAACATCAAATGTGAAAGATTTAGCGAGAAGAGCATTTTAAAAGAACAGAAATATGGAGGGAATATTTTATGACAAAAGGTAAAAAGATGTATTTACTTATCCTTATTTGTCTGCTTTTCCTTATTTCTTATTTAGACAGGGTTATTATCTCAATTACTGCTCCGTCAATAATGGAAGAGTTTAAGTTTGACGCCGGTACTATGGGACTTATCTTCTCCGCCTTTGCTTACCCGTATGCCTTGCTCCAAATGGTTGGTGGTTCCTTAGGGGATAAATTTGGGCCTCGTAAAGTGCTGACAGGCTTAATGACCTGGTGGTCTTTGTTTTGTATAGCAACGGGTCAAGCCTGGAATTTCATTTCACTTTTTGTTTACCGTGTAGCTTTTGGACTTGGTGAGGCCGGTGGTTTTCCTGTTGCCACACGAGCACTAAGGGGATTATTCGGTCAGGAAAAGAATGGGTTTTTACAAGGACTGACTCATGCCTGCTCTCGTTTCGGCGGTGCAATCGCCCCCCCAATTGTCGTATTTCTTATGCTTAAATGGAATTGGCGGGCACCCTTTTTCTTACTGGGGGCAATAGGTCTTGTGTGGGCGATTCTCTTCTGGGTATCTTTTCGTGAGGAAACAAGCTCAGATGCTGAAGAAAAGAAGAAAGCTGAAAAACTACCCTGGAAGGCGTTGCTGGGCAGCCGAAATATGTGGATGCTGGTCTTTACAGATTTTTGTTATGGATATAGTCTTTGGATTTACTTAACCTGGATGCCGTCATATCTGACGGGAGTAAGAGAATTTACCATTATGAAAATGGGCTTTTATGCCTCATTGCCCCTTACCCTCGGTATTTTCGGAGATTTAATAGGTGGTTGGGTTTCTGACTTTATGTTTAAGGTCAACGGTAATTTGCGTATGGCTCGGCGTATTCCTATTGCCATTGCTTTCCCTACAGCGAGTTTGTTTGTATGGTTTGGTTTAAATACAAACAGTGGGATAGCTGCAGTGTGGCTTTTGGCGGGGGCGTTCTTTTTTCTTGAACTTGCCAATGCTAATCTCTGGGCTACTGCCATGGATGTTGGCGGCAAAAAGTTCTCTGGTTCTGCTTCTGGGATGATGAATACAGGATTCGGTATAGCAGGTATTGTAAGTCCTATAGTTTTTGGTTATCTGCTTGAATATACCGGTTCCTGGAGTTACCCATTTTATGTTGGAGTTGGTTTGTTGTTGCTCGGTACAATTGCCATTTTTATGGTCGATCCGACTAAAAGTTTAGATACACAAGAATAAAGAGAGAGTATGGGCAATCTTACTTCTTAACAGCGCCATTGGTAAGAAGAGGTGGCAGATATTGAGTCTCAATGTGACAAGCTCAAAAGAAGCTTGTGCAATAAATCTTTTAAGCTATCAGTAAATGGAAGAAGGAAGCTGTATGACTAAAAAAATTGCCCTCTTTGTGGAAGATAATTATAATGAAATTGAATTTTGGTACCCATATTACCGAATGAAAGAAGAAGGGTTTGAAGTCATAGTTATAGGTTCAGGTCGTACGGATACGTTTAAAAGTAAGTTGGGAACGGTTACGAAAGGGGTATATCCCAAGGATATACATACCGGGGATTTGGATGCGGTCATTATTCCTGGAGGTTATGCTCCTGACAGAATGCGTGTAAGCAAGGATATGTTGAGGATTGTAAAAGAAATGTTCAGCAGCGGTAAGGTCGTAGCGGCTATTTGCCACGCAGGTTGGGTGTTGGCATCAGCGGGAATTCTGCAAGGGAAAAAAGTAACGGCATGTGAAATGATCAAGGATGATTTAGTCAATGCGGGTGCCGAATTTTTAGATTGTGAAGTCATTGTCGATAGAAACTTGGTGACCTCAAGAGTGCCGGACGATGTCCCTGCCTTTTCCAGAGAAATCCTCAAATTACTCAATCGATAAAAAGATAAGCAAATTGCTCCGTAATTCAATATGCAGAAATGAAGCAATGCGGATGTCGCCCCGATGTGGCGGCATCCTTTTTATTTGAACATGTCTACCAGCGGTAAGTTTGGTATGACTGTGATGCTTATAGCTATAGCCAAAAGGAAGAAGGTAAGAGCTGGGAAAATGTATTTTAGAAGGCGCATAATAAATGAGACGGCCTTCATTATGCCTTAATTTTAGTATATAATAAAATGAAAAAGGAAGATTTCCAGTGTTTTAGCAGATACCTCCAACGGAAACCCATGGAAGTAGCTTTTTAAGTTATAATTCCATCTTCTAAGATTTTGATTATTCATATTGAAAAAATTTTTTAAAAATGATTGATAAATTATAGTTGGAGGGGAAACACATGGTTTTAGATCCTCATAATCCGCTGCCATTACATGCTCAGATTACGAATATTTTACGAAAAAGAATCTTCGAAGAAAACCTGACAGGAAAGATTCCCAGTGAAAGGGAATTGATGGATTATTTTTCGGTGAGCAGGTCGACTGTCCGGGAAGCCATTGAGGCCCTGGTTCGGGACGGCATTCTTGAAAAAAAGCATGGCAAGGGTACCTTTGTGGCAGTTCGCCCGATTAAAGAAGAATGGATAGGCAGTTTCAGTTCCTATACTGAGACTATCGAAAGAGCAGGAATGAGGTCTGGAGCAAAGCTGCTTTCCTACAGCAAAAGGAGGGAACCTAAGCATATCGCTGAAATGTTTGGCGGGGAAGAATTCTATCAAATTGAACGTTTAAGATATGCCAACGATAAAGTTATAGCGATTGAGCATAAATATTTCGATACGGAAATAGGCCAAAAATTATTGGGATTTGATCTTAATAAAAATATTTATAAGATTATGGAGACATCCTTGGGAATAGTCCTTTGGGAGGCAGAGGAGATTATTACCAGCTCTACGCCGAGCAAAGAAGATGCGCGCCTGTTGGAAATTCCCAGAATGTCCAGTGTTTTAGTGACGGAACGTTCAAGCTTTGATTCGGATCATAAACTTATTGAATTTGTTCGGACCTTGTTTAGAGCAGATAAATACTCTTTTCGTATTAAAATGTCTCGGAATTAAGAGAGGCAAGGTATCCGCCCCCGGCTGTTGATAGGATTTTGTCAACAGTCTTTTTTGCACCTAAAGTAGTGAAGTGCGATGAAGCCGGGTTTTCTTTAAAATAGAGGTATATTGCTATTATCGGGAGAAATAAAAGGATTAGAAAGGAAAGGGATAACCCCTATAGAAAGGAGGTAAAGACTTGCACAATGTCGCTGACCTGGTCGAAAATGTCATACAAGGGAATGCTAAGGAATCGGTTCTGATCTCCAGGGATTTATTAGCCAAAGGTTATCGGATAAATCAATTAGTTGAAGGGCTGACAACGGCTTTGGACTCCCTCGATGCCAAATGCAATATGAATCAATTTAACCTGCTGGAAATCTTGTTGGCGGCCAGAGCAATGAAAGAAGTCGTCGATGAGGTAGTGTGCCCGGAGATGGAAAAATTGCCGGCCGAGTTTGGGCCCCTCCAGTTAAAAGGGGTATTCGTCATGGGGACAATTCAAGGAGATATCCATGACTTAGGGAAAAACATTGTCACGACCCTCTTAAGAACGGTAGGCTATAAAGTAATCGACTTAGGCAAAGACGTTTCTCCTGCTCAATTCGTCATGACTGCTAAAGCGGAAAAGGCAGATTTTATCGGAGTGAGCAGCCTAATCTTTTCTTCAGCGGCGGGTATTAGGGAGATAAAGAGGTTGCTAAGAGAAGAGAATATGTCGGATATTATGGTGATAGCTGGGGGAGCTGCTGTTAAACAATTAGGAAAAGAGGATCTCGATGTGGATATGATAGCAAAAGATGCCTTTGAACTGATCAGATTTCTCCAGGCTCATGAAGGGAATGTTGCGGAATGAATAGGTTACAAAGGCTAGAGGCTGCTCTGGCAGGCCATGCTTTTGGTGAAGCACTTTGTATTCCGTTGGTATTTGGCGGGGCAGCTTTTTTAACAGATGTAAAATTAAAAAAGTATCTGCAAAATGGAGAAGTTTTGGCGCAATGTCAGTTAAATTCACAGCAGAAGTTCGACTATGATGCGGTTTTTGTCTACGGCGATAATTGTATTGAAGCAGAGGCTTTGGGATCAAGAATATATTTTCCGGAAAATGCTTATCCCTATATTGAAAAATATCGACTGGAAGATCCCAGGCAATTAAAAGACTTACCGGATTTTAACCCTTCAACAGATGGCAGAATGCCGGAATTGCTGCGGGCTGTCGCGCTTCTCAAGGCCGAACTGGGAAATAGTCTGCCTATTGCCGGAGTAGTCTTGGGACCGATGAGCATTGCCAGCCAATTAATGGGATTGGAAAGACTCTTATACCTTTTACTTGATTCGCCTTGTGAATTTGAAGACATAATAAAATTTACTTCCGGAATCACCTTAAAAGCCGGTTTGGCCCTGCTTGCTCAAGGCGCCCATATCTCGGCGGTAATCGATCCCAGCGCTTCGCAAAGTATTCTGCCCAGCGAGATGTTTGGCCGCTATTTATTACCCTATATCCGTGATATCTTCTTCCAATTCAAAGGGGCAGGGGCGATGGCTTCCTGGCTGGTGATCACGGGAAACAGCAAAGGGCTTTTGCCCTACTATCGCCAGTGTGGAGTAGATATTGCCGGTATAGATTATGAAGTGCCGTTGGCAGAAGCACTGGAGTGGGAAGGAGACTTTTTGATATCCGGAAATATTAAACCTTATCGCTTTGTCAATCAAACACCTCAGGAGATCAGCCGTGAAGGCAAAGAGTTGCTAAGTCTGGCAGCCGGCAGAAGGTTTATTTTAAGCTCAGGCTGTGAAGTGCCTTTGGATACCAAGCCGGAGAATCTTGCCGCATTGATTAAAGCGGTTAGGGATGTGTGATAGATGGATGTGAGGCAAAATACGGCCTTATCTTCTGAAGAAGAACTAAAAAAACAGATTGCGGCCCTTCATAAAATAAACAATATGACGGGTTTTTTGCCCATAAAAATAGAAGAACTGCTGCCGGCCATCAAAGAAGTGATGGAAGAAATTTTTGCTGATTACCAATGCAATTTTAATATATTTCCCAAAAGATATGGCTGCAACAGGTTGGAGCTGGGGGACTGTAAGGCTATACGGGATCAGTTGCCGATGATTTCTGATCAGGATCAGACTTGTCCCTGTTGTACGGGAGAAGCTTGCCGAGGTATTTTTCATTCCCATGTTTGTGTGCCCTTGGTTTCGGGTAAGGAAGTATTTGGAGTGATGACCCTTAAAAGTCTCCTCAAGGTAAGATTAAGCCGGGATTCGCTGGAAATGCTCTTAGCCATTGCCAACCAAGTGGCGGCGACTCTTCAGCGCTCTCAATTATTGAATCGCCTAGCCCAAGAGAAGAACAATCTTGAAGAGGCTAATCAAGAAATCACTCAGCTCAATAGGTCATTGTTCGATACGATTAAGGAGCTGGAAAAGACTCAGCGTCAACTTATTTATTCTGAACGGTTGGCCGCCGCAGGTAGATTAGCAGCTAACCTTACCCATGAGATCAACAATCCCACCGGAATTATTTTGTCCAGGTTGGAATGGCTCCTTTTAGAGGCTTCGGAAAAAGAATTGCCTGAAGAGGTCGTCAAAGATTTGCTGGTTATCAAGAAGCATACAGAACGGATCGCTCAGACCACCCGAGGGTTGCTCTCTTTTTCCAGGCGAACGAAAAATGAAACAGCTTTAGTCGATCTGGAGAAGTTGATCAAGGAAACGGTAGTTTGGCTGGAAAGACAGTTTTCCCGTAAGGATATAATCATTGTCCTTAACCTCAGTCGCCTGCCAACCGTTATCGGCAACAAGGACCAACTGGAGCAAGTCTTAGTCAATATCTTGACCAATGCCAAAGATGCACTGCCAGAAGGAGGCAAGATCACTATTACCACGAAACATGATACTGAAGAAAATAATATTCAGATAGATATTGAGGATAATGGCACGGGAATACCGGAAGACATGATGAATACTATTTTTGACCCCTTTTTTAGTACGAAAGAAAAAGAACTGGGCACAGGGTTGGGATTGCCGATCAGTCTGACCATTATGAAAGAGCATGGCGGCTTTCTGCGCATGGAAAGCACTCCCCATGAGGGCAGCTGCTTTAGTATGATTTTGCCCTATGTACCGGAGAATCAGGAGGGTGATTTGAATGAGTGAGGAGCGACATATCGTCATCATCGACGATGAACCGGATATGCTGGAAACCTGTGCCAGGGTTATCCATCGTATGGGCTATAAATGCACTACTTATGAAGATAGCTGTGAGGCGTTGGAGGAGATCTACAGGCTGCAGCCTGACCTGATCATAACCGATATTAAAATGCCTCAATGCGATGGCTTTGAAGTCCTTGAAAAAGCTAAAGTATGTACTCCCAAGGCCAGAGTCATTGTGATCACAGGGTATGCTTCGGTGGATTCAGCGGTACAAGCCATGAAAGAAGGGGCCTACGATTATCTCTCCAAGCCTTTTCCCATCGAACAGCTGCAGTTGACCATTAATAAGGCGCTTCAGCATATCGCTTTAACAGAGGAAAACCAACTGCTGCGGGCTCAGCTGCAGGAAGGCCTGAACACCGATAATATTATTGGCGCCCGGGGAGGGCTGCAGAATGTCTTTGAGACCATTGGCAAGATTTCCAATAGCGATGCATCCATCCTGATCCTGGGAGAAAGCGGTACAGGTAAAGAAGTTATCGCCCGGGCTATTCATAAAAACAGCCGGCGTTCCACAGGACCCTTTATTCCCGTGGATTGTGCGTCCTTACCGGAAAATTTATTAGAGAGTGAATTATTTGGTTATGAAAGAGGAGCCTTTACAGGGGCTAACATGACCAAACAGGGTTTGCTGGAAATGGCCCATGGGGGAACTCTCTTTCTGGATGAATTGGGGGAACTGACTCCGGCCATGCAGGCCAAGCTTTTAAGAACATTGGAAGAACGAGCGATCCGAAGGGTTGGGGGCAATCGCTTGATCAATATCGATATTCGGGTTTTGGCCGCTACCAATCGTGATTTGGAAAAAGCAATCCGCGCCAAAGAGTTCAGAGAAGATCTCTATTATCGAATCAACGTCATTACCCTCAAGCTCCCTGTCTTGCATGAACGGCAGCAGGACATTCCTTTGCTGGTGAATCATTTCTGCAAGAAGTTCTCCCAGGATATGCATAAGAAGGTAAACGGCTTCACTCCTGAGGCCATGAAGGCTATGAAAAGCTATCTTTGGCCGGGGAATATCCGCGAACTGCGTAATGTTGTGGAAAGGGCCATCTCCCTATCGGGATCAGAGATGGTTGAAATTTCCGATCTGCCGGAAAAAGTTATTGGCGAACAAAAAAAGATTCTCCCTGAGCAGGAGAATCTGGGAGCCTTTTCTTTTCACGAGGCTAAGGATATTTGGTTGAAGAGATTTGAGATGGAATACCTTAAGGAACTTTTGGACAAACATCATGGCAATATTACTCAAGCGGCTAAATCAGCCGGGATGGATCGGAAAACCATTCATAGGCTGATGAATAAGTATGATTTGCAGAGGGGTAGTTAAGCTTCCAAATCGTCGATAACAATGGTGTACTCCTTGGCTTCCGTAGCTGTGCCATCTTGATCTGTGGTAGGAGGAATAGTTAAATGCAATTCTTTCACAGAGGTGACTTCCTTTTCCTTGATAGGAAAAGTGATAAAGCCCTGCTGTACCCGCTGAGGAGGGTAGGTCCCGCCTAAAGATGAGGTCAAGGTGAGATCCGGCGAAGCAATTTCCTTGCCGTCGATGGTCATTTCGAAATCCTCGGGATAAAATAGGACATCTTTATCGGAAGTGTTTCCGATCTCTATACCTAAAGCAATCTTACCCAAGGGTGCATCTGGGTCGGGATCGGTGTTTCTTACCAAACTAACATTGATAATTCTCAATTTCATAGTATCTAAATCAACGATCTTATTGAGCTCCATGGTTTTGCTGAAAACCTCAATTTCGGGCTTCTCCTGGGGAGTTACGGCGGCTGAACCGGGTTCTGGGCCTGAGGAGCAGCCGCTGACAAGGAGAACCAGGCTTGCGGCAAGACTGAAGATGATTTTAGTTGTTACTTTTCCCATAAATATAACCTCCTTATAATTAGGCCTAAATAAGAAAACTCTTGCTTTTGAGCAGGAGTTTTTTTATTGCTCAGAGACCCCACTAGAATTCAATGCAAATAGCGTACCAACTAAATTTTTAGATAAGCCGTTACTATGCCCGGGGTTAAGAGAGGGGAGCGAGACATTCCTGGGACAATCGAGGGACATTTGTGCCCCAATAGGACATAGCTTCGCTTCACAAAGATATCCCAAAACATTCACAGAACGTTCACATAGCTGCTGATAAGCAGCTTTAGTCTTGTTGGCACAATAATTGCAAAATGGAATTAGTAACAATCTTCTCAAGCTTCTCAGTAATAAGGTATGGCCCTAACATTAGGTAACATTGGGCATGGAGGTGAAATGATGTTTGCAAAACTAATTTGGCGGAATGCCAAAAGACGGCCTTGGCAGCAGGGACTGACCCTGTTTGTCGTCGTAGCCTGTGCTGCTGCCCTGACAGCCGGGATACTGTTGGTCTGGGGCATTGAGAAAGGGGGCCAAAGTGCCGTCGATAATCTGGGAGCGGACGTTATGGCTATACCGGCGGATGCCCACCTTGAACCAGGTCAGGTTCTGTTTACCGGGGCGCCTGCCAATATCTATATGAATTCAGAAGTATTGAAGGAGATTGAGAAGGTACCTGGTGTGGAAGCCGTATCAGCACAGTTTTTCAGCCAGACTCTTAATCAGGGCTGTTGCAGCCTTCCGGAAGAATACCGGCTGGTTGGCTATGATCCACAGACGGACTTTCTGATCAGGGACTTATTGGCGAAGGGAGTGGGCAGGGATTTAAAGAACACGGAGGTTATTGTGGGCGGGAATGTGCCTGCTTTTCTAGGAGACCGGGTGGTGGTTTTAGCTGAGCCCTTTGATGTGGCCGGTTATCTGGAACCCATGGGAGGAAGTATTGACGACACGATCTTTGTACCCATTGCAACGGCCCGGAGACTGGCCGGGGAAAGTCCCTATTTACAGGAATATTGGCAGGAGGCCGGGAGCCCGGATCAGTTGGTTTCGTCGGTATTGATTAAAACAAAAGATGGGGCTGATCCGAATCAGGTTGCCAAAGCTATCGATAGGATCAGTGGCATTAAAAGCGTGGCAGCAGGGAAATTATTTTCTGAACTTAAAGAAGAGTTGCTCGTGATTAAAGACATTCTGCGCTTGATGGTGGTCATTATTTGCGGCATCACCATGGCTTCTCTGGCATCACGCTATTCCTCCCTGGTACTGGAAAGACAGCAGGAGTTGGCTCTGTTGCGGGCACTGGGAACAGAAAAAGGAAGCCTATTTAAGCTGGTCATGCTGGAAACCCTTTGCAGCGGACTGGCGGCTGCAGTCATCGGATGCCTGGCTGGATATGGCTTGGTTCTTTATTTGGCAAAGTCCCTGAGCAGGCACAGCTCCTTTCCCTTCATGCTGCCCGAGGCGGTTGAGCTCTGTGTTGCTTGTTTGGGGATTATCGCGTTTATTCTCCTCATCTGTTGTTTGGCCGCTTTCTGGCCGGCCAGAAGTTCATCGCGTTTGGATCCCGTCACCGCTTTAACTGAAGGGGAGCTAAGGTAGGGGGGTACTATGGAAATAGCGTTAAGGAACATTACACATTACTACCGGGACGGTATGGGGGATCGGGTTACCCCCCTGAGAAACATTGACTTAACGATGAGGAGCGGGGATTCTCTCGTGCTCTATGGGCCGTCAGGTTGTGGCAAAAGTACGTTGTTGTTTATCCTGGGTTGCCTGCTAAAACCCTCGGAAGGACAGGTGGATATAGACGGACGTTCCCTCCTCCACTATGGGGAAAAAGAGATGGCCGAATTGAGAAATCGAAAGATAGGCTTCATGTTCCAGATGTGCTATCTGCTTCCCACCCTGACCGTCAAGGAAAATATCATGCTTCCTTTCTGGATTCAGGGAGGGAAGGCAAGGGATGGAAGAGCGGAAGGGAAGACGGTTGATCTTTTGCTGGAACAGTTGGAGTTGGCGGAACGGGCTGATTTTCTACCTTATCAGTTAAGCGGTGGTCAGAGGCGCCGGGTAGCTATGGCCAGAGCCCTGGCTAATGACCCGGAGGTGATTCTGGCTGATGAACCCACGGCGGAGCTTGATGAGGAGAAAAAGGACTTTGTGGGAAAGTGGCTGGGGGAGCAGGCCGGAAAAAAGAAGATTGTTGTGGTTGCTACTCACGATCCGCAATTGGCGGTTTATGCCGGACGGGTTTACAGCTTAAGTCAAGGGCAGTTACAGGAAAAGATTTTGGGGAAGGGAGCCGTTTGTAGCCTAGGATAGGCGCTATCCAAGTGATGGTGAGGTTAAATGAATGGAGGTTAAATTTTTGAACGGAAAAGTAGCTAAGGTTATTGGCGGATTGGGGGCGGTGCTGGGTTTACTAATAGCCTTGACTCCGTTCCAGCTTGCCCCGGTTTGTCAACGATTGTTGGAACTAACCTCAGGCAAGATGGCCCATATGCGCTGCCATTATACAGGCCAAGGGGAGGTGTTTTTAGGAATAATCGTTGTTTTGGTCTCCCTGATCTATCTGTTCAACACATCCATTCCTGCTCAAAAAGCCTTGGGCGGTGTGCTGATGATTTTGGGATGTGCTGTAATTATCCTGCCTACAAATCTGGGGATTGGCGTCTGTATGAATCCGATGGAGTGCCATACCACGGCTAAAACTCTCTATGTCCTGGGGGGCCTGACACTAATTGACGGGTTGGTTGCAGTCTTCCAGGAAAAACTCCCTGTTTCGCCTTCTCAAGATATGAAAGCTTGATCAAGGAAATTTGCTCCTCTTAGAGGATGGACAAAGGAGGTTGAATCATTTGCGGGGGTTGGTCACCGGAAAATTAAGCAAGGCCTTAGGGCTCAATATGGTTGTCGTTGGTTTGGTGATGGGATTTGCCCTTTTTGCCACCTATGCTGTTCCTCTGCCGGAAAAAGCAGAGGCTGCAGGGCAAGCTGGATATCTTACCTTTCAGTCGACCTGTACAGCCTGTCATACCGTGGATACTGTGCAGAATTATCAAGGCTCTTCCCCTTGGCCGGAAATTATCGGCTTGATGAAGGGCTATGGGGCTTTCATGCAAGAGGAAGAGGAAGCAGAGATTCTTCACTATTTAGAAGAAGCTTACCCCAGATAAGTGGGGGTCTAAGGAGGAATGGGGGATTAAACAATGACTTTTTTTAATGAAGAAGGGGATAAGGAAGGTTTTGTGGTTTTGGCACTGGGAATATGGGCGGCCATAACCCTGGTCTTCATGATCGCCAGGAGTTGGGCAGCGGGAAACGCCTATTGGGTAGCCATCTTTATGGGGCTAATTTGCTTTGCAGCCGCCTTTTCCGTTTATACATGGAGAGTTTTGATTCTGGACCGTAAAGGGGGTATGGAAGATGGAGAACAACAATAAAGGGGAAATATCAAGACGCAAATTCCTCGGCATCATGACCGGGGTACCCTTGGTTTTGAGTGTGGGAACCCCTGCAGTTGCGGTAGGAAAGATGATCAGTCCCCCTGAGGCTCTCAAGCCGATTCCTCCGCGAATGGCGATTCTCAAGGAAGATGAGCTTTTGGAGAAGCCCAAAGAAATCATCTATGATGGCCTTCCCGCTATGATCTTCAAAAGAGGCAATGAATATCGAGCCTTTTCCAGGGTCTGCACCCATCTCGGCTGCACGGTCATGTGGAATGAGGCGGAGAAACGCTTTGAATGCCCTTGTCATGGCGGCATTTTCGATGAAGACGGGAATGTTCTGGACGGGCCGCCGCCCAAACCTTTAACCCGTTTGAGGGCCTGGGTGGAAGACGGTTATGTCATGGTGCAAAGGGAGGTTGTTTAGCGTGGCGCTTGAACCTAAAGAGGTCGGAGTAAAAGACATGTTTAAGGAAATCGCTGAACATCCTGTCCCCAGGCATGCCCGTAATTTCATATTCTGCTTTGGCGGGATCTCCTTTCTGTTATTTTTGGTTCAGGTTGTTACGGGTATCGTGCTGGCGGTTTACTACAACCCGACCATGGAAGGCGCCTATCAGAGCGTGATGTTTATCAATAATGAAGTTTTCATGGGCAAAGCTTTGCGTTCGGTTCATAACATTGCGGCTAACCTGATGCTGATTATGGTGGTCTTGCATTTTTTGCGGGTTGTGTTTACCGGCGCCTACAAACCTCCCCGTCAGTTCAATTGGGTTGTGGGTGTGCTTCTGCTGCTTTTAGTCATTTTATTTTGTTTCACAGGATATCTTTTGCCCCTGGATCAGGTGGGTTATTGGGCGGCAATTATCGGCACCAAGATATTGGGGTCAATTCCTGTCGTCGGTGATCAGCTCTTGCTGCTGGGCCAGGCCGGAACCAAGATTACGGACCATACCCTGATGAGGTTCTTTATTATCCATATCGTGGTACTGCCGGTGGTTGTCATAGTGTTGCTGATTGCGCACTTTTTAATGATTCGTAAACAGGGGATTTCCGGTCCGCTGTAGGAGGTGATGAGAATGGACACCAATAAAAAGGAATTGGATAAGGATACTGTACCTTTTTTTCCCAACCATTTAACGACCGAAGTGAGTGTAGCCCTTGGTATTCTTGGCGTTGTTTTCTTTCTGGCTGGAGTAATCCCCAAGGACTTGGGGCCGCCGGCCAACCCCGTCATGACCCCTGCTCATATTGAACCGGATTGGTACTTTATGTGGCTTTTTGGTCTGTTAAAGATTGTCCCCCAGCTTTTGGGCTTGCTGATTCCGGCTCTTCTGGTTATAGGAATTTTCTTATTGCCATGGCTGGACAGGAGCACATCCCGTCGGCCTGAAGCAAGGCCATGGGTCATTATTGGAGCGGAGATCGTACTGATCCTCATGGTGGTATTAACTTATATCGCCTTGCATTTTTAATTATGGATTAAGAGTTGGACACGTATGGGGGTGAATCAATGACGGGAAACGGGCGGAATAATCCATCGTTTCACTTGCTTTCAATTTTCTGCATTTGGCTGGGGATGGGTTTCTTGGTAGGGATCACAGGGAGTGTAATTGCGGCACCTCATTATGTTCTGCCGGATGATCGCGAGGCTAAGCTGGTCTATGCATCCGGTTTGCAGCCGCAGCAGTCTACGGGGACTCAAAGCGGCGATCCCAGCGGTGCGCCAGGTAAAACAGCCAGAGAAGGAGAGCTCTTTCTGAAAAAAGGCTGCACCCAGTGCCATGAAGTCAGTTATTACGGAATAGCCGGTGGTGTGACAGGTCCCGATCTTACCAAGGCGTATGGGGATGTGCCGGATCGTTTTGGGAAGACCCTCGCCGAGTTTTTACAAGAACCGGAAGGGACAATGGCTGAGATGTTTGTCAGAATGGATATTACAGAAGATGAAAAAAATCAGGTTCTCGAATTATTAACGGCAGCCGGCGGAAAGACGGCCCAGCAACCAGCCGATGCAGAGAGCGAAAATACGGAAAATACCAATAACCCGGAGTAAAGAGCGGTATCGGCAATAGAATAATGCAAATGTATAGGGAGGTTTTTAGCAAGTGGAAAAAGGACTGTTTAAGAAGATTGTATTGTCCCTGGCAGGGCTGCTGGTTGGCCTGGTCATAGCTGTTTACTTATCCGCCCAGCTTAATCCCGAGGCGGAGGCTGCTGCTGCCTTCGGCGGGAAAAATATATCTGTGGACGGTGTTTCTGACGATGTGGTGCAGGCGGCCCTGAAAACCTATGTGCCACCCGGTCAGCTGGATGAGTATTATATGTTTGCCTCAGGGGGCCATTCAGGTAATGTCTTTGTCTATGGTGTGCCATCCATGCGTCGGATCAGAACAATTCCGGTATTTACCCCCGAGTCCGCCGTAGGGTATGGCTGGACGACGGAATCCAAGGAAATGCTTGGCGAATGGAGCTGGGGGGATGTCCATCATCCTGCTTTGAGCGAGACCAAGGGAGATTATGACGGGCGCTGGCTTTTTGTCAATGATAATGCCAACAGCAGGGCCGCCCGGATCGATCTGGATTCCTTCAGGACCAGTCAAATTTTGGATATTCCTAATATTTATGGACCCCATAGCGCTGTATTTATGACACCTAACTCCGAATACTTTATGCTGGGGTCCCGCTTTGCCGGACCGATACCTTATGGGACCTATTCCCCCATTGAGAATTTATCAAAAGATTATAATTGTGTTTTAGCAGCGGTGGCTATAGACCCCAATAACGGTGAGATGAGCGTGGGATGGGAAGTGCTGATGCCCCCCTGGTCCTTCGATTTATCGGATGCCGGCAAGCTGGACAGTGAAGGCTGGGCCTTTCTGACAACCTATAATACTGAGGAGGCCTATGAGCTGCTGGAGGTCAATGCCTCCCAGCGGGAAATGGATTATGTGGTCGCTTTAAATTGGAAAATGCTCGAACAGGCGGCCAATGAAGGAAAATACAAAATAGTTGATGGCGTCAAAATGATTGATCCCCTGGATGTACCGGGCTCCGTTTATTTGGTTCCGGCTATGAAGAGCCCCCATGGTGTGGATGTCACACCAGATGGAAAGTATTTCATTGCTAACGGAAAAGTGGCTCCGGTAGCTACCGTATTCAGCTTTGAGAAATTCAAGGAATGCATTGACAACAAAGACTTCCAGGGCGAGGAACGGGGTTTCCCGATTGTCAATTACGAGAAAGTAAGAGTGGCGGAAGTGCCGGTGGGCTTAGGACCATTGCATACTCAATTTGACGGCAACGGTTATGCCTATACCACCTTATTTATTGACAGTACTATTGCCAAGTGGAGTCTGGATACCTTTGAGGTTGTCGATGTTACTCCGGTTCATTATTGCCCAGGCCATCTGTGTGCTGCTGAGGGAGACACTGTCTCTCCGGATGGCAAGTATCTGGTCTCCTTGAATAAGCTGGCCAAGGATAAATTCCTGTCTGTTGGTCCATCCCATCCCGAAAGTGCCCAGCTGATTGATTTAACCACGGATAAAATGAAAATTTTGATGGATGTTCCCACAGATCCCGAGCCTCACTTCGCTCAGATGATTAAAGCCGATAAGATCACGACCTGGGAAGTGTTTGAGAAAGATCCCAGCCAGCCGGGCGCTGTTTATGAGAAGGAAAATGCTCGCATTGAACGGGACGGCAACAATGTCACAGTCTATCAAATGGGCTTCCGCAGCCGCTATTACCCGGATCATGTGGAGGTCAATGAAGGGGACCATGTGACCTGGTATTTAACCAATACGGATTTCGATGAGGATATCACCCATGGCTTTGGTATTTGTCTGTATGACCTTAATGCGGAAGCACAACCGGGTGAGACGATAAAATTTGAATTTGTTGCTGATAAAGCGGGAGTCTATCCTTTCTATTGCACCAACTTCTGCTCGGCACTCCATCAGGAAATGCAGGGCTGGTTTATTGTCAAGCCAAAAGGCCTATAAAGCTCTATAGAGCTTTGTCACTGGACCAAGCCGCCCTAAGATTCCTGGGCAGGTGCCCAAGGGCGGCTAAGTCCAGTATGGAC
Organism: Desulfitobacterium chlororespirans DSM 11544; assembly: GCF_900143285.1. Lineage (NCBI taxonomy): Bacteria > Bacillati > Bacillota > Clostridia > Eubacteriales > Desulfitobacteriaceae > Desulfitobacterium > Desulfitobacterium chlororespirans. Next base: position 39,219 of record NZ_FRDN01000020.1, read on the forward strand.
TCGACTAACCCTCAAAGGGGGGCGAATCTCCCTTTGAGGGAAGTCTCGTTCAAAGAAGAATCGCGGGGGATCCTTGCTCAGGGATCCCTCCCCCCTTAACTGTAAGAAAGGCGGTTAACCATGGATTTTGTAAGCAAGCTTTTCAAGGGAAACCTTAATCTCATCGGGAGAATCATGTTTGGTGCTGCCGGTTTAGTTCTCTTAGCCTCCCTCTTCTTGCCTTGGTGGCATTTGGATTTGGTGGCACCTCAATATCCGGAGGGTTTGTCCGTGATTGTCTATCCGGACAAACTGGATGGCCGCATCGATATCATCAATAATATCAATCACTATATCGGTATGAAGTGGATCAGTGAAGATGACTTCCCGGAATTTCAAGTTATTTCTAAAGTTGCCTATGTGATCATTGGCCTGGCTATTATTACCGCCCTGGTGAAGAAAAGGTGGCTTGCCTGGCTGACCGCCGGTCTGGGTGCTGTAGGCGGCATGCTCGGGGTGTACGATTTATGGCGCTGGCTGCGGGATTATGGAACCCAACTGGATCCAATGGCAGCGATCAAGATCGAGCCCTTCACTCCACCGATTATCGGCACCAATAAGCTTGCCAATTTTATTACCTACACAGGCTTCAATTCAGGCGGATATTTGCTGGGGCTGAGCATTATCCTTATGCTGCTGGCTGCTTGGAGGTTTAAGGAACATGAAAAGCAAAAAGAATAGGCGCTGCTTTTGGCTGATTCTGTTTCTTTTCCTGTGGCTCATTCCGTTATCAGCTCAGGCCGCTACGCTGGAAGTTCAAGGCAGCGGCTCGGCGGAGAGCATTCAATCTGCCCTGGCCAGGGCTGCTCCCGGGGATACTATCAATGTTTACAGCGGGACTTACGTAGGAAAGATCGTGATCGATAAGGCGGTCTCCTTGATCGGAATTGGTACGCCGATTCTTGATGGGGGAGGTGAGGGGGATGTGGTCAGCATTAAAGCCGATGGAGTGACCTTTAAGGGGTTTCAAGTCATGGGCAGCGGCAAAAGATTGCAGGACTCCGATGCGGGGATCAAGCTCTATTCCGCCGGCAATGTGATTGAGGATAACAAGCTGATCAATAATCTGTTTGGCATGTATCTGTTGAAGTCGTCTGATAATACACTCCGCAATAATGCGATCATCGGCAGACCCGCTAAAAACAAGCTTAAAGAGTCGGAAAAAAAAGAGATTGGAGAGGCCGGAACCTATGACATTTTGCCCAGCTTTGAAGGGGAAAACGGTGACGGGATTCATCTCTTTGCAGCATCCCATAATGTAATCGAGAATAATGAGATTACCGATACCAGGGATGGCATCTACTTCAACTATGCCCACGACAATCGGCTTTTGTATAACCATATTGAAGGGGTGCGCTATGCCATTCACTATATGTATTCTGATGATAACTATTTTGAAGGAAATATTGCGACCAATAATGTGGCGGGGGCAGCTCCCATGTACTCCAAACGGATAACCTTTCGTCAGAATGTTTTCGCCTATAACCGTGGTCACCGCTCCTTTGGGGTGCTGTTTTCCAGCTGCAATGACTGTCTGGCCGAGGGGAATATTATTTTCGGCAACACCAGGGGGGCACTCTTTGATGTGTCCTACCACAACACCTTCCGCAATAATTTGGTGGCCTCCAACGATATCGGTATTGATCTGATTTCCAGTTCGGGATTCAATACGTTTACAGAAAATAATTTTATGGATAATATGGAGCAAATCGCTTTCCGAGCCGGGAGGATTGGGGAAGGGAATGTGTTCTATGAGGAAGGGAAAGGCAACTATTGGAATGACTATCGGGGATTCGATCTGAATCAGAATGGAATAGGTGATACTCCCTATCTGACAGGAGATATTTTTACTTATTTGATGAACAAAGCGCCTGCTGTGCGTCTTTTCTTAAACAGTCCTGCTGCTAAAGCTTTGGAGTTTGCCGAAAACATGTTTCCGGTTATAGAAATCCCCAAAGCTGAAGATGTATATCCTTTAATCAAGCCAGTGGCGATAGAGATCAATGCACAGTTTAACATCGAGAAGAATCAGGTTTCCAATAAGGTCTTTGGTGCTTATTCCCTGCTCATGCTCCTCATAGCAGGGATGATAACCGCCCGGGCATTTGGGGTGAGTTCTCAGGGCATTAAACGAGTGGAGAGTTTTTTGAGAGGAGGCCAAAAATGAGTCGCAAGCTAATGGTTTTGCTTACTCTCTGGTGTTTAGCCCTTACAGGATGTTCGTCAGGAGACGTTGCCGGGACTCCCCGGGAGATTGACCCCACTATCGATATTTGCCCTGTTTGCAAGATGAGTGTAATCGATGAGCATTTTGCGGCCCAGATTATTGACAGTCAGGGGCAAGCTGAGATCTTTGATGATATAGGATGTATGTCGATCTTTATGCGGAGATTGGAAGCAGAGGCGAAGGATAGTATTTTAGCCACTTATGTCAAAGATTTCGAGAGTATGGAATGGCTCAAGGCCCAGGAGGCCTTTTATGTGCAAGGCCGGATCGATACTCCCATGAGTTTTGGGATCGTAGCCTTTGCAGCCGAGGAAGCGGCCCGGAAATTTGCTGAAGAGGTGGGAGGGAAACAGCTGACCTGGGAACAGGTTCTGACAGAGCCCTTAACCATCGGCTTAGATATTGAGTTTAATCAGGAAGATTTCAATGTCCAGGACTTGGATACAGGAGAAACTCGGGAAACCCAGGAAGAGAGGGGAAATTAGATGCGGCTGATCAATGTAGTGACCATAGCAGAAAAGGAACTATTGGAATCCATACGCAGTAAATGGTTGGGTACATTTACCGTGGTGTTTGCTTTAATCGCCCTTCTGGTTTCTTTTTTTGGTTTGTCCAGTCTCGGGGTTGGGGGGCAGCAGGGATTTAACCGGGTCACAGCCAGCCTTTTAAACCTGGTGCTGTATTTGCTGCCCTTGATTGCTCTTGTGATGGGCTCAGCGACAGTAGCCGGTGAAAAGGAGGCTGGCTCCCTTCACGTTCTGCTCACCCAGCCCATTAATAAAGCTGAAGTGATTATCGGCAAGTTCGGCGGTTTGGCCCTGGCTTTAATTGCGTCTATTCTGGTTGGCTTTGGCGGGGCGGGAGTCGTGATCGCCTGGAAAACAGGGTCAATCAATATTAAGGATTATCTGATGTTTGTGATCCTCTCCATGATTTTGGCCCTGGTATTTCTCAGTATCGCCATACTCATTTCTGTCATCGTCTCGCGAAGAGCTCAAGGGATCGGTTTGGGAATTTTTATTTGGTTTTTAATGATTTTAGTTTATGATTTTTTAGCTATAGGGGTGGCGGGCTTATCAAATGTATCCGTCATTATCCCCCTATTGCTGCTGCTTCTGCTGGCCAATCCGGCCGATATGGTGCGTGTACTGGTCATCTTGCAGCTTGGCGGTGAAGAAACCTTCGGACCTACGCTGGTCGCTTTGACGAGGATGCTCACTCAGGGGTCGGGGGAACTTTTGTTGTATGGGGCCCTTTTGATTTGGATGATCATACCTCTTCTGCTTGCGGCAGTTTTGTTCGGCCGCAAACAGGATTATTAGGAGGGGGATCCTATGGAAGTTATCAATACTTTAGAAGTGAAACATGCCCAGAAGTTTTATGGTCCGTTTCAAGCAGTTAAGGATATTAACTTAACGGTGGAAAAAGGGGAAATCTATGCCTTGTTGGGGCACAATGGGGCCGGAAAATCAACATTAATAAAAATGATTTTAGGGTTGGTAAAACCCTCCGCCGGGATGATCGAAATTGAGGGATTAAATTATGATGCCAAGAATAAGGAGATTAAGAAAAGGGTAGGTTATTTGCCGGAGAGAATGAATTTCTATGATAATTTGACGGCATGGGAGACGATATCGTTTTACGCTAAATTAAAAGGGATAACCGGGAAACGATGTGGAGAGGTGCTGGAGCAGGTCGGTTTAAGGGAAACAGAACACCGGAGAGTGGGGACCTTTTCCAAAGGAATGCAGCAGAGATTAGGTTTGGCCCAGGCTATTATCCACAAGCCCGATTTGCTTGTATTGGATGAACCCACAACCGGGTTGGATCCTATTGGCATCCTGGAATTAAAGGCAATGATTCGAAACTGGAACAAGGAAGGGACAACTATCTTGTTTTCCTCACATAATCTTAATGATGTGGAAGAACTGGCCCAGCGGATTGGCATTATGAATCGCGGTGAAATGATTGCTCAAGGCAGTTTGGCAGAATTACAGGATAGGTTGGGCCTGCCCACGAAAATAAAAATAGATCTTGCTGTGATTCCGGTTGATTTAGAGGGAATACTCGTGGGAAAGCGAATTAAAACATTTCAGGTTGAAGGAAAAACCGTAAGTATTGATTGCCCAAAAGATAAGAAGACCCAAGTCATAACAGCTGTAATGGATGGAGTGCTGAAAGTACTTGATTTGCGCTTGGAAGAACCGGGATTGAACAGTATTTATCAGAATATCATGGCGGAACCGGCTGTTTTAGTGAACTAAATAAATGGAAATTTAAATTATATTTGACAATCACCTCAGAACCCAATATAATGTTAATGTTCAAGTAGAAGCCATCCGCTTCTCACCTCATGGCTTGAGTCGATGAGGTATCTTCGGGTCCTGAGCCGCTGTGCTTGCTCATGATTTGTATGGAAGACGGGTGGAACTCTGCCCGTCTTTTTTGTGTGATTTTTTTTGGAGGTGGTTCGTTATTAGCAAGGATTTACGGATTAACGACGAAATCCGGGCCCGGGAAGTTCGTCTTGTCGGGGAAGAGGGAGAGCAATTGGGGATTGTCCAGCTTAGAGATGCTCAACGGATTGCTGCTGAGAAGTCTCTGGACTTAGTGGAAATTGCACCAACTGCTAAGCCGCCTGTTTGTAAGATCATGGATTATGGTAAGTACAAGTATGAGCAGGCCAAACGGGATAAAGAGACCCGTAAAAAACAGAAGACCATGGAAATCAAAGAAGTTAAGCTTCGCCCTAATATTGAGGACCATGACTTCGAAACCAAAGCACGCAATGCCCAACGCTTTTTAAATGATGGCGATAAGGTTAAGGTAACGATTATGTTCCGTGGTCGGGAGGTTACCCATCCGGAACTTGGGAGAACTTTATGCCTGCGTCTGGCTGAGTTTTGTAAAGCTGAGGCTAATATAGAGCGTGATCCCAAGCTTGAAGGACGCAATATGATTATGATTTTAGCGCCTGTGAAACACGACTAACACGAGAGGGGGATATCCCAATGCCAAAAATGAAAACTCACCGCGGAGCTGCGAAACGTTTTAAGAAAACAGGTACGGGTAAAATTGTTCGTCATCATGCTTTTACAAGCCATATCCTGGAGAAGAAATCTCCAAAGCGTAAGCGCAATCTGCGTAAAGGTACTGTCATGCACAAAACCGATGCTAAACGCATTGCTCGCTTAGTTGCTTATCTATAAGATTGGCAAGGGTCGGGGCGCATTGTGAGACAAGCTTTGTTCGGCATGAACCGGGCAGATAAGAGATGAGAAGATGACAGAGATTAACATGTAAGGAGGTCTTCGCTATGGCCCGTGTAAAAAGAGGGGTAACGAAGCATCAACGTCATAAAAAAGTATTAAAGCTTGCTAAAGGGTTTCGGGGAGCAAAGAGCAAACTCTACCGGCCGGCTAATGAGCAAGTCATGAAGTCCTTGGCTTATGCCTATGCTCACCGCAGAGATAAAAAAGGTGATTTCCGTAAATTATGGATCGCTCGTATCAATGCAGCTGCCCGTCTGAACGGATTAAGCTACAGCCGGATGATGAACGGCCTGAAAATAGCCGGAGTATCCGTTAACCGTAAAATGTTGGCTGATCTGGCCATCAATGATGCAGCAGCTTTCACCGAATTAGTCAATGTAGCTAAAGCTCAACTGAGTGCGAAATAAAGAATACATCAAAGGGTGCTGAGGCACCCTTTTTACATAGGTGCTAAGAAGAGCTTTGCATTTGCGGAACTATTTGTGAGTGCCCGGATTGGCTATACTAGTGCTGAATGGTTTTTTGGTTTAAGCAAAGGGTTTTCGGGGTGATGATATGCTGACCTCCTTGCAGAATGAGCAAGTCAAATATGTGGTCAATCTCCATAAGCGGAAGTTCCGTGAGGAGAACGGTGAATTCCTGATCGAAGGCTGGCGCTTTGTGGAAGAGGGCCTTGCCCGGGGTGCTCATTTGACAAAGGTTTTCTTTTGCGCTGAGCATAAAAATGCAGCATGGCCCCAGCTGGCAGCGGCTTTGCAAGATAAAGAAGTACCGATCATCGAAGTGGATGGACGGGTGCTGCGGAAAATGAGCGATACGGAAAACCCTCAGGGAATTCTGGCCGTTGTCAAGCAGCCTAAGTGGACCTGGGATGATTTTATCACTGTCCGGGACCGACAAGACTTGTCCCTGCTGTTGATCCTGGATGGAGTTCAGGATCCCGGCAACTGCGGAACGATATTACGGACGGCCCTGGCTGCGGGGGTAACCCATGTCTGTCTGACGGAAGGGACCGTGGATCTCTATAATCTTAAGGTGCTGAGGAGTACCATGGGAGCGATCTTTTCCCTGAAGATCTTAACCCATTGCCGGCCGGAAGAGATTCTTAAGGTGTGTCAGAATCAAAAGCGGCCTATCTTTGTTGGCGATATTGAGGGAACGGATCTTTATGAGACTCATTTTGCACAGCCGATGGCTTTAGTGGTGGGTAATGAGGGAAATGGGCCTTCTGCTGCTTTTCGAGGTCCTGGAATGAAGCGGATCACCATCCCCATGAGCCATCAGGTGGAATCCCTCAATGTGGCGATGGCTACAGGAATTATTCTTTATGAATTAAGGCGCCGAATAACCCTAACAACTTGAAACCCGTCACTTATCAAGAGCACATTTTTATTAAAAACAACGGCTTTGACTTATTACAAGGCCGTTGTTTGCTTTTGTTATTCCAGTATCCGGCGGCTTGCTGTTTAGCTGAAATTTATTATCAGAGCAAACGCTATTGATAAAACGTCTATTTAGTGTTACTATATAGCAGTAGTAAGTAATACTGAATACAAGTGATACAAAATAGCGAAGGAGGAATTGTGCTGGAAAACCTAACGGAAATGCTCAAAGGCGTGCTTGAGGGCTGCGTCCTGGAAATAATAAGCCGCAAAGAAACCTACGGCTACGAAATCACGCGGCAGTTGAACGCCCTCGGTTTCACTGATGTTGTGGATGGAACGGTATATACCATCCTGATCCGGCTTGAAAAAAGCAAGCTGGTGGAGATCACCAAGAAGCCCTCCGACATAGGGCCGCCGCGCAAGTTTTTCGCACTCAATGACGCGGGGCGGGAAGAACTGCGCAAGTTTTGGGAAAAGTGGGAGTTCGTATCATCAAAAATTAACGAGTTAAAGGAGGAAAAATAAATGAATTTTTGGGAGAAGATCACAGGCAGCGATATGACTAAAGAATTGAAAATTTTTGAATCGCGAGTCCAAAAGCTGCCGGCTGAGTATCAAGCGGCATGGGAAAAAGTTAATGCCAATCTTTGGCCGCACTCAGATTTCACCGGTCGCAACCTCATGCCCATTCTCGACGGTGTGCTTGGCCTGCTCGAAGAAGCGGCGGCGGACGGCCAGAGTGTCCAAGAGGTTTTGGGTGACGATATCAAAGGGTTCTGCTCAGCGCTGGCCGGTGAAGAAGGGGCAAAGTCTTATCAAGACAAGTGGCGGGAGCAGCTCAACCATAATATCGCTAAAAAACTAGGCAAATAGGAGGATGAAATGAGAATACAAGATATCATCGAAGGCAAAAAAGAGTGGCGGGCGCACGTGGCGCGTGTCAAAGCGCTCCCACAGGATTATCAGATTGTGTATAAAGAGATGCAGAAATATCTCTTTAAGGTCGGCCCTGTTGAGCTAAGCGACGGGATGAGTTTGCTTTCGGGAATTGTCGATCTTTTTGAAGAGGGCGCAGCCTTGGGGAAAGGAGTGCTCGAAGTGACGGGTCGTGACGTAGCGGCTTTCTGTGACGAGCTGATCGGAGATTCAAAAATTTATGCTGACGTCTATCAAGAATCTGTTAACCAGGAAGTTTACAAGGCCATCAAAAAGGATGTGGATAAAACAAAGTAAGGGGGGATAGCGGGATGGAAAAAGCAATTGAAGTGAAAGGGCTGCAAAAGTCCTACAAGCAGCTCCAGGTCCTGAAGAGCGTGGACTTCGAGGTGGAAAAAGGCAGTATTTTCGCACTGCTGGGCTCCAACGGCGCGGGCAAGACGACGATTGTCAGAATCCTCACCACGCTGCTCAAACCGGACGGCGGCACTGCCGTCGTCAATGGCTTTGATGTAGCGGCAAAGCCCGACTATGTGCGCCAGTCCATCAGCCTGACCGGGCAATTTGCTGCTGTGGACGAGATTTTGACCGGGCGGGAAAACCTGATCATGATCGCCAAGCTGCGGCACCTTGCCAATCCGCGTCAAGTGGCCGGCGATCTGCTGAAACGCTTCAGCCTGACTGAGGCCGCCGACCGCAGGGTTTTCACCTATTCGGGCGGTATGCGCCGCAGACTCGACATTGGGATGAGCCTGGTGGGAAAGCCGCAGCTTATTTTCCTTGACGAGCCAACCACCGGGCTTGACCCCGAAGGACGCATCGAGGTTTGGAAGACGGTCAAAGAGCTTGCCGATAATGGCACAACAGTGTTCCTGACCACGCAGTATTTGGAGGAAGCCGAGCAGCTTGCGGATCGAATCGCCATTCTGCATGAGGGGAAAATTATTGCCAACGGCACGCTGGCGGAGCTGAAAAAGCTGTTCCCGCCCGCCAAGGTGGAGTATGTGGAAAAACAGCCGACGTTGGGGGAAATATTCCTCGCCATCATCGGCAAGAAGGAGGAAAAGTAGATGGAAACCGTAAAGAAACACTTTTTCAGCGATATGAGCGTGATGCTTGGACGTTCCATGCGCCATATTTTCCGCAGCATGGATACCATTATCACGGTCTGCATCACGCCGATTGCCATGATGCTGCTGTTTGTCTATGTGTTGGGCGGCGCCATTCAAGCCGGCACGGACAATTATGTGAATTATCTGCTCCCCGGCATTCTGCTGATGGCGATTGCCAGCGGTATCGCCTATACAGCTTACCGCCTGTTTATGGATATGCAGAGGGGCATCTTCGAACGGTTCCACTCCATGCCGATTGCGCGTTCAGCCGCACTGTGGGGGCATGTACTGACCTCGCTGGTATCCAACGCGATTTCGGTTGTTGTCATCATTCTCGCAGCGCTGGCTATGGGCTTCCGCTCGTCGGCAGGGGTGCTGCCATGGCTGGCCGTGGCCGGGATACTGGCGCTGTTTACGCTGGCCTTGACCTGGATCGCGGCGATTGCCGGACTGACTGCAAAATCGGTGGACGGTGCCAGTGCCTTTTCCTATCCGATTCTCTTCCTGCCATTTATCAGCTCGGCGTTTGTGCCTACCGATTCGATGCCGCCGGTCGTCCGTGCCTTTGCTGAAAACCAGCCGGTGACCTCCATCGTCGATGCGATCCGCTCCCTGCTGGCGGGACAGCCCGTCGGAAATGATATTTGGATTGCGCTGGCCTGGTGCTTGGGTATTTTGATTGTTGCGTATCTGTTGGCAATGAGGGCTTATAAACGGAAAGCAGCTTAATGTTTGCAGGGATTAAAATGATAGCGGTCAGCAAAAACATCGGGTAAAGGGATGGTAGAGTGTGTAAATGCGAGTGGATAGTATGCCTGGTCCTGGATAGGTCAGTTGTCAAAGAGCCGGACGCTAAGACCCAGAGCCGATAACTTGTGAGATTGCTTGCAGTTACCGGCTTTTTCTTATGCCATTATACCGGAATCAGACTGAATAAGACTAATATATCAACTTTTGACGGCAAAGGCGCCCACCCGGGGGAGCTATCCGGACTGACGGGGGTACAAGTGCCGGAGGGCATCGCTCAGGAGATCACCTCCTCTTAAGAGCTATTGGCTTGCTTGCCCCCAGACGCAAGGGAACATATTCAATTTTAACGTCGGTATGCTCAAGACCAAACCAACGGACAGGGGAAACCGAAATTTTCTTGAGCTTAAGTTTAAATAAGAGGATTAGCCGTCTAAATAAAGGAAGGACAGTATCATGGGCTAGTTCTTCACGGACCAAAACGAAACAAAAATCCCCGATATTACGATAGATATCGCTTGAAGAATAAAATTGGAACTGTTTTTTTATTTCTTGTGATTCCATGAGATCCGTAACAATTTGTCTTAAATAAGTGCTCACTCTTTGTTCAACCCTAAACCCCAGGTGTAGTTGTATTTTAAAAATATAGTCTGTGCCGAAATTTTCGATGGAGTATTCCATGGTCCGTGGCTCATCGGTAACCTGGACATTGATAAACCAATAAACTTCTGCTCTTTTGGGGCGCTTATCCAAAATAGAATAGATGATCTCATTGTTCACTTTTCCCGACTTTGCTTTGCTGGTTAAATAAACCAAATTGGTTGCATAAAGCGGAAAGTGTTCATCAGTTCTAAGCTTTTCAAGCTTAAAAATATAATCTTCCAAAGAAACTTCTTTGATTACGGCTTGCTCAATGATGGTGGCCTTATGCCATAGCATCATGAGTGTTAAAATGAAAAAGGCAATAATAACGGTTACAAACCCGCCGTGGAAAAATTTCGCAGCGCTCGAAATGAAAAAGGCGGTCTCCAAAGTTCCGAAAAGGATAACCACCAGCAGAGAGAGCAGCCTGGACACCTTTTTTTTCATAAGCCAATTGAACAACAAGATGGTGGTCATGAGCATCGTAACCGTAATTGCCAACCCATAAGCAGCTTCCATGTGGGCAGAGGTTTGAAAGAATAAGACCACGCCGATACAGGAAAACATTAAAAGGGTATTGACGATGGGGATGTACATTTGGCCTTTGGACAATGCCGGATAGTAGATTTTTAATCTCGGCAGCAAATCCAATTTAATAGCTTCCGAGACCAGTGTAAAGGACCCGCTGATTAAGGATTGGGAGGCAATGATCGCTGCTAAAGTCGCTAAAACGACACCGATGATGCGGAAATTCCCCGGCATCAGTTCGAAAAAGGGATTAAAAGATATGATTTGCTGCAGCTCTTCATTTCCCTTGGCCTGCAGCAACCAAGCGCCTTGGCCAAAATAGTTCAAGAGCAGAGCGACTTTAATAAAAGGCCATGTGCCGTAGATGTTTCTCCGTCCTACATGTCCTAAATCGGAATACAATGCTTCGGCACCGGTCGTAGCCAGGAACACGCTGCCTAAAATTGCCAGACCGGCTTTGTTATGATCGCTGAACAAAAAGTTAATGCCATAGTGAGGAGAAAGAGATTTCAGGATATCCAGATTACCCCAAATATGGGCGGCGCCCAAAATGCCTAACATGAGAAACCATAGCAGCATAACAGGTCCGAATAATCGTCCCAGTAGCTCAGTGCCGGTTCGTTGGAGCAGAAACAGGGAGCAAAGAATAAAGATGGTAATGATAATCACGGTGGATTGGCTTGAGCCAAAGCTGTTCACATAGGCAGGAATCCCTTTTAATCCTTCCACAGCGCTGGTAACGGTAACAGCCGGTGTTAAAATGCCGTCTGCCAAAAGGGTTGCTGCCCCAAGCATAGCCGGAACAATCAACCAGCCTTTTCTTTTTCGAATCAGTGAATACAGGGCAAGGATGCCGCCTTCGCCATGATTATCCGCTTTGAGTGTGATCAGAACGTATTTTATGGTTGTAAGCAAGGTAATTGTCCAGAAAACAAGGGAAAGGGAACCGTATACAAACTCATTGGTAAGGGAAGCCAAGCCTCCGTTTCCTTCAACTAACGCCCTCATAACATATAAAGGAGAAGTTCCGATATCGCCGTAAACAACACCGATGGTTACGAGCATGCCGGCTAAGGTTAAGGGCCGTTCTTTATAGATAGTTGCTGCCTTATTCATTTTTTATCCCCTCATGTGACAATTTAATTTGTGGCATTTTTTTGTGGCTGCAGTGTGATGAGTATCCAAGATTTTTTTAGTATAGCCGCTTTTATATTAAGATAGTATAAAGGTAAAATCAGCCGCATAAAGACACCATTAATTTATGTGATGGAATGCAAGAATCTTAAACATAATGAGCTTGATCTGGGCATACTGCTATGCTTTAGTAGTGCGCGGGTATCTTAATATGATCTTAATGCCAATCGGTAAAATCATAACGCTATACTGATTTTGCTTATGCTATACTGCTGTTAAAAAGTAACTTTACTGGAAAGGGACGTATTTGAATGGCAATCAGGCGCGGCAGGCTGAGAATCTATTTCGGTTATGCGGCAGGTGTTGGCAAGACCTGCGCCATGCTCAATGACGCCCATGAAGCCAAAAAAGACGGCGTTGATGTGGTGGCCGGTTACATTGAACCCCATGCCCGGCCGGAGACAATGGCTCTTTTGGAAGGGCTGGAGGCCCTGCCCTTTTTAGAAATAGCCTATAAAGGAGTTCGCTTGAAAGAATTTGATCTGGACCGGGCTATCCGGAGGAGGCCGGAGCTTATTCTGGTGGATGAACTGGCCCATACCAATGCCGGAGGCTGCCGCCACAAAAAAAGGTATCAGGATGTGGCGGAACTGCTGCAGGCAGGAATCGATGTCTATACCACCGTCAATGTTCAGCATATCGAAAGCCTCAATGATGTTGTGGCCTCCATCACGGGTATTACCGTAGGTGAACGCATCCCGGACAGTGTATTTGACAGCGCCGATCAGATCGAACTGGTGGACATCGAGCCCAGTGACTTGATTGAGCGACTGCATAAAGGAAAGATCTACTGCGAAGAACAGGCGCAGCGTGCCCTTGCTAACTTTTTTACGAAAGAAAAGCTGATCGCGCTGCGTGAAATCGCCCTGCGCCGCACGGCGGATCAGGTCAACCGGGTGGCGGTGCAGAACAGGGAACCGTCAAAGACCGGCAGCCCTTATACCAACGAGCATATTTTAGTCTGCCTCTCGTCGGCTCCCTCCAATGCCAAGGTCATCCGCACGGCGGCCAGAATGGCGGATGCTTTTCACGGCGCGTTGACGGCGTTGTTTGTGGAAACACCGGGTACCCAGGAATTGACGGATAAAAGCAAGGCAACACTGAGCGAAAATCTAAGACTGGCCGAACAGCTCGGCGCCCAAATCGCCACCGTGTATGGGGAGGATATCCCCGCGCAGATCGCGGAATACGCCAAAGCAAGCCGTGTTTCCAAAATCGTCATGGGACGCTCCGGGCATATAAGGAGATGGCTGCCCAAAACCAATTTTGTTGACAGATTAACCATTCTGGCACCAACCATCGATATTTATATTATTCCCGACACCCAGTCATCTTTTCGTCTCCGGTCTCCCAAGCTGCTCAGGCCCTCGGAACTGTCGCCGATCGACTCGGCAAAGTCCGCGGGGATTTTGCTTGTTTGTACGCTGATTGGGCTGTGGTTTTTTTCCTTGGGCTTCAGTGAAGCCAATATCATTACGGTCTACATTTTAGGGGTGCTGCTCAATGCCATCCTTACGAGAGGCCGGATATACAGCGCGGTATCCTCGATTTTGAGCGTGCTGGTGTTTAACTTTTTCTTTACGGATCCCCGCTTTTCTTTTGAGGCGGTTGATCCGGGTTACCCGGTCACGTTTTTGGTCATGCTGGCGGCTGCCCTCATCACCGGGACCCTGACCAAGCAGGTTAAGGAGCAGGCCCGTCAATCGGCCCAAAAGGCTTACCGCACCGAGGTGCTTCTGGAAACTAGCCGCAAATTGCAGCAGGCCAAGGATAAAGCGGATATTTTGAGTGCAACAGCGCAGCAGATGGTAAAGCTGCTGGATAGGACCGTGATTTTCTACCCGATACGGCAGACTGCTCTGGCGGAACCCTTGGTTTTGCTCAAGAAAGACTCAGCAGTTGATCCCCAAACTTATCTCGGGGCGGACGAAGGGGCGGTGGCCGAGTGGGTCTATAAAAACAATAAACGGGCGGGCGCCGCCACCAACACCCTTTCCGCCGCCCAATGCCTGTACCTGGCGGTGCGCGGAGGCGACACAGTTCTCGCTGTCGCGGGAATTGTCATGGATAAGGAAGCACCTCTGGAGGCTTTTGAAAAGAGTCTGATGATCGCCATGCTGGGTGAGTGTGCGCTGGCTCTGGAGAAAGAACGGCTGAACGAAACGCAGAAACAGATTTCTCTGCAGGTTCAGCAGGAGCAGCTGCGCGCCAACCTTTTGCGGGCGATTTCCCATGACTTGCGCACCCCACTCACCAGTATTTCCGGCAACGTGGGTGTTCTCCTGGGGAATTCCGAAGTGCTGAGTGAAACCCAAAAAAGGGCGCTTTACACCAATATCTACGGCGATTCCATCTGGCTGATCAATCTGGTGGAAAACCTATTGGCCCTTACCCGCATCGATAATGGCACAATGAACCTGAATATGCAGTCAGAGCTTCTGGAGGAGGTTATCGCGGAAGCGCTGCTGCATATCAGGCGGAACAGCGCGGAGCATAAATTAGAAACCAGGGTGGCTGACGATCTGCTGATGGCTAAAATGGATTCCCGGCTGATTATCCAGGTTTTGATCAATATGGTGGATAACGCTGTGAAATATACACCGCCTGGATCCCATATCACCATTTCAGCAAGACAGGAAAGACAGACTGTGTTGGTGGAAGTTGCCGACGACGGCCCCGGTATAGGGGACGAAGCCAAGGCCAAACTGTTCGATATGTTCTATACCGCCGGTGACATCCGTGGGGATGGGCGGCGCGGCCTGGGTTTGGGCCTTTACCTGTGCAAAGCCATTATTGACGCCCATGGCGGCAAAATCTATGTTCAGGATAATCTCCCTCAGGGGACCGTATTTGGCTTTACCTTGCAGGCAGAGGAGGTGAATATTCATGAATAAGCCTTCGATCCTGGTGGTGGAGGATGATAAGGCCATCCGCAAATTGATTACCACAACCCTGGAAACCCAGGGCTACCAATATCATACGGCTGAAACGGGCGAAGGTTCGATTTTGGAGGCTGTTTCCAAGCAGCCGGACGTGGTGATTCTGGATTTAGGACTTCCGGATATAGACGGTGTGGATATTATTAAAAAGATCCGGGTCTGGTCCAATATGCCCATTATCGTCGTCAGCGCCCGCAGTGAAGATCGTGATAAAATCGATGCTCTGGATGCCGGAGCAGACGACTATCTGACTAAGCCCTTCAGTGTGGAGGAACTCTTGGCGCGGCTCCGGGTCAGCCTGCGCAGGGTCCGTTATGACAGGGAAAAGCTGCAAAAGGATGCTTCGGTCTTTACCAACGGAAATTTGAAGATTGATTATGCGGCAGGCTGTACCTGGCTGGACGGGGAAGAGATACACCTGACTCCCATTGAGTATAAACTTTTATGCCTGCTGGCTAAAAATGTCGGCAAAGTGCTGACCCATAATTTTATCCTGCATGAAATCTGGGGCAGTTATACCAGCGATATTCCCGCCTTGCGGGTTTTTATGGCAACCCTGCGCAAGAAGGTGGAAAGAATGCCGTCCCAGCCCAAGTATATTCAAACCCATATCGGCGTCGGCTACCGGATGCTGCGGGTGGGCGATGAGGGCAATGCTTCTGATATTGACTCCTAAAACCGGAATGCACCTAACTTTTAGTTCAAAAAACCAACTCATGTCTTATTAAAGGCATGAGTTGGTTTTTTGAACTTTTGGTTTTGATCATGAGCGTTAAAAATCTTAATTCCGTTTTAATTCGCCCGCAGAAACCCTAACCCTAACCTAATGCCCAAAAGGTTACACTAAATCAGAAATAAACTTTATTGAAAAAGCATAGAGGAGGATGGTTTGGATGCTGTTGCTGGAAATGATTATTGCGGCATTGGGAGTGTATCTGGTGTACGCCCTGGTCAATCCTGAAAAGTTTTAGCGGAAAGGCGGCGGAAAAATATGCTGCAAATGTTTTTGGTGCTGGCAGTCTTTGTTGCTCTCATCTTTCCCATGGGGAAATATGTCTATCATATTGCCGTAGGAGCACACACCTTTGCCGATCCGGTTTTTGATCGGGTGGACAATGGGGTATATCGTCTATGTGGCATCGATAAGCAAGAAATGAATTGGCGGCAGTATATTCTGGCCATGCTGGCGACCAACGGGATGATGGCGCTGGCCGGGTACTTGATTTTGAGGATTCAGGGGCTTCTGTTCCTGAATCCCAATGGTGTCGGCGCCATGGAGCCTGGCCTCGCCTTCAATACTGTGATCAGCTTTATCACGAATACCAATCTCCAGCACTATTCCGGCGAATCAGGGCTTACGTATCTGAGTCAGATGACGGTCATCATGTTTCTGATGTTCACCTCCGCGGCCACCGGATTTTCCGTCGCCATGGCTTTTGTCCGCGGCCTTGCCGGCCGAACTAAGACCATGGGCAATTACTATGCGGATCTCATCCGGATTATAACCCGGGTTCTCCTGCCGCTTTCCCTACTGGTTGGGCTGGTGCTCGTGTCCCAGGGCGTTGTGCAGAACCTGTCGCCCAATGTGACGGTTCAAACCATCGAGGGCAAATATCAGGACATCGCCATGGGCCCCATTGCCGCGCTGGAATCCATCAAGCATTTGGGAACCAATGGGGGCGGCTTCCTCGCGGCTAATTCCGCCGCGCCTTTGGAAAATCCCAATGTGTTTACCAACATGGTGGAAATGCTCTCCATGATGCTTCTGCCCGGTTCTTGTGTTGTTGCCTTCGGTCACATGGTCCGCAGCCGCAAAGGGGAGGGAGAGAAGGGCAAAGAAAGAAAGGTCCTGCCCGGCAGTGAGGCCAGGCCCATTTTAGCCGTGATGCTCATCCTCCTGGTTGTAGGCGCTGTGGTCTGCTTAGCGGCGGAACAGGCCGGCAATCCCCTGCTGGAACGGGCCGGATTGATCCAGAGCCTGGGCAATATGGAAGGCAAGGAGACACGTTTCGGCATGGTCCAATCTGCACTGTTTACCACCGTGACCACCGCCTTTACTACCGGCTCCGTCAACAACATGTACGATACCCTGACGCCCCTGGGCGGCATGGCTGCCCTGATCAATATGATGCTTAACCTGGTGTTCGGGGGCAAAGGGGTCGGACTGCTGAACATGATCCTGTACGTGATTCTGACTGTATTCATTTGCGGGCTGATGGTAGGCCGCACGCCGGAGTATCTGGCTAAAAAAATCGAAGGAAAAGAAATGAAGCTGACAGCACTGGGCATTATCATTCACCCGCTGCTGATTCTGGCAGGCACGGGGCTGGCTGTCGCGATTCCGGCGGGACTGGCGGGAATCACCAATCCCGGCCAGCATGGACTGACGCAGGTATTGTATGAATATGCGTCCTCAGCAGCCAACAACGGCTCCGGCTTTGAGGGACTGGCAGACAACACCGTTTTCTGGAATATCTCCACCGGGCTGGTCATGCTCTGCGGGCGCTATCTGTCCATGATCATCGCGCTGGCCATTGCCGGCTCACTGATGCAGAAACAGCCGGTCAGCGAATCTATCGGCACCTTAAGAACCGACACCAGGACGTTTACCATAGCGCTGCTCATGGTGGTCATCATCATTGCCGCGCTGACGTTTTTCCCGGCCTTGGTCCTTGGCCCGATTGCTGAGCATATGACCCTGTGGAGTTAGGAGGGTGCTTTTATGCCTAAAGATAAGAAATCAAAGTTAATCACCGGAGACATTTTGAGATCCTCCCTTCCGGGAGCATTTGCAAAATTAAATCCCCGGTACATGATGCACAACCCTGTCATGTTCGTAGTGGAAATCGGGTTTGTGGTGACACTGCTGCTCTGTGTCTGGCCGAACCTGTTTGGGGATGAAGGAGGCAACCTGCGGCTGTTTAACGCCATTGTAGCGGCTATCCTTTTGATTACGCTGCTGTTTGCCAATTTCGCGGAAGCGGTGGCCGAGGGACGGGGCAAGGCCCAAGCCCAGAGTCTTAAAAAAACTCAGAAGGATATGCAGGCCCGCATCCTCAGTGACGACGGGGGGGAAACCATCCTGAGCGCCGGTATGCTCAAAAAAGGCGATATGGTGCTGGTTAAGGCTGGAGAGCTTATTCCTAACGATGGAGAGGTGATTGAAGGGATTGCTTCAGTGGACGAATCGGCCATTACCGGGGAATCCGCGCCTGTACTGAAGGAAAGCGGGGGTGATTTTGCGTCGGTCACCGGCGGAACAATGGTGGTCAGCGACTGCCTGAAGATCCGGATCACAGCCAATCCCGGGGAATCCTTCCTCGCTAAAATGATTGCGCTGGTGGAAGGTGCCTCCCGCAGGAAAACACCTAACGAGATCGCGCTGAACACACTGCTCGTCAGTCTGACCATCGTCTTCCTGATCGTTATGGTCAGCCTTTACCCCATGGCGCTGTACAGCGGGGTCCGCCTGCAGATCTCCACTCTGATCGCTCTGACCGTATGCCTGATCCCTACGACCATCGGCGGGCTCCTATCCGCCATCGGCATCGCCGGCATGGACCGCGTAACCCGCTTTAACGTCATCGCCCTGTCCGGAAAAGCTGTGGAGGCCTGCGGCGATGTGGACACTATGATTCTGGACAAAACCGGCACCATCACCTATGGAAACCGGATGGCTGCCCGGTTTATCCCCGTGGGCAATACGGAGGAACGGGAACTGATCCGCTGCGCCGTGCTCAGTTCGGTGCAGGACGATACCCCGGAAGGGAAATCGGTCGTCGAGCTTGGCGGGCGCCTGAGCGGCGAATATCAGGAGGCCGGCCCAGGCATGGAGTTCCTGGAATTCACTGCCCAGACGCGGATGAGCGGTGTCAATTTTCCGGACGGCACCGGGGTGCGCAAAGGCGCCCCCGACGCGATTGTAAACTATGTGCGGGAGCTGGGCGGCGCTATTCCCCAGGATTTGGGGTCCCGGGTCAATGAGGTTGCCAAATTGGGCGGAACGCCGCTGGTGGTCTGCGCCGGGGAGCGCATTCTGGGGGTCATTTATTTAAAAGACACCATCAAGGCGGGACTGGTGGAGCGTTTCGCAAGGCTCAGGGCCATAGGCATCAAAACCATCATGTGCACTGGCGATAATCCGCTGACTGCGGCCACCATCGCCCAGGAGGCCGGTGTGGACAGTTTCATTGCGGAATGCAAGCCGGAAGATAAGATCAAGGCTATCCAAGCCGAGCAAGCCAGGGGCAAGATTGTGGCCATGACCGGAGACGGCACCAACGACGCGCCCGCCCTGGCCCAAGCCAATGTGGGCATTGCCATGAACAGCGGCACCGCCGCCGCCAAGGAAGCCGCCAATATGGTGGACCTGGATTCCGACCCGACCAAGATTCTGGATGTGGTGGAGATTGGGAAACAGCTTTTGATCACCCGCGGCTCATTAACTACCTTCAGCATCGCCAATGATATCGCCAAATATTTTGCGATCATTCCCGCTATGTTTATGGCGGTCATCCCGCAAATGGGGACGCTCAACATCATGGCCCTGTCCACCCCCTACAGCGCGATCCTGTCCGCGTTGATATTCAATGCGGTCATTATTCCGATCCTGATCCCCCTTGCCATGAAGGGTGTCCGATACAAACCCATGCACGCGGAGAAGATGCTGTCGCGCAATCTGCTGGTTTACGGGCTGGGCGGGGTGATGGTACCCTTTGCGGGCATTAAGCTGATCGACCTCGTCATAACCCCGGTGCTGACAGCACTGGGGTTATGATAGAGATATAATGAGGAGGTTATGGAAATGAGTGGATTCTGGCAGGGAATTAAAAGGCCCTTCCTGGTGACAATAGCGCTGTTTCTGATCTGCGGGCTGGCATATCCCCTTCTGCTTACGGGGATCAGCCAACTGATCTTTCCAAGTCAGGCCAAGGGCAGCCTCATCACCATTAATGGTAAGGCCGTAGGTTCGGAGCTTATCGGACAGGATTTCACAGATGCCCGGTTTATGAAAAGCCGTCCTTCCGCTGTGAACTACAACACCTACACACAGGAGGATAAAGAGGAGGGCAATTATACAGGAGTGGGCTCCGGTTCCAAGAACTATGCCCCGACTAATCCTGAGCTGGTGAAACGTGTGGAGGCCGATATGGCGGTGTTCCTGGAGGCGAATCCTATTTTAAAGAAGGAGGATATTCCTACGGATTTACTGACCGCATCCGGCTCCGGCCTTGATCCGCATATCAGTCCCGCAGCGGCCGCAGTCCAGATACCGGCCTTGGCTGTAGCGACCGGCTTATCCCAGGAAACGCTGGAAACTATCGTGAAAGAGAATACTCAGGGTAAATTTCTTGGTATTTTCGGGGAAGAGACCGTTAATGTCTTGATGGTGAATCTGGATATTGCCCAGGAGCTGGGGCTGTTTAAACAAATGGGAATGTGAGGAAACCTGCTTTTCAGTGGTTGTCCGTCACTTGTATAACTTGAAAATAGCGGCTTTTGGACCAGGTTTTCTTGTAAACGGCTGCGGGTGGTGCTATAATTTCAATGAACAGGTTTAAGAATCCAGACCGAAAGGTGGGCTTAACCATGTCACCCGCAGAGTGGTTATGGAAGATTTTTGAGGCAACCGGTTCCCCAAATGCCTACTTGCTGTATAGGCAGTACACTCTGAACAACAATCTGGCTATGAAGAAAATGCAATGATCAGGTTAAAAGGAGCTTTTCTTTCCAGGGAGGTTAAGTCTAAGACTGAAAGCTTAACCAAGAGGAGTCCTCATTTCCGGCCGATGCCGGAGGTGTTGAATTTCCCCTGAGAGTGGTTTGCTGAACTTAGAATAGGTAAACCCGGTCTCCACCGTTAGCGGAGTAGGAAGCTGCGGCTCATCATTGAGCTGAACCAGGGTGGTACCGCGGGAGTTATTCTCGTCCCTTTTATTAGGGATGAGAATTTTTGTTTTTATTTAGGGTGGATTGAGTCAAAGGTTAAATCTTAACTTAGGAGGGTTTTCGTTGAAACAGGAAGTTCATCGTATTCAAGAAGAAACACTGGCAGAGCTTCAGCAGGTCTCGACTTTGGAAGCGCTGCAGGAGCTGAAGGTTAAGGTTCTCGGCAAAAAAGGCTCCCTCACCGCTCAATTGCGGAAGATGGGGGGCTTAAGCCCGGAAGAGCGGCCCATTTTTGGCCAGGTGGTCAATGAGACCCGGGATGTTCTGGAAGCAGCCTGGATTCGTCGTGAGGAAGAGCTGTCCCAAGCGGTTATGCTGAAACAACTGGAAGAGGAAAAACTGGATATCAGTCTGCCTGGCGTAAGTCTGCCCCGGGGGCATCAGCATCCTTTGACCAAGGTCATCGAAGAAATCGAGGAGATTTTTCTGGGAATGGGTTTCCAGATTGCTGAAGGTCCGGAGATTGAGAGTGACTACTATAATTTTGAGGCTTTGAATCTGCCTAAGGATCATCCCGCCCGGGAAATGCAGGACTCTTTCTATATCACCGAAGAGTTCCTCCTGCGGACTCAGACCTCACCGGTTCAGATACGAACCATGGAGAAGCTGCGGCCCCAGCTTCCTGTCAAAATCATCTGCCCCGGCAAAGTCTATCGCAACGATGACGACGCTACCCACTCTCCGATGTTCCATCAAGTGGAAGGGCTGATGGTGGATCGGGGCATTCGTATGTCGGATCTGAAAGGAATCCTCTTAAGCTTCTCCAGAATGATGTTTGGGGAGTCCCGGGAGATTCGCTTGCGTCCCAGTTTTTTCCCTTTCACAGAACCCAGTGCTGAGGTGGATGTATCCTGCATGCTTTGTGGCGGAGCCGGCTGCCGGATCTGTAAAGGCACCGGCTGGATTGAGATTCTGGGCTCCGGTATGGTTCATCCCAGGGTGCTGGAAATGGGCGGCTATGACTCCAAAGTATTAACAGGCTTTGCTTTTGGTATGGGTGTAGAACGGATCGCCATGCTGAAGTACGGCATTGAAGATATGCGGCTTTTATTCGATAACGACTTGCGCTTTTTGCAGCAGTTTTAAGGAGGCAGGGGTATGAAGGTCAGTTTGGAATGGTTACGTGAATATGTGGATATCGCTCAGTCTGCCGAAGATTTAGCAGAGATCCTGACCCGGGGCGGGATTGAGGTCGGTGGCGTCGAGTATCTGAATCAAGGGCTGGAGGCAGTCGTGGTCGGTGAGATTACCCGTATGGAGCATCATCCTAATGCGGATAAGCTGTGGATCTGTGAAGTGAATCTAGGAGACGGGTCCACCACTATCGTCACAGGGGCCCAGAATCTGCTGGTCGGGGATCGAATCCCGGTGGCTTTGCCGGGAACCACGCTGCCCAATGGGGTTCATATCGAAATCTCCAAGCTGCGGGGAGTGGAATCTTCAGGAATGCTCTGCTCCACTGAGGAACTGCATTTGGACTCCGGCTTAGGGGACCCGCGCAGCGAAGGCGGTATTCTTATCTTGGAAAAGGAGACTCCCTTAGGGGCAACTTTAGATACCGTTTTTGGCGAAGGGGACTGCGTCCTGGATCTGGAGCTCTATCCCAACCGCCCCGATTGTCTGGGTATGGTGAATGTGGCACGGGAAGTGGCTTCTTTGACCGGAGGAGATCTCCATCTGCCTGCATGGGCGGAGGGGTCCCAAGGCCCGGATTATCCGGTGGATCCTGAGGCCCGGATTATCCTGGATGAGCCGGAGCTGTGCCGGCGCTATGCCGGCTTAGTGGTAGAGGATGTCAAGATTGAGCCTTCTTCGGAGTGGATGCAGAAACGTCTAAAAGCAGCGGGAGTGCGCCCGATCAGCAATATTGTGGATATTACCAACTATATTATGCTGGAGATGGGACAGCCTTTGCATGCGTTTGATCGGGATGCCATCGTCGGCGCCGTCCATGTGCGCCGGGCTCAGACCGGGGAGAAGCTGGTGACCCTTGATGATATAGAGCGGGAGCTTGATCCGGAAATGCTGCTCATTGCTGATGATGAAAAGGCTCTTGGCTTGGCGGGAGTCATGGGTGGTTTAAATAGTGAAATTACCGACTCCACCAAAAGAATTTTCGTGGAATCCGCTCATTTTTCCAGTGTAAGCATTCGCCGCACCAGCCGTCGTTTGGGACTGCGTTCAGAGGCATCCAATCGCTTTGAAAAAGGGGTCAACTCCCATGGTGTAGCAGCGGCCTTAGGCCGTGTGGCTGAGCTGGTTATTCGGCTGGGAGCCGGAAAACCGGTAGGCTTTGTTGAACAAGCGGGGCAGCTCCCAGAGCCTGCGGCGGTTTCCCTTACTGTGGAAAAAGCCAATTCCCTCCTGGGAACTGCTCTTATTGAGGAAGAGATCACCGGGGTTCTCAAGCGTTTGCGTTTTCCTTATCAAGAAAAGGATGGGGAATATGAGGTTCAGATTCCTACCTATCGTTCCGATATTACTATTGAAGAAGATTTAATCGAAGAAGTGGCCCGTTTGACAGGCTATGATCGGATTCCCACGACCTTGCCCCAGGGGGATCAGACTCAGGGGCGGAGGACTCCTGAGCAGGAATTTAAGCGCACTCTCCGCCATCTTCTGGTTCGTTTGGGTCTGAATGAGGTTATGACCTATTCCTTCACTCGCCCCGATGCCGATCGCCAGTTTGGAGATATGGATCAGGCTATTCCATTGCTGAATCCGCTGCGGGAAGAGCTAAGTGTGATGCGGACGGCTTTGCTTCCCAGCATTATGGAGATCGCCGCCCGGAATATCTCCCGCAGGAACCTGGATATCCGTCTTTTTGAGATGGGCAGTATTTATAAGAGCCAGGAGCGCCCCTTGGTCAAGCTTCCACAAGAGGAGCTGCATTTGGCCGGGGTGATCTGGGGCAAATCCTCCCGCCATTGGCGGACCCCGGTAACGGAGTATGATTTCTATACGGTGAAAGGGATTCTGGAGGAAGTGGCTCGTGAGTTTGGCCTGGAGTTCGAGTACCGGCTGCCCACTGCTCAGGAGCTCACCCATCCGGGACGTTCCGCAGATATCTACCTCAACGGTGAGAAGATCGGCTTGATGGGCGAGATTCATCCTGCTATAGGCAAGGAATGGGAACTGGAAAGGGCGTTGATTTTTGAATTGGCAGTGGCTCCCCTGCTGGAGGCCGGCAAGCGGACCATCCGAGCCTTCTCCATTCCGAAGTTCCCGGCGATGCAGCGGGATTTGGCTGTAGTGGTACCTCTGGAGGTCTCCGCCCAGGACGTTATGAAACGGATCAAGGAGCTGGGAGGAGCGCTTTTGGTTCAGGTGAATATCTTCGATGTCTATACCGGCAAACCTATTCCCGAAGATCGTAAGAGCCTGGCTTTTGCGCTGAAGTATCAAGCCTTGGATCGAACTTTAAAGGATGAAGAGGTCAATGCCTTAAACCAGCAAGTTCTAGAAGGGATTGAAAAGGAATTTGGAGCTGCCTGGAGAAAGTAGTATAGTATCTGGGGGGTGTCATATGGCTGAAGAAAATGAAAAGGTCATTGTTGAGATATTTGGGGAAAAACATGTGATTCGCGGACAGGAAAGCCCGGAGCATATCCTGAAGGTTGCCCGTGAAGTGGATAAAAAGATGCGTCTCATTGCCCAACGGACACCGCGCTTAGCCATTCACCAAATCGCAATTCTGGCCGCGCTGAATCTGGCCGACGAGTTGGAAAAAATCAAGGAAGAACAAGAAACTCTCATGCAGCTCATTGAAGCGCAAGAAGAATAGAAAACTAGAGCAATACTGGGAAAGCGTAATTTATGGAGTTACGCTTTTTTCTTATATTGCATAAGGAGCCTAAGGTTGAATCAGTATTAAAGGGCCCTGAGGCCCTGTCGCAAAGAGTAAAAAAAGAAGAAGAACCAGATTTACTAATTCTTCTTCATATAAATTGTTTGTCTCTTATTTGCGTTTCTTAAAAGTAAAGAAATATACCGCAAGCAACAGAAGCACAACGACACCAACAACTAAGGCAGGGCTCACCGCACCTGTTGTATTCGCAGAATCTGGCTGCTCCTCGGCAACCTGCGGGGATTCCTGCGCAGGTTCTTGGGGTGCCGGAGCCGGTTGTGCAGGTGCCGGAGTTGATGGTGCCGGCTCCGGCTCAGTGGTCGGTTC
This sequence comes from Desulfitobacterium chlororespirans DSM 11544, assembly GCF_900143285.1. Classification (NCBI taxonomy): domain Bacteria; kingdom Bacillati; phylum Bacillota; class Clostridia; order Eubacteriales; family Desulfitobacteriaceae; genus Desulfitobacterium; species Desulfitobacterium chlororespirans. Next base: position 64,363 of record NZ_FRDN01000020.1, read on the forward strand.
AGCAGCCGGTTCACCGGAAGCGCCGTGTGCCCCTTCTTCATGGCAAGGGGTGCAGGTCACACCATCTTCACTCAAGTCAGGAAAAGCGTTGGTGGTGGCTGCGTTGAAGAAAATCCCCAAGGAAAGCCCTAAAAATAAGGTCATAAGCAAAAGAAATCTGTTTGTCTTTCTATTCATAGATGTTCCCCCTCTGACTGCTCTAATACGTCAAATTTACACCTGTTTTCCTGCCAGCCAGCCGAAGGTACCGGCCAGAGCAATACTTCCGGTATAGATACTTCTCATAACGCCGCCGGCTGCCGGAGGAACGGCATAGAGACCCGGGATAGGCTGTTTCTGGTGATCGAGAACCTGTACTTTTTCATTGATAGCCAATCCGCCGAAGTTACAATAAACTTGCCCTGTGACCGGTACGCCATAGAAGGGCGGTGTGCTGATTTTATTCAGGTTATACTCTCTGGGCACTTCCAGTTCCATGGTTGTTCCTTTATCAATAGCCTCATTGTACTCGCGGATGGTTTTCAACAGGTTGGCCTTATAAACACCGGCCTTCTCCATATTCGCGGCAAATTCCTCCAGGGTAGCGCCTTCGACGACCTTTACCCCTTCGTCCTTGATAATTTTCATCATAGCGGCTGCGCCGGCGTCAGACATCGCCTGGTCGCCGATGACAAAGGCCATTCCTTCAGGCTGAACGAGGACCGCGTCGGTGAGGCGGGGATATTTGGAGTCGATAGGATGGGCTTCATCCTTAAAGCGCTTGCCGTTCAGATTAACTACGATAGCGGGAACCAATTCCGGAAGGACCGTGCCGGTTCCAAACCAAGGTGGATTAGGCCGTCCTTTATTGATACCGGGCATATTGTCGGGATCGGTTTCAATCACTTTTTCATAAGCTTCCGGATCATCCGTAACCGCCTTGCCATGAGTGACACAGACCAGGGTTCCCGACCAGGTGCTTAAGCCTTCACTGAGCATAGCGCCGACTCCCAGCCCCATCCTCATACCGTCGCCTGTTGCATAAGGGACACCCATGACTTTGGCTCTGTAGGCATAAGGGCCGACAAACTGGGTCAGTAAGCCTTTGTTGGCAAAGAAGTTTCCGGTGGCCAGCACAACAGCGCCCGCTTTGACATATTTGGGTTCTTCCCCTTTGGTCACGATCTTTAAGCCTACGACTTTTTCGCCGTCCGTGATCAGATTAAGACCTCTTGTTTTAAGCAGGACGGTACCGCCTTTGGCTTTCACATAGTCTTCAATGGCCTTAAAGTACTTCCGCAAACCGGCATAGCCTTTGTCTTCTTTGCTTCCCATCTTCCACTCTTTGTCACCAATGGAGTTGGGTACCTTATCCTGAGGGCGTCCGTTGGGCCCTGCTTGCGGTCCCATGATATAGACAGGTGCGCCTACCGTATTTTGAACCCAGGGCATAAACTCTCCCTTAAAGGTTTCAAAGAAGAGCTTACCCAGGACAGGATCATGGAGACCTTCGCTGTATTCCAGATATTCTTCATAAGTTTGGGTGCCGAAGGTATGGAGAATCCCGCCGGACCAAGCCGAGCCGCCGCCGACAATGCCGCTGATTTCCACCAGCAATACCTTTTTGCCTCTTTCCAGCGCTGTAGCTGCCGCGCAGAGGCCGCCGTGTCCGCCGCCGACCACCACAGCATCCACTTCATAATCCCAGCTTCTGCCGGCAGGCGATGTGTCGGAGTTCGGTTTAACGGTTTCAGGGGTGCCGCAGGCCGTCAACATACTTGCCCCTGCTAAAGCGGCCGCACCAACGGTGGCCTTTTTCAAGAAATTTCTTCGGTTCATGTTTTCCATTTTTTCTCCTCCTCATTTGATTTGTTGATGCCACTATAAGAATCGAGTATACTTGTATTATCCCGGAGGGAATCCGGAAATTCCAACAAAGAATCCTTAGACAGCCTTTAAGAAAATTTTGTGATAGAAATTACAAGTATGGAGGCGCAGTACAATGCGGCTTGAACAAATGGAATATCTCATCAGTCTGGCTGAGACCGGTTCCATCACCCAGACAGCGAAATATTTCTTTATGTCTCAGCAGGGAATCAGTTATTCAATTCAGCAGCTGGAAAAGGAACTGAATGTAAAAATACTTCACAATAATAGGAATCGAGTTACCTTTACTGCGGCAGGAGAGTGCATCCTGGCCAGGGCTAAAGATTTCGTGAAGCAATACCAGGAACTGCAAGAAGAGTTGCAGTCCTTTCAAAAGGACAAAAATGCTTCTTATACAACTAGATTGTTCCTCTATATCGATCCATTTATGGCAAATACTTTCCTGCCCAGGATTCTGAAAAAACTGCACAAGCAATCCAAGATCAAGCTGGCTACAAAAGAACAGAACCTGACCCTTTTGATGCAAACCCTTGCCAATCCTTCGGAAGTTGATGGAATTGGGCTGGTCGGACTGACGGAATATTATATTACGGATCAGTTCAAGCAGATGTTTGATTTTGAACCGATTCATACTTGTTATCTGCAGGTCCTCGTCTCGGAAACCTCTCCCCTGGCCAAGCTTTCTGCCATTGGTTTCGAGGAGATAGCCCAATACCCTATCTGTCTTTTTGCCTCCGATTATAATAGTGATGAAGTCAATAAGGACTTATTCTTTGGCCGTACTGTCAAAAATCTGAGCGTCATCCTCCAGACAACCAATGTTGACATGTACCGGGATATGGTAAATAAAAACATCGCCATCGGTTTAACCACGGATTATCTCGAGTCGTTTTTCCATAAGTCCGGTTTAACAGGAATTCCGATCAAAGAGCCGATTCAATTCTATGTTGGTTTTATTCGCCGGAAAGGCAGAGCGTTTTCTGTTATGGATGAAGAATTTGTTGCGATTGCCAAAGAGGTACTGGACTCTCAGTTGGCCAAAAAAGTCAGCCAGTAACCCCTGAATTGTTTCAGACACTGTCAGGAAGTGATTATTTTGGCTGCGGGTTTCTTTCTACAGCCGGGATGTGAGGGCATCCCGGCTTTTAATATTTGCGGAGAGCTGGCGTTTTGGTTAATTTTTGGATACACTAAAAAAGGATGTATTGATTAAAAAGAGCCTAGTTATATAGGGATCTCACCTGATAAGGTACGATCCAACATTGGAGGAGCAATGAAAGAACAGTATTATTCCGTTGGTCAAGTAGCCAAACTTGCGAATATCTCGATCCCCACTTTGCATTATTATGACCAGATTGATTTATACAAACCGGCGCATGTGGACCCGCTGACCAATTATCGTTATTACAAAGAATCTCAATTATATATATTGGATATGATTAAATCCCTTAAATTTATCGGCACACCATTGGCGGAGATAAAAACTGTTCTGAATTATACTCCTGCAGAGCTTTTTTGCTTCCTTGAGCATCAAGAGGATATTATCGAGGGTAAAATACAGGGACTGCAGGAAATTCAGAAGAATCTGCTGCAAACAAAGAAGCAGCTCCGGCAGCAAATGAAGACCGCCCTGGCTATGGATGTTTTTGAGAAAACCGAAGATCTGCAGATATTTACACTGCCTATCGAAAACTATGCTCCGCAATATATTCCCAATGACTATTACGGTGAATTGATTAAGCTGGTGGAATCGGAAGGCAGTAGAATAAGCAGCCATTATGGCTGCATATACCCTCTCCTCGACTATAACTCGATGGATGAGGTTCGATGTACCCATATATTTACTCCATTAATGACCGATCGTCTGAACGGTCATCCCTCCTATAGGAGAAATATTCGCCTGATTTCGGAAAGCCGTTTCATAGGCATTGCTTTTCAGTATCATCCAGATCGTTATATAGAGCATTATCAGCGGTTATATCATCATATTCGTACTAACAAACTTCCTGCAGCCGATCATGTCTATGATCTGTTTATGCCAACAAGATACTCTCAGCAAAAAGAAGAATTCATGGTTGAATTAAAGGTGCAATTGCTCTAAGGAAAGATATTTGCAAATTCTTATTGACCCTCTAGCTGCTAGAGGGTTTATATTATTGAGCATGAGCAGAGATATATTACATGAATTTTGAGGAGAAAGATACAGCATGAATGAGCAGAAGACCGTTTTAGCATTATTGCTTACGAATATTTTTATTGCCTTCTTAGGCATCGGCCTTGTCATCCCTGTCCTGCCGACGCTGATGAGAGAATTAGGAGTGAACGGCACTGTAGTGGGCTATTTGACCGCTGCCTTTGCCATAGCGCAGCTGATTTGTTCACCTTTTGCTGGTAAAGCGGCTGATAAAATGGGCCGGAAAAAGGTGTTGGTGACCGGTTTATTTCTTTTTGGGTTCTCTGAAGTGCTCTTTGGCTTAGGAAAAGAGATTGAAGTCTTGTTTCTGGCCCGGATCTTAGGAGGTGTGAGCTCAGCTTTAATCATGCCTGCGGTGACGGCTTTTATTGCGGATATCACAACATTGGAAATGCGGCCCAAAGCACTTGGCTATATGTCGGCTGCCATCAACACCGGATTTATTATCGGGCCGGGAATTGGTGGTTTTTTAGCGGATTATGGCACACGCACTCCCTTTTTCTTTGCCGGGGCCCTCGGTGCTGTTGCGGCAATACTGTCCATCATTTTCCTGAAGGAGCCGGAGCGATCCAATGAAACCGTTGCAGAGGTTCCGAAGCTTAAGTCGAGCATTAAGCGCATGCTGGCTCCCATGTACTTTATTGCCTTCACCTTGATCCTGATTGCCTCCTTTGGTTTATCGGCTTTTGAGTCCTTCTTCGCCCTTTTCGTCGATGGCAAGTTTTTCTTTACTCCCAAGGAAATTGCTTTTGTTATTACCGCAGGTGCTTTGCTGGGAGCTTTAATCCAGGTCCTGCTTTTTGAGCGGCTTGCCCGGCGCTGGGGTGAAGTTAAGTTGATTCGCTATAGTCTGATTCTATCCGGAGTCCTTATTTTCTTATTGACCGCCGTTCACTCCTATGTATGGATCCTGCTGGTAACGACTTTGGCCTTTATTGGCTTTGATCTGTTCCGGCCTGCGGTAACATCTTATCTCTCAAAAATTGCCGGGAATGAGCAAGGCTTTGTAGGGGGCATGAACTCTATGTTCACCAGCCTGGGGAATATTTTTGGTCCGATTATCGGGGGGATATTGTTTGATATAGACATGGATTATCCTTTCTATTTTGCTATGATGGTGATGATTTTGGGTGTTATAATCACGCTGTTTTGGAAAGAACCTGGTGCTAGGAGGGATTTAGTATGAACATAAGTCTGGAATCGGTATCAGAAAAGAATGCAAAGGATATCTATAATTTCGAGATAGAGAATAGGGCTTATTTTGAGGAACTTAGTGAAGGCGCGGCTTTAGTTTAGCTAAACACTGGCTTTTCTGCAGTTTTTTGGATAAACTGAATAGGTATATTAGATAGAGCAGAGGGTGGGTTCATGCAATTTGTGATGATTTTCCTTGATGGTTTTGGGTTGGGCACGGAGCAGGATAATCCTATTGCCGCTGCCCACACTCCTCATTTGGATGGATTGCTGGGAGGCCGTTTTCTCTGGGGACATGAGGTCCGGATTAAGACGGAGCATGTGTTTTTTGCGCCCTTGGATGCTTCCCTCGGTGTGACTGGAATTCCGCAAAGTGCTACAGGCCAGACTACTTTATGGACAGGAATTAATGGAGCGAAGGCACTGGGTTTTCACCTTAATGCTTATCCCAATGAAAAGCTGGCGGAGATTATCAAAGAAAAGTCCATCTTTAAACAGTTAGCAGACCAAGGCAAGAAGGTGACTTTTGCCAATACGTTTACCAGTCATTACGACGAGATTATAGCTACCGGAAAGAGGAGACATACTGCCTCTACTTTATCTGCCTTGGCAGGCGGGGTGCCTTTACGCAGGCTGGGGGATCTATTGCAGGGAAAAGGGGTCTATCAGGATATGACCAATGAGATTCTCAGGGAGCTGGAACCGGAAGCGGATATACCGCTGATAGCCCCCTACGAAGCAGGGCAAAACCTGGGCCGTCTGGCGTTGGACTATGACTTTACCCTGTATGAGTTCTTCCAGACCGATGTGCGCGGTCATAAACAGGACTGGGAGAAATCGGTGGCCTTAATTGAACAGATCGACGAGTTTATCGGGGGCTTTATGGACCTGGTTCGTCATGAGGATGTGACCTGGCTCTTAACCAGTGATCATGGAAATATAGAGGATTTTAGCGTTAAAGGTCATACTCAGAATCCGGTTCCTGCTCTGGGCTGGTCCAACCAGCCGGTGGAATGGCCGCAGTGGGAGCGGCTGGAGGATGTGACACCGGGGATCATGGGAATGATATTAGAGCGAGGGCAGCGTTGAAGTGCACTTTTTTGATTTTCTTCTTGACTTGAGCCAGCAGGTCTCGCCAAAAACGGCCGCGACTACAAGGCTGGGCGCGATTCAAAATTTATGCGGGCCTTTGACGGCAAGAAGTATTATGCGCTCTACATGCTCAATGCCATATTGAACACCCAGGGCGGACCGAAGCGCAGCGAGAAGGCGGAGGTGCTGGATTGTAACGGTAACCCGATCCCCCATTTGTACAGCGCCGGCGAGTGCGGTGGCGTGACAGTCTGCATGTATCAGGGTGGTACCAATATTGCCGAATGCTTCACCTTCGGCCGCATTGCGGGAAAAAATGCGGCTGCCCCAAAAGATGCGCTGCCGGTTTATGTAGCGGAGACGTCTGTAGCGTCCACACCGACCATGCCTGGCCAGATCACAGATGCCAAAATGACGGCAGCCGAGTATACGGCCGGCGAAAATCAGTATATTGGGAAAGGGACCGGTATTAACGGCGACGTTGTTGTGCGCGTGACTATGGATGGCGATAAAATCGGCGGTGTCGAGGTGCTCGCACAAAGTGAGACCGAGGGAATCGGCTCAAATGCAATTGAGAAGCTACCCGCACAGTTTGTCGGCCTGAGTACCAAAGATGCTGTCAATGCTGTTGACGGTGTATCCGGTGCGACCTTAACCAGTAAGGCTCTCAAGGAAGCAGTTACTAAGGCCCTGTCAGCGGCCGCGGGCTTATAGTAAATTAAGATTGTTGAAATAGCGAAAAGTTGGAACAGCAACTCAAGATAAATGAGGTGCTGTTCCATTTTTCTTGTATAATTGAAGTATCATAGGGAGAAGGTGAACTGAATGATTTCAAAAGGCTTTTCTTCAGCTTTTTGGATAAACTAAAAAGGTGTATTATAGAGAGTAGAGGGTGGGCGTGAAGTAGGGTGTGACGCCGTAGATTATGAGGATGATATTAGGAACGAGGGAATTATTGAATGACACAGATTAAGGCTATGGAGCTCTTGGCTCCGGCAGGGAGCTATGAGGCCTTTAAAGCGGCGGTAGAGAATGGGGCCGATGCAGTGTATCTGGGGGGAAGGAGCTTTAACGCCCGGGCCAGTGCCGCTAACTTTGACTTGGATGAACTGCGGCAGGTGGTGCAGTATGCCCATGAGCGGGAGACGATGGTCTATGTGACGGTGAATATTTTGATTGCCGATCAGGAGTTTCCTGAGCTTTACGATTATATATACAGCTTATACGAGATTGGGGTTGATGCTCTGATCCTTCAGGATATTGGCGTAGGGTCAATGATTCAGAGTGTTTTGCCGGAGATGGAGCGCCATGCCAGTACCCAGATGACCATCAATACAACCTGGGGTGTTCGTCATGTGGAAAGACTGGGCTTTCAACGAGTGGTCCTGGCCCGGGAAGTGACGGCGGAGCAGATGAAAGCCATTTCTGCCCAGACCGCTCTGGAGATTGAGGTGTTTGTCCATGGTGCTCTGTGTATTTGTTACTCCGGGCAATGCCTGATGTCCAGTTATATTGGCGGCCGCAGCGGCAACCGGGGAAGATGCGCTCAGCCTTGCCGGCTGACGTATCAGCTGATGAATGAGGAGAAAAAGGATATGCTGGCTGAGGCTAACCTAGGCAATCACCTTCTAAGTCCACGGGATTTGAATTTTGTGGAGGAGATTCATACTTTAAAAGAGTGTGGGGTCTACTCCTTAAAATTGGAGGGACGGATGAAGAGGCCGGAGTATGTGGCTACGGTCACTCGAATTTATCGCCGTGCTCTGGATTATGTGCTTTCCGAAGAGGATGGTATAAACTCTGGGTCAGGGGTGACAGGGGAGGAAAAGACCGAACTTTTACAGATTTTTAACCGGGATTTTTCTCAGGCTTATTTTCATAATCACCCTGGAGCGGAGCTGATGAGCTATGCCCGCCCCAACAATAGAGGGATTCGTCTGGGCAGGATTGTTCAGAATAGAGGCAATCAGCTGGAGATCAAACTGGAGGCGTACCTCAGACCCGGTGATGGAATCGAGGTCTGGACAAGCCGGGGCCGGGAAGGGATTACGGTCCAGAAGGTTTGGCAAGGCAAGAGGGAGATCGAGGAAGGGAAGCCGGGAGATATCGTTCAGATCGAATTTGCGGGCAAATCCCACCCCGGAGATCGGGTATTTAAAACTCATGATGAGCTATTGATGGAAAAAGCCCGCCAGAGCTTTCAGGAGGGCAAGGAGCGGCGCAAGCGTTCCTTGAAAATGCGTCTATCCGGCTCCATCGGAGAGCTGATGGTCTTAGAGGCTTGGGAGCGGGACAAACATGTCCGGGTGGATTCAGCTACTCCGGCTCAGCAGGCCATGAAACGCCCTTTAACTCAGGAGTACGCCTTCCAACAGCTAAATCGTCTGGGGACAACACCTTTTTGGTTGGAAGAGTTGGACCTGGAGGTGGAGGAAGGACTTATGCTTCCGGTCAGTGAACTCAATGAGATGAGAAGGCTTGTCGTTGAAGGCTTGCTCCATAAGTCTCTCCAGAAAGAAAGGGTTACCAGAGCGGAATATAAGCAGCGCCTGAGGGAATGGCAAAATCGCCTTAAACTTGAGCAAGAGCAGCAGGTTCAGCAAGCTCAGCACCATAAGGATCAGCTGTCCGGAAGTTATAGCAAAGCTGCCTCTTTAGCAGCAAGGCGCTTGACTGTTGCTGTCAGCGATCTGGAAGGGGTGAAGGCAGCTCTAAAAGCCGGGGCAAGGCGAATTGCTCTGGGTGGGGAGCGTTGGCGTTCCCGTAAGGGGATGAGTTGGGAGGACATCCGGGCCGGTGTAAGGCTTTGCAAAGAACAGGGAGCAAACTGCCTTTTGCGCCTGCCGCGGATTTTAAACGAAGAGCAAAGTGCTTGGTGGTATGAGTCTTTGCTTAAGGTAAAGGCCTGGGAAGATCGTCCCGGGATCATGGTCGCGAATTTGGGAGAGCTGGAAATGGTGAAGGCTATCGATCCGGACTGGCCTTTTGAGGTGGATTATCCTGTCAATATCTTTAATGAGGCCGCGGTAGCCCATCTATTCCGTCTAGGGGCCCAAGGGGTAACCTTATCTACAGAGCTTGAACATAGCCAGATTGAGCCCCTGGCCCATTGGCCCAAGACAGAAGTCTTTGCTTTTGGGGAGCTGGAGATGATGGTCAGTGAGTATTGCCCTGTGGGTGCCACATTGGGAGGCAAAAAAGGAACAAAATGTACGGCGCCCTGTGTGAAGGAACCCCATTATTTGAGAGATCGGCTCAACTATGACTTCCCCATCGAAACAGATTTGGATTGTCGGATGCATCTTTATAATGTGAAGCGCTTGAATCTTTACAAGGAATTAGGAAGCATTGCCAAAATGGGTGTTCAGCGGATTCGTTTGCAGCTGGATCGGGCCAATCCTGTCCAGATCCGCGATACGGTACGAGTCTTTCTTGAAGGTTGGGAGAGAGCACTTGCAGGGGAGCGCATCTCAGAGGAGCAGGCCGAAAAGGCCAATGCATACTTGGCAGAGCGTTTCCCAGAAGGGTTTACCAAAGGACATTATTTTAGAGGAGTGCTTTAAGTCAGGCGGGCATCGTTAAAGAAGGAGGAATACCGTAGAATATGGTACTCAATGAACGGGTGATCAGGAAACTTGATTTTGATAAAATCTTAGAACGTCTTGCCAATCAGTCCATTATGCCGCGGGCCCGGGAATTGGCAGAGCAATTGGAACCCCACTCTCATTTGGATTTGGTGCGGGCGGCTTTGGAGGAAACCGGTGAGGGCAAGGATATACTGAGGATTAACCCGCTTTTTTCGGTGCGGGGAGCCCGGGAAATCCGGCCTTTAGTGGAGCGGTGCTTAAAGGGAGGAACCTTAACACCAGATGAGCTGCTGCAGATTCGGGATACTTTAAAAGCAGCCCGCATCATCAAGCAAGGTTTTCAGGAAGGTAAGGCGGAGGTTCCTCATCTTAAAGGGATCATGGAACAGGTCATTCTGCCCAAGGGTATTGAGGAGGAGATTACCCGCTGTATTACGGAGGATGGTCAGGTAGCGGATCAAGCATCTTCTGTTTTAGCGGATTTGCGCCGGGGCATCTCCCGCCTGCAGACCAGAATCAGGGAAACCTTAGATGGCATCATTCGCAACCCCGCCTACCAAAAGATTCTTCAGGACCCTCTTGTTACCCAACGCTCGGAACGCTATGTGGTCCCGGTCAAACAGGAATACCGCCAATCCTTTCAAGGTATCGTCCATGATCAATCGGCCAGTGGAGCGACCCTTTATATTGAGCCCATGGCTGTGGTCAACTTGGGAAATGAGCTGCGGGAAGTGGTCCTTAAGGAACAAAGGGAGGTTCAGCGGATCCTTTTACTCCTCTCAGCCCGTGTGGAAGGGGAGGCAGAGGCCATAGCCGATGCTCACGAGGCCCTGGCCCGGGTGGATTTCATTCTGGCTAAAGCACGGCTCAGTGAAGAAATGAATGCCGGAGCACCGATTCTTACCGAAAAGCAGGAGATAAGCCTTGTCCAGGCGCGGCACCCTCTTCTGACAGGAAAGGTGGTGCCCTTAACCATCCAATTGGGGACCCGCTTCGATACGGTGGTGGTCACCGGCCCCAATACCGGCGGAAAAACAGTGGCCTTGAAAACCATTGGACTCTTGGCGGCTATGGCTCAGTGTGGCTTGCATATCCCCGCCGAGTCGGACTCCCGGGTAGGGGTCTTTACTCAGATCTTTGCCGATATCGGGGATGAGCAGAGTGTGGAACAGTCCTTAAGTACCTTTAGCGGTCATATGAAGAATATTGTGGAGATTGTGGAAAAAGCCGATTGGCGTTCCCTGATCCTCCTTGATGAAGTGGGAGCGGGCACCGACCCTACGGAAGGTTCAGCTCTGGCGATGGCGATCATCGCTGAGCTTCATGAACGGGGAGCAAGAATTGTGGCCACCACCCACTATGGAGCGTTAAAGAATTTTGCCTACAATACACCGCGGGTGGAGAATGCTTCTGTAGAATTTGATTCGGAGACTTTAAGACCTACCTACCGCCTGCTGATTGGGATTCCCGGCAAAAGCAATGCCTTTTATATCGCCGGACGGCTGGGGTTGCCGGAAGGGGTCTTGGATCGGGCGCGAACCTTTGTTACGGAGCGGGAAATGCAGGTGGCCGATTTAATCGAAAACCTTGAGGATACTCAACGGGAGATTGATTTGGAAAAACGCCGGGCCCGTGAGGAACGGCAGGCCATTGAGAAGGAGAGCCTCGGTCTGAAGGAGAAATCTCAGAAGCTGGAGGATGACTATCAGGAGCTTATGGCCAAGGCTAAGGATCAGGCCACAGAGATTGTCAGGGAAGCAAGGAGAGAAGCAGAAAGGCTTATTGATGATCTGAAGCTGGCTCTTAAAGAGGAGCGAAAGGATCAGCAGGCTATTGAGCAGGCCCGTAAGGGGATTCGCAAATTGTCCACTAAGGTGGGGGATCAGGATACCCCGCTGAAAACTCCTCATGGAGTGGAGCCTCAAGAGATTAAACTGGGACAGATGGTGTATATGACTAAGCTCCGGCAAAAAGGGCAGGTCCTTAAGCTGCCCAATGATTCGGGCGAGATTTTCGTCCAGGCAGGAGTGATTAAGCTGAATGTTCCTCTGAGTGAAATCCGGCTGATCCAGGAAGAGAAAGCCGCCAAACCCACTCGATCCGTAGGCGGACAGGGGAAAGTCGGTATGAAAAAAGCCGAAACCATCCGTACGGAAATCGATCTACGGGGGATGATGGTGGAAGAGGCCGGCTATGAATTGGATAAATACCTGGATGACGCCGTACTGACAGGAGTCGGCCAGGTCTATGTCATTCATGGCAAAGGGACAGGGGCGTTAAGACAGGGGATTCATGAATTCCTGCGCGGTCATCACCATGTCAAATCCTTCCGCTTAGGACAGCATGGGGAAGGAGATCTTGGAGTAACCGTCGTGGAATTAAAATAATAGAACTTTTTCTGGATTTTTCATGCCGGATATGTATATAATGCATGTATATGAAAATTTGACTTGAGGTGACGATATGGTAACATTTGCTATGATTACTCCTACTGTTGCAGTGATTGCCTTGGTTATTGCTCTGATTCTTTTTGGACCTGGGAAGCTCCCTGAACTGGGCAAGGGCTTAGGTAAAGGTATCAAAGAGTTTAAAGATGCCACCGATCTCTCTGACGATGATGGCAAGAAAAAGAAAAAGGAAATTGCCGAAACTAAAAAAGAAGAGCCGGCTGAGAGCAAGAAAGAAGAGCCGGCTGAAAGCAAGGAATAGAGCAAGAAAAAAGAAGAACCGGGAAGACCGGTTCTTCTTTTTTATGGTGAATACCCCCTAAAAGATATTCTGCAAAAGGATGGCTAAACGCTATGAGGGCGCAATGCCCAACAGGACACAGGAAAATAAAGTGGTAAAATGAATGCCCAAATGTTGCAATTCTTAATACAACAAGTAACTGTTCCCAAAATACTCAAAGATCGGCTTGTGTAATTTTTTCACAAGCTGATCATGAGTCAGACATTCACATAAAGTTCCCAAAAGCTTTGTTTAAGTACTATTTTGAACAAGTTGTATCAAAAAGAGAGTTGGCATGGTTTTTGCATTATAAAAAGTTGCTCAGTCTTGCTCTTCCGAGTTTAGAAATTTCGACAAAACATCAAGAGGGGAGGGAAATCGGAAATAAACCGATAAGGCCTGAAAAGGCAATGGAAATGATACCAAAGGAGCGCAAAAGGAAAAACAAGTTAATGACCACGATTAAGTAATCCTATTAAATTTTAGGAGGAATCGGAATGACCATTAACAGAAGAGATTTTATTAAACGAGCCGCTGCAGGTGCCGCTGTTGTGGCTGGATCCAGTTTTTTAGTGGGCTGCAATAATACCGAGGCAGTTGCCCCGGCGTCAGCTCCCGAAGCATGGGATCAGGAAACGGATGTCGTCGTCGTCGGTGGCGGTAATGGTGGGTTAAGTGCTGCTGCCGCTGCCACAGAAGAGGGCAAAAAGGTCATTCTCTGCGAAATCAGTGCCTTTCTCGGCGGTGGCTCCGCATATTCAGGCGGTACCATCCATTCCTGGGGTCTAGATACATGGGAAAAATACAAAGAGCACACTGAAGATCTGCATGATCCTGTACTTGCGAAAAAGTATGTAGAAACCTTTAGACAAGTATACCTTCCTTGGCTGGAGAAGAATGGTATTCCTCTTAAAAAGCATCCGGGCGGCAAGGGGTTCAATAATGACTATGGCTTAGGCTCCGGTGAAGCGGGATATCTTAGGCATAAAGCCTATTTTGATGCTTTAGCGAACTTTGTCACAGGTAAGGGCGGTACAATCATGACCCAGACACGGGTTTTGCGCCTTGTCATTGATGAAGCCGGTATGGTTTGCGGTGTTCAAGCCATTAAGAAGGGTGAATCCAAGGCCATCTTCATTAAGGCTGGTTCCGTTATTTTAGCTACGGGTGGGTTCCAATCCAATAAGGGATTGATGGCTAAGTATATTGGACCTAATGGGGATGTGGCCCGCAACATGGGGACTCCTTATAATACGGGCAGCGGAATGCTGATGGCTCAAGGGGTTGGAGCTATGACCCAGGGAAGCTTTTCGACCTTCTCCGGGACTTTTTCCGGTATTGTTCCAGGACCGGCGGTGGAAGATGAGCCGGAGCTCTATGAGGAAAAGCGCGCCGGCGATCCCCAAAGCCTGCCGGGCATCGGCGGTGGGCGTCCTGCTGTTCCCATGTGGGTCAACTTTCTTTTCCCTGATGAGACCACAGGTATTCTAGTCAATCTTCAAGGTAAACGTTTTGCAGATGAGACATCTCCCATCGAAGCCAAATACGCCAGACTCCCTCAAGAAGTGTTAAAGCAAAAAAGAGCGATGGCCTTTATGATTGGGGACAAGGCCATCTATGACAAGGCGGCAGGGTCGGAAGCGATTCTTAAGATGTATATGGATCAGGGGGGTAAGGTTGTAGAAGGTGCAACTCTTGAGGAGTTGGCTGCAAAGTGCCAGGAAATCCATGGTATGCATAAGGGGGCCTTTTTGAAAACAGTCAACGAATACAATAAGGCCATTGATAGCGGTGCTACGGACAGTCTTGAAGTTCCCAGGGCGCTCAATCATAATAAGATCGCCCAAGGTCCCTTCTATGCTGTACCTGTAACCGCGAATATCTACCACACCTTCGGTGGGGTTGCCATCAACGAAAATGCTCAGGTTCTTGATGTCCAGAGAACCCCGATTCCTAATCTCTATGCCTGCCCGCCTTGTGCAGGTATTTTCAGAGAAGTTTATACAGGCGGAATTGCCTCAGCCGGTACTTTCGGCTATATTGCCGGAAAACATATCGCTGGGAAATAAGGTTTAGCCATAGACAGAGGGATGCCCCATGTTGTGTGGTTTGAAGACATGGGGCCTAACCTTTCCTTGCGGCAAACGATATTTCTATGGTTTTATTCATGCCCAGATAGTATAATCAAGAAAGAATAACATTTTAAAAGGGATCCGAGCCGCCTTAATAGTTGTGAAAGTTGGCTCAAGTATATATGCGCTTGCTTCACCGTACATGTTGAATGGAGGGAGCCTTATGCATGTTCATGAACTTTTGCAAAGGATAAGCCAAGGAACAGAAAAAGCCTATCTGGAAAAATGCAGAGATCAGCGGGAGCTTTTTATGGAGGGCAAACCTGTGGATCCAGGCACTGTTCCCAAAGTGGTTTATAATTCATGGGTACGGAGTCAGCGGTACGGAGTGAATCCCTTTGAAAAACCTTGCCATCACCCAATAGATAAGTCCAAAAGCCAAGATCTTAACCGTTTTATAGAGTGTTTGGATCGCTATAACTTTTTTATCAAACAGGCTCTCGAACTGATCGATTATCAGGGATTTACTTTTACCTTTTCAGCAAAAGAGAGCTTAACCAAACATATCTATGATGATCTGGGAAGTCCCTTTGCTAATCTTATCGGAGAATGTTCGGAGAGAACTGTGGGAACAAATGCTACTGCCATAGCCTTGGCTGAAAATGTTCCTGTTGCCTTAGTAAGTCCCTTAAGTTATCAATGCGGGCCTTCTGAAAACGGGGTGAATACAGCTGCTCCCATACACAATCACCAAGGTGAAGTTATGGGAGGGATCCATATTGGTTTAAAGGATATAAAAAGGACTCAGGATGCGTTTTGGTTAGTCACTTACCTTGCCCAAGTCTTTGACCGCCTTTACTTGCCTATGACCCAGAGGCATGAAAAGAAGATCAAGGATATAATTGATTTGCTTCCTCAAGGTGTAGCGTATATTAATAGTAAGAAATCCATACATTATAATGAAAAATTTCAAACCCTGGTGAATCTAAGCAAAGGGAAGAACTCTTTAAAAAAGGTTAGCGAGTTTTTTTCTCAGGAGGACTGGAATTCTAGATTTGCTTGCCAGGAGATTAAAGCAGATGGCAAGACCTTGATTATAAACAGCAACATCTTGGATTATGAGGACTTCGAAACAAGCAAGATACTTATCGTAGAAGAAAAACAGTCATTGGCCCAACGGCTTCAGGAGAATTCTCAGGGTTTCAAGACCACGGTTGGCTTATATAGCTTTGATGATATCGTAGGCAACAATGCTGAATTAAATGAAGCAAAGTCCATCGGGTTGAATGTGGCAGGCACCTCTGTTCCGGTCTTGATCTTCGGGGAAAATGGAACAGGGAAAGAAATGTTCGCTCAGGCCATTCATGCAGCCAGTCCACGGCGGGAGAAACCCTTTATTGCCATTAATTGCGGGGCTATTCCTGCGGAGTTGGTGGAAAGCGAGCTTTTTGGCTATGAGGAAGGTTCCTTTACAGGAGCTTTGAAAGGGGGGAAGATAGGCAAGATCGAAGCCGCCTCTGGGGGAACCCTGTTCCTGGATGAAATAGAAAGTATGCCTGTCCAGGATCAAATTAAACTTCTGCGGGTTATCTCCACAGGGAAAGTTCAAAAGGTGGGGAGTACCAAAGAGATTCCTGTGGATATCCGCTTAATCTCGGCTACGAAGAAGGACCTTCTGGAAGAGTCGGATAAGGGGCTATTTAGGGAAGATCTCTATTTCCGCATTAGTACCTTCATCATTGAATTACCGGCTTTGAGACAACGCAGGGAAGATATTTTGCTCTTAGCGAAAGAATTCATCAGCAAATTCTCTCGTAAATATGGTCTGGGGCAAACGGTTGAAATGGCTCAAGAGTTTGTGGAAGCTCTGGAGAATTACTCCTGGCGGGGAAATGTTCGTGAGTTGGAGCACTCGATTGAGCGAGCTATTATTTTGATGGGAGCCGGTTTGACTCTGAAGGTTGATTATTTGTCTAAGAGAATCCAAGAATCTTATCAAAACTATCAAGTCAAAGGCTTGGTAGAGGATGTTTTGGCTAAAGGTCTGAAGAAACAAGAACAAGGGCTCTTATACACGGCTGAGGCTATGATTATCGATCATGTACTCAAATCCGTCGGCGGTAATGTCACTGCAGCAGCTGAAAAATTAGGAGTAACCCGAAAGACAATTTATAATAAGCTGCAGGAGCATCCTGATTTAAGAGTGGTTAAATAATTGTGGGCATCTCTACCCGCCTGGAAAAAGTTTTTGGATTATTCGAAGAACGTACTTGTTCGTGCAAGTTGTTAATGATATTATACTACCTAGGGGGGTGAGTAGAAATGAGTAAAAAAGGTCGGTTCCTATTGATGTTTGCGCTGTTTTTAAGCCTTTCCGTTGGACTGTTCTTAAGTTCGGCAGCGAACACGAACGCTTATCCTGACTTGAGTCCGGATGGGAAAACCTGTACACCATGCCACGAAGAAGGTACTCACGGTGGTGAAGAGACACCGGCTGAGACCCCAGGAGAGACTCCGGGAGAAACCCCTGCAGAAACCCCGGGTGAAACACCTGCTGAACAACCAGCAGAAACACCTGCGGAGAAACCTGCAGAGACTCCTGCCGAACAACCTGCAGAAACCCATGAGCCTATGAGCCCATGGATTGTTGTTGGTGGAGTCATCGTTATTCTGGCGGTAATCTACTTCTTGGCGATTAAGAAGAAGTAATTTTGTCAGAAGCCAGGGATGGGCATTATTAAACATAAGTTGCGTTGAATCCTAAACACATAACAAGAGAAAAAGCCCATAAAAAAAGTCCGTGTGAAAACCAAATTTCACACGGACTTTTTTACTATTCTTTAGTCTGTAATGGTCAAGAGAGCCACTGGGGAGGGGTTACCGGTTGCTCCGGTTTCGGGGCTTTGTAAGCATGCCCAGAAACTATAATTACCTGGTGAGAGCGGTTCACCTTCTATGCTTAATGGAATGTGAATCTGATTCGATCCTCCAGGCTGGGCATCAGGGGAGAATGGCTGAACAAAATCATGGTCGGGGAATTTTACATAAACGATAAGGTGGAGCCCTTCGCTTCCTTCGGGGTAGGCGACAGGGATGGTCACCGAGCTCTGGGCTGCATCATAAGCCACAGCTCCCAGAGTCGGGACAGGGATACTGGGATCCCCTGCTGGCGGAGAAGTCGTCTCATTGGGAGGTGGCGTTTCGTTATACTCTTTTTCGGGCATTTTGTAAGGCTGTTCATCGCTTGGCCAAGGAGTCTCGGAATCACGACCGGTGATGTTCAGGAATACTTTTTTCTCTTTATTAACGGTACCTGTGCCTGCGAGATATTCTGGATGATCTTTATCGATTTCTTTTTCTACCCAAACATCACTGACACGGGTGGGAAAATCACCTTGAGCGGCAATTTCTCTGCGGATAAAATCCTTGGGAGTCAGACTGCTGGGTATTAATCCGGATTTAGTATCGAAGTCACCGCCGACAATACCGGAAGGTTGCTTGAATTCTGTCTGTACGGTCAAGCCTTCATGAGCTGCGGTCATAACATTCTTCCAGATTTGGGCAGGGTACTGGCCGCCGTAAACTTTGTGGAGATAGTGAGTTAGGGTTTCATCATCTTTATCATAGCCCATCCAGACCACACCTACATATTCGGGCGTATAGCCTGCGAACCAGGCATCCGGATTACCGGTGCGGTAACCGTAAATATCCGGATCCAGAGAGGTAGTGCCTGTCTTACCGGCAACAGCCCAATTGCCAATCTGAGCCCGAGTTCCTGTTCCGCCGGTGACGACGCTGCGCAGCATGCTGTTCATAAGATAAGCGGTGGTTTCCTTCATGGTTCTTTCCTTGGTGATTTGTGGAACGAAAACCTCTTTGCCGTTAGAGTCCTGAACTTTTTCTATCGCATGAGGGGCTACTCGAACTCCGTTATTGGCAAACACGCCATAGGCGGAAGCCATATCTAAGGTGGACATCTGATTGGTTCCTAGAGCTAAGCTCAGTACTTTATCGCCTTCTTCTAGGGGAAGACCGAGACTGTTTTTGGCAAAGTTCCAACTGTATTCAATACCTACCAGGTTCATGAGTTTGACCGCATAGACGTTGACAGAGTTCTGCACAGCAAAACGCATGGTGATGAGACCGCGCCAACCCGCATATTCGGTGTCGTAGTTGACGGGAGCCCATACTTGACCATTGCCGGCATTATACTTCACAGGCATATCATCCAGGACTGTGCCTGGGAAAAAGCCGCCTTTTTCAAGAGCTGGGGCATAAACAACCAGAGGCTTAACGGTTGAACCGGGTTGACGGCTAGCTCGAGTGGCTCGATTGAATCCCCGGGCTGTGTTGTGATCCCGGCCGCCTACTAAAGCTCGAATGGCACCTGTCTTGGGATCGAGAACGGTCATAGCACCTTGAACAAGGGTTTCATCCACACTTTGCGGGAAGTTTGCCGCATTGGCAAATTCCTTTTCAGCTGCTGCCTGAATCTTTGTATCCACCGTGGTGTAGATTCTTAAGCCGCCGTTGAAGATTTGGTCTTCTGTAAGGCCGTGCTCATTGATGAGCTCTTCGATCACATGATCGACAAAATAAGGATAGCTATAATTGGTACCGGCGAATATCGGTTTTTCTGATTCGGCCCGGTTGGCCTTGACATTTTCCACATGCTCGAAAGGTGTATCTTTATATTGCTCATATTCATCAGCCGTAATGAAGCCGGCATCTCTCATAATACCGAGGACAATGGTCCGGCGTTTTTTGGCCGCTTCGGGATGATAATAGGGGTTATAACCGCTGGGAGCTTGCGGCAATCCGGCAAGAAGAGCGATTTCATCAGGCTCTAGATCCTTAAGCTCTTTGCCAAAATAAGTTTTGGCGGCAGCCTGAATACCGAAAGAGGATTCACCGAAAGGGATACGATTAAGATAGAAGGTGAGGATTTCATCTTTGGTGTACTCCCGTTCCAGTTGGATAGCGAGGGCTGCTTGCTGGATTTTACGAGCCAGCTTTTTTTCCCGAGGGTTCTCAATGAAGGCATTGTTGGCCAGCTGCATGGTGATGGTGCTGGCACCTTCTCTCCAGGACTGACTTTTTAAGTCAGCAATAAAGGAACCCACGATCCGGATGGGATCCACACCAAAATGATCGTTAAATCGTTTGTCTTCCACAGCTATAAAGGTGTCCTTTACAAGTTGAGGAATCCCTGATGAATCCACCATCTGGCGATTCTCCGCGGCATGGAGCTCAGCAATTTGATTCCCGTCCATATCATAAACAAAGGATGTTTGTTTTTGGTTGGTCAAGGTATCGGGATGCCAATCCGGAGTTCCAGCGACAGCGTACAGGACATAAATCAATAAGGCTATACAAGCCAATGTGAATACGGAGCCAAAACTCACTAAAAAGACCCGTAACTTCGAAACACGTTTCTTCTTTCGAGGCCTTTTCGGTGGAGTTCTTTTTGGGGGAGATGCCATATCTTGTCCCTCCTGAATTAAATAATTTGGTTACTCTTTAGTGTTACTTAGGTGACGAACATGATGAAAGTACACCATTTAAAGTGTACTTTGTCACAGCAGAATTATAACATATTTTCGCTATTAACAAAATCTCTATATTATGGGGCAAATGCAGAGGCCATTTCAAGGCTTTAAATTATGGACAAAAGTGGAACGAAATGATCTGCGACACAGCCTTTATAAGTTGATATGAAGGTCATAAAACAGTATAATAATAAGAATTAGGGGGGAATAAAAATCATGAATATTCTCGATGATTTAAAAGCCAGAGGTTTAGTCTATCAAACAACAGACGAAGAAGCATTGTATAAGCGTCTTGAATCACCGATGACCTTATATTGTGGTTTTGATCCGACTGCGGACAGTTTACATATTGGACACCTGCTGCCCGTCTTAATGCTCAGACGTTTTCAACTTGCGGGACATTGCCCCATTGCACTGGTGGGCGGGGGTACCGGCTTAATTGGCGATCCCAGCGGCAAAACCAGCGAACGGACGCTCAATCCTACGGAAGTGGTTCAGGAATGGGCCAATCGTATTAAAGAGCAACTGAGTTGCTTCCTTGATTTTGAGGGAGTTGGGAATCCGGCGATTATGGCCAATAATTATGAATGGCTGGGAACTATTAATGTAATTGAGTTTCTGAGGGATATTGGGAAGAACTTTTCTTTGGGAAGCATGCTGGCTAAAGAATCTGTAGAGTCAAGAATGAGTCGGGGGATCTCTTTTACGGAATTTAGCTATCAGATTCTGCAGTCCTATGATTTTCTTAAGCTCAATGAACTTTATGGCTGTGAGATGCAAATTGGTGGAAGCGATCAGTGGGGGAATATCACCTCCGGGACGGATCTGATTCGCCGCATGTCTGTGGGAGAAGATCGTCAGGTTCACGGCTTGACGGTGCCCTTGGTCACCAAAAGCGATGGAACCAAGTTCGGCAAGACAGAAGGCGGAGCGGTCTGGTTGGATCCGGACAAGACCTCACCCTATAAGTTCTATCAATTCTGGATTAATACCGACGATCGGGATGTGGTGAAGTACCTTAACTTCTTTACCTTCCTTTCCATTGAAGAAATTCAGGGGTTAGCTCAGGAAGTAGAGAGTCAACCAGAAAAACGGAATGCCCAGAGGATGCTGGCCAAGGAAGTCACCGAGCTGGTTCATGGGGTTGAAGCCCGTGAGCGGGCAGAGAAGATTTCCCAGGCTTTGTTTACCGGCGGGATAGCCAATCTGACTGCTAAAGAAGTGGAAGAAGGCTTCAGTGACGTACCTTCAGCAGATGTGGAGGATCAGGAAATGCTGCTCGTGGATGCCCTGATCAAGGTAGGTGCAGTATCCTCCAGGAGACAAGCCCGGGAGTCTATGGAGAGCGGTGCGGTATATGTAAATGGCATTCGGCAGACTGATACAACACTTACGGTAGCGCAGCTGGACAAGATCGAAAATCGGTTTATCGTCATTCGGCGGGGGAAAAAGAATTACTACTTAATGAAGCTGGTTTAGGTCAAAGATATTTAGATAATTAACGGCAGCATAGATTTATAATGCTGCTGTTTTCAACTTTAGGTGGTATTGAGCATAGATTAAGGATATCTATCTTGAATAAAAGATAGTATTTATGGATACATTAACCAGTGCCATGGGCGTATTTATTGGCAGCGAAAGGTCCCTTATAAAAATTAGAAAAATAGTGTTGACATTATGAGTGACGCGATGGTATTATGACTAAGCGCCGTGAGACAAGTCGCGACGCCAAATTCTCAAAAAATAGATTCTAAAAAAGATGTTGACTTTTCCAAGTGGCTTTGCTAGAATCTATAAATGTCGCCACTGGGGCCTAATTGCAAAAACCATCTCTAAAACCCTCGGAGCTTTAAGTGATTAAAAATTAACTGTTGACTTTGAGAAGCTGAAGTGGTAAGATGTAATTCCGTCACAAATGAGTGGCAAAAACAAAAATGGTCTTTGGTCGCTTCTCGCCGTCCGTGGCTACAGCGACACCCAGACCGTCCATGGTCTTTGAAAACTAAACAACAAGGAACAGCCAATGACTCGTCAAATAAAAGTAAGAAATTTGAGCAATCAAATGTTCTTCATAAATTTTATGGAGAGTTTGATCCTGGCTCAGGACGAACGCTGGCGGCGTGCCTAACACATGCAAGTCGAACGGA
>NZ_FRDN01000021.1:0-26219 GCF_900143285.1 Desulfitobacterium chlororespirans DSM 11544
CTTTTATGAGCCACAGTATCCAAAAGCACTCGGTGTTAGGTGTCAGTCCGTTCGACTTGCATGTGTTAGGCACGCCGCCAGCGTTCGTCCTGAGCCAGGATCAAACTCTCCATAAAATTTATGAAGAACATTTGATTGCTCAAATTTCTTACTCTCATTTGACGAGTCATTGGCTGTTCCTTGTTGTTTAGTTTTCAAAGACCACTTTTTGCCACTTTTTTCGTGACAGTAACTTAGTTTAGCAGGTTGGCTTTCAAATGTCAAACCGCCTGTTTGCGCAAGTTTTTAACTCCATTTTCCCTAGGAAAATGCGGCTTCACAACTGAGCGCTTAGTTATATTATCATGCTGGGGCTTACGTGTCAATCATAAAATAAAGCAAATATTTTTCTGCCTGAAATATCGCTAAAACCGAGTAATATGAATTGTGCTGCACGAACTGCCCTTCCAGTGATAGCCAAAACCCTATTTCCACAAAAGCAGCTTGTTCTTCACTAATTCGCCCTTTATATGCTCATACTCAGATTCCTTCAAGCCAAAACTGTCTTTGATTTGCCTATCAATGTCATTATAAAGATTATTCACTTCTATAGGATCATTGATGCTCAACAGAGCTTCGACTTTCTTAACGATTTGAGTTTGTTTTCTTTGCTTTATTACCGGAATGGGGATGCTTTCGAGCTGAGAGCGCAATATTTTCAAGGATTTGAATTGGCGGCTGTAAAAGTACTGGGCTATCCTTGAGTTCAATACCGCCAGGATATACTTTATATTTAATCCCTCTATTTTAGGGATTAGAATATTTGCACTGTTTAAGGTCAATGACTGGGTATCATCATAGGCAAAAACTAAGCTTCTACCAATGAAGCGATAAATTAACTTTTCTTTGGCCCGGTAAAATTGAATAGGTGCAATCTGTTGAAATCTATGGGGAGAAAATTCGATTTTATATTGAGCAGGAAGGCATTTGTATTTATACACATCATTTCCCCGATAGATCGGTTCATAACTGCTGGATTCTTCGCCGCTCTTTTCGTTATCCCCTCTATTAAATAGATAGCTTTTATTATCTCCTGTGACAATTCCCAGCGCAAAGTCCGCATTGTGTTTTAAATAGGCGACATCCACCGATGAGTTTAACTTCTCCAATAATGTCACCTCAGCATCAGTGAGATCGAAATTCCAAAGGTCAGCATCGGCGGCTCGTTGCTTAGCAATGGTAAATACTTTCTGAGGAGAAACGATCTCTACACCCTTAAGGGAAAAAAGGTCAGTGTTTTTTTCATAGATCAGGGTCATTGCCGGGCATTGCACTCCATCAAACGCATCTTCCCAATAGCGTATTCTCTTGATTTGACATGTTTGCATCAGATAATTTCGAAGAGGACGATGGAGCTTCACCTGTAAAAGTGACTGGGGCAAGATCAAGCAGACTATCCCCTTATCTGCTACAACCCTTGCGCCAAACTCGGCAAAGACACAAAAAGACTCCACCGTTGCAGCCTGTGCCGAGACATAAAGTTTTTTCAGCGTCTTTTGCTCTCCAGGGCTATATTTGAAACCCCAAGGCGGATTCCCGATTACCGCGTCAAATGCCCCAGTCAAATGATCCAGTAAAGGGTTAGCGCATAAAAAATTTCTGTAAAGCAGCTCTATATTTGCAGTTTGAGTTACAAGGGCCATATTGATGCGGGTCAGACTTACACTCAGAGGGCTGATATCATACCCATGCAGTCCGTCCAGATTGTTGATGTATTTATAGGCGTACATCAAGAAATTTCCTGTTCCGCAGCAAGGATCAAGAACTTTAGCATCTTTATGCAGCATTGGTTTGAGCCAATCCACAGCATCCTTGACCACAGTAAGAGGAGTATAGTAAACGCCCTTGGGTTTGCGCTCTTCCAGATTCTGCAATGCCATGGAAAGCAACCCCAGGAAATCCTGCTCACTTATATAATCCACATAAAAGCTCAGGGCAGGCAGCAGTTGGACCAACTGCATTTCAATAGTCTCTACCCCTCTTAAAAGATCATCAATCAAAACAGAATAACAACCTGCTAATTGCCTATCCTCGAGGTACCTTTCCAGAAAAGATTCGGAATTCTCACTGCAAGGGTAAGAATTATGTAAACCATCCCTTTTCTTAGGGACAAAAGAGATCATGTTGCGACTGGCCAGCAGCTTTAAGGCATACTCTGCCAGGATCACCCGCTCATACCCTTCAGCTGAATCGACGGTATCAAGGCGGGATATAATTTCCCCGACGATCCCTATACCCTCTTTATTCTGAATATAGGTCCTCGGTATGTAGGTCCCCCTGATATAGTTTTTATTGCGCCGACTCTTTAACTTTGAATTACTGCCATTTTTAAGTTCTAATAATAAAGCCTCAATATCTTTTTTAAAAAAGAGGTTTCTCTTTTTTTCGCTATTACTGGGTTTAAGCGTGTTACTTTTGATCCAGTTTATGGCCGTAGCCTTGGATATAGACAAAAGATCGCATACCTCATTGAGTTCGATTAAGTCTTTACCAGTTAAGTTATTCACCTTGCTATTACCCCCATAAAGAACCCCGGAGACATTACCCTTATATTTCTCTTACGTACACTGATACCTTAACAATCAAGTTGACGGCTTTTCTTGGCGATCGATATACTGCCAAAGAAGCCAGGCACAGCTAAAAATCACTGCGCCGGTCAGCAATGCCAAACTAAAGCGCCTGGGATATTGAAGCAAATGCCAAAAATCATGGCCAAACCAAGATTCCCAAAGGATTATTGGGATATTTCCGATCAATGTGGCCAGAAAAAAAGAGCGAAACCTGATCGGTGAGACGCCAGCCGCATAGTTAACCGCAGCAGCCGGCAAAATAAAAATAAGCCGGGCCAGAATAATCAAGGAAAAGTTCTTGGAATCGGAAAGTTTTCCCCATTTGCCAAGCTTGTTCAGATGGGGGCGAGCCCATTCCTGACCAAGCAGCCGGCTGATAAAAAAGGCCAGGGAAGAACCTAACAAACTGCCGGTAAGAGAAAGCAGGAAGCCGGCACTCCAGCCATAAATCACAATATTAATGCCTGCCAAGAGGGCAAAAGGGATAATAGGAAAAAACATCAGCAAAGACAATGCCAGTAAATCCAGCAGAACCCCTTTCCACCCCAAATCCAAAATCAAGTCCTGAAAAAGGTCAGGATGTTGGATTTGGGGATAGAGCAAACCAATGATCACCAATGATAATAAAAGAACGATGGCCGAAGTCAGTTTTTTGCGGGACAAAAGTAGCCCTCCCTACTTTTCAGCTATTACTGCAAAGTATATCCGAAAAAATAACTTCCTACAATCCAGTTCATAAAACATTCCCGCAAATATGACAGCTGAGATTTCCTCTTCCCGGAAGAAATCGGGCCAAAGCTGTTTACCCGCAGCAATAGTTTTTTGCTTTCATCAGGTGCCAGCCCTTTACTCCATTATACCTTAAACCTGTGCGAACTTTTCGCAACACGCCGGAGCTTGATACCCTATTTTTGCGGATTATGGAGGTGAAGATGAAAATTTGCCTGTTTTGAATTTACTCATCTAGATGAATAATTTTCAAAACAGGCAAATTTTAAACTTACATGTTATACCTATGGGTTGACAAGCATCCGCGCTTTTATCAATAAATTTCTGGGTAATTTAATTCGCCGTACTTTATTTTAAACTATTCAAACTTCAATCCGCTGACAGGCCTTCAATGCTTCGGCCTCTGTCGGATCATGGGTCACCAGCAGCACCGTCTTGCCTTCACTTCTGCGCCGCGCATCCTCCATAACCAGAGCTTTGGTATCGGCATCCAGCCCCTTGAAGGGCTCATCCAAAAAGAGGATATCATAATCAGCCAGCAAAGCCCGGAGAATGGATACCCGGCGGCGCATCCCTCCGGAGAGTTCCCGAACGGGCTGGGAAGCGCATCCTTTCAGCCCCACCGACTCCATGGCCGCCACGATCTCCTTCTTCTCCCAGTGTGGGCAAACGAGACGAATATTGGCTACCGGGCTCAGATTCTCGCACAGCCGGTCTTCCTGGAAAACCGCGCTCCGTCGCAGCCCGGCAAGGCCGCTGACCGCACCGCTGTCCGATCCTTCCAGCCCCATGAGGATGCGCAGCAATGTGGTTTTGCCCCGGCCGGAGGGGGCCATGATGCACGTCGTTCTGCCCCTGGGGATGAGGGCGGAGAAGTTGCTCAGCACCTGGTTCTCTCCGTATGATTTGCACAATCTGTCCAAAATAATATCCACCCCTCGCCTCACATCCTTTCCAGTCGGGCCACGCCCCGATCCACAAGAGCCAGAAACAATTTTTCAAAAATCAGGCTGATCAAAACGATCACCAAAGTCCAGGCAAACAGGTCGGGGGTATCCAGATAAATTTTAGCGTGATAGAGCTTTTCGCCGATGGAACCCTGGGGAATGCCGATCACCTCCGCCGCAATACCTGATTTCCAGCACAGGCCCAAAGTCACGGAACAGGCTGCGCGAAAAAATGGGAGCACCTGGGAGAGATAGATATAGCGCATCGTCCGGCCGGGGGACAGCTCAAAGAGCCGGGCCATTTCCAGCAGCTGAGAATCAGTGGCTTTGATGCCGTCCAATACGTTGGTATAAATGATCGGCAGAACCATAAGAAAGGAGATCAGCACCGACAGATTGCGGGACGGTACCCAAATCAGGACCAGAATAATGAAAGAGGCCACAGGAATAGCTTTGATGGTAAGCATAGCGGGAGCCAGCAGCTCCTGGATCCGCTGAAACCGGGCGGAGAGTGCGGCCAGGATCACTCCGGCCGCCGTGGCCAACAGGAATCCCGACGCAATCCGCCCCAGGGAAAAAGCGATGGAGTGCCAGAAGTCGGCCACCCCTGCCAGCACGACCAGCCGCTGCAAAACAGAAACAGGGGATACCAGCAGTATCTCCTGTCCCAGAGCCATGCTGCCAGTCTGCCACAGGGCGACCCAGAGCAGTACGGCCCAAACTTTGATGATCCGGGGCTTCTCCTTCCCCTTACCGGCTGTAGTAGAATTCATCGGCGGGCAGCGTTCCTCCTACTGACTTGGGATTCTGCTCAAAGAGGACGCTGAGGTAACCTGAAAGCTTATCCTTCATGCCGCTCCCCTCGGCAAAGGTGATGTTGCAGGCGGGCAGGGCTTTCACGGCTACAGCAGCAGGAACAATATCGTATTTCTCAACCAAAGCGGCAGCATCTTCGGTGTTAGCGTTCACGAAGTTAACAGAGTTCTTGTAGTGATCCAGGAAAGCAGCAACAGCCTCCGGATGTTCCTTGATAAATTCCGTCCGGGCTACTACCACGCCGGTGATCAGAGCAGAAGGGTTCGCCGCACCGGATTGAATCTTATCCCATTCTTTGGTCAGATCCAGGGCAACCCGGATCCCCTGGTTTTTAGTCTGGGCAGTGGTGACAAAAGGCTGGGGCAGCATGGCAATGGCATTTTCAGAGGCAGCCAAAGCAGCCACGCACTCGGCATGTTCGCTTTTCCATTCAATGGTCACATCCTTGGCCGGATCGATACCGTTCTCAGCCAGAACATAATTGAGGGCGTACTCGGGGGTGGCACCCTTCCCGCTGGCGTAGATCGTCTTGCCCCGCAGATCCTCCACAGAGCTGACGGTATTGCCGCTCTCCACGATGTAAAGGACGCCCAGGGTGTTGATAGCCAGCACCTTCACTCCGCCTTTGGTGTTGTTATAGAGGACCGCGGCCAGGTTAGCGGGGACGGCGGCAATATCGGCTCCCCCTTGCACCAGCTTGGGTGTGACTTCATCCACCGCGGCGACGATGGAAAATTGATACCGGTTATCCGTAATCGTACCGGCATCGGCATCGTTCATAAACTTCACCATTCCCATGGCGGTGGGACCTTTAAGGGCTAATACCTTGACATCGACAGGATCAGCGGCTGGGGTTTCCAGCGGGGTTTCAGCCGGATTCTCAGCCGGGGCGGCGGCTGGGGCTGCAGGCGAACCGCAGCCGGTGAGCAATGCACCGGTCATGACCAGACTGAGCAGAACAGAAAGCAGTTTCTTCATAAGGTCTCCCTCTCTATATGTTTTATTTGGAGCCGGAGGGCTGGTACAGGATGTGTTCCAGACCGGCTTGATCCACAATCACGATTTCCCTGTCTGCCAAGACTAAGAGGCCTTGGGATTGGAGAAAGGCTAATTCCCGGAAAAGGGCTGCCCGGCTCACATCCAGACGGCGGGCCAAATCTTCCCGGGAGCAGTCCGGTATAACCCTCCCCTCGCTGTTTTGCTGGGAGAGAAGATAGCCGATCACTTTACCACGGCAGGACTGGATGGTCAGCATCTCAATGCGCCGGATCAGGAACTGGATTTTCCGGTTGCAGAGAGCGGCATAGCGCAGGGCAAAAGCCGGATCGTGCTCCATTACGGATACCAGCGCTTGTTTGGGAATAAAAATCAGCGTTGTGTCCGTACGGCAGCGGAGAACCGTCTCCATTTCCGCCAGGGCAAGGAGATTACAAATGCCGAAACAATCCCCCGCCTCCAAAGCGTTGAGTTGTACGTCCCGCCCGTCCAGGGCCACAGAATATACGTCCACGATCCCCTCCACCACCAAACCCACGGAAGTAATGCCCGCAGGACGATCGCTGACGATCTGACCCCCTCGATAATGGTGCACCAACATCAACGCAGGATCGATGCCACAACCCTGCAGAAGTGGTGAGATTTCTATAGATGAGAGGATTTGCTGTCTTGTCATGGACATGCGCTCCTTTTTAGTTAGCTTAATCTAACTTTTTGGGAATATTGTACCCCTCCCCGCTTCACAAAGTCAAGAGAAGAAATCTGTGTGCGCAGTCTCATCTGATACTGACAAAAGGGCGCTCTCTGTGGTAAGCTGACGCAAACTGCAGCAAGGGGAGTTGAACACAACACCATGCCCAAAAAGAACATTTTGTTTTCCGGTTCCTCCGCAGTGGGAAAAACCGCAGTGATCAAGGCCCTGCTACCTGCCCTGCTGGCAGGGGGAGCATCACCCTGTGTCTGCAAGATCGATTGCCTGCAGACCGGAGACGCCCAAGTCTACCAGAACATGGGGCTTCCCTGTGTCACAGGTCTCAGCGGAGATATCTGCCCGGATCATTTTCTGGTTTCCAACCTGCCCGAGCTCTGGAACTGGGCGGATGAACAACACAGGGATACGCTTTTGCTCGAGACCGCCGGACTCTGCCATCGCTGTTCTCCGGCTACAGAGGGCATGACAGCAGGCTGTGTGCTGGACTGTACCTCCAGTTGCCGGGCCCCCGCTCAGCTTGGTCCCATGCTCACCCAGGCTGATTTTGTGGTCCTGACTAAAATCGATATGGTCTCCCAGGCGGAACGGGAGATCATCGCCTGGCAGGTACAGCAGCTCAATCCAAGGGCTGTGCTTTTCCCGGTGGACGGCCTGGCCGGCTACGGCGCCGACCCGTTGGCTCAATGGCTCTTGGAGCATGAAGACGGGTCAGAGTTTGAGAATGACCGGCTGCGGCACACCATGCCCAGCGGGGTCTGCTCCTACTGTGTGGGAGAGCAGAGAGTCGGCAGTGCCTATCAACAGGGTGTGGTAGGAAAAATCAACTTTAAGGAAGCTGAACAATGAACACGATCACGATCCTTGGCGGCCGGGATAAGGCCGGAAAAGCGGAAGGGCTGGACCCTCTTATCCTGAAAAAAGGTGAAATCTATACCATTGTGGGCAATACCGGTTCGGGCAAAAGCCGGCTCATCAAGGATGTGGAGCAGCTGGCCGACGGGGATTCCATCACCGGGCGCCGGGTGCTCCTGGACGGGGAGTCTGTCCCCCGCAGAGAGCGCCAGGCAGTCTCTGCCGGACTGGTAGCCCATCTGGGCCAGAATATGCGCTTTATGCTGGACATCTCGGTGGGGGATTTTGTGAGCCTCCACGCTCGTTGCCGGGGAAAACAAATTGGCCTGGAGGCAGTATTGAACCTGGCCAACTGCATCACTCCGGAGCCTGTGGCGCCGGAGCAGCACTTGAATCTCCTGAGCGGAGGCCAGGCCCGGGCCTTGATGATTGCCGACCTTGCTTTGATCTGCGATAGTCCGGTGGTTCTGATCGACGAGATCGAAAACGCCGGCATTGACAAGGAAAAAGCCCTGGAACTTCTGCGCCGCCAGGATAAGTTAGTTCTGGTCGTTACTCACGATCCCCATACCGCCCTGATGGCGGAGCGGCGCATCGTTATGGGCGGCGGGGCTGTCCGTGCCGTGGTGGAGCGGACGAAAGAAGAATTGACCCTCTTTGCCCTGCTCAGCAGGGACTATCAGCGGCAGCGGGAGCGGCAAACCCTCTTGCGGAAAGGAGAGCATTTAATATGACCCCCGTTTTACTGTACTGGAACCATGTGTGTATACTGCACAACCAGGAAAAAAACTTTCTGGAGGGGCTGACCGCCCGCCTGAAGGAAGAAGGAATCGCTCTTGAGGTGCGCTATTTCGGCCTGGGCTATCCGGAACATATGTCGGAATACCTGGCCCGGCCCGATGCTGTTTTACCCGATCTGATCGTCTCAGCCGATCTGGAGGTATTCGAGGACAGTCGCATCTTCAAAAAGCTGGAGAGAGATCTTTACCCGGCTGCCACATGGCTGCCGCTGCGCCAAGGCCCTGGGTTGGATTCGGTTCGGCGCGGCACCCGTCTTCTCCCCTTTCTCTCCATTCCCCTGGTGTATTACACCAAAGACACCTCTCATTGTGCAGGCAAGCGCCTGCCTGAGCTCAAGGGTTTGGCCTTTGGGGGGATCAATAACTCGGCGGGAAAAACCTTAGTCAAAGCAGTGTGGAGCCGCTACGGGAGAGGGGCCGCCCTAAGTTTGCTGAAGAGCGGGGCCGTTTCAGATATGCCCATCGGTGCCTTTCAACAAGTGCGCCTCGGTCAGAGCCCTACCGCCCTGGTCCCTTCTCTTTACGCGCTGCGGGCGGATGGGGAACGCTCCTTCCTCCGCCTGCCGGCGGAAGGGCCCCTCTTGATTCCCTCCTATTTCTGCGCCCGCAACTCCATACCGGAGGGGGCAGCCCGGCGGATAGCGGCGGAAATCCTCTGTCCGGAGCTGTGTGATTTTTATGTGGAAAACGGGGATCTGATCCTCTATCCTTCCTGCACCACCGGTCACAGCCGTCAGGAAGGGGCCCGCTATTTCACCCCCGCTCCGGAGTGGTATGAGGCGGTTTCAGCGGAGGAATTCTACGCTCTTTATGGAGCAATGCTGCCTACAGCCCATATACCCTAACTGACTCTTCACTATAAGCAACTATAAGTAACAAGCACCGTGAAATTAATCATGGTGCTTGTTACTGTGCATAAAGCCCAAAAGAAAAAACGCTGCAAACCCTTGCAGCGTCTTACTTTCATTGGAGCGGAAGACGGGATTCGAACCCGCGGCCCTCGGCTTGGGAATTCGATTCTTCTGGCCCTAGCTATTCACGAGTAATAGCATCTATGCTTCTCTAATGAATTTTCGACGTGCGTGTTAAGGTTTATATACTGCCTAATATCACCTAATTTTAGCTCTTTTGTCGTCAAAGTGTCGTCAATAGGCTCAAACCTCATTCTGCTGGTTGTCGAATCAAATCATCATCATCAATTTCAGCAAAAACACGACCAGTACTATTCATTTTCATATGAACAACCTGCCGCTGTCTTGTACCAGAACTATCTTCAACCCAACCAATAAAGGAAGAATCTTTGAAATTAAATATGTTGCTTGCTTCAGTAGGTTTGTCAAGAAAATCTATGATTTCGCCAGCTTCTTTATATCCATAAAATTTATCTGTAATGATGCTGGCTTTATCCCTTGGGCTATGAGCATATGCAATATTTATAGTAATAGTTTGAATACCCTCTTCTCTCTTAATCGTAATGGGTAACTCTTTCTCTTGCAACACAATTTCGTCCCCGTTCAGCAGTTGTGAACGTGATTTGGTTATAGTAAATCTTTCCGCATCCCGACGATGATTTTTGTATTTCACCTCGATAATTCCTATATAAACGCGAATCTTATCAAAAGTTTCTTGCTTATCTAGTATGTTTATTAGTAAATATTCTTTTCCATTATGCGTAATGAATGAAAGGCTGTGTCTCGTTTCTTTAACCCACTCATATAATTTAGGAGCTTCGCTTAAAGAGATGTAGTTCTCCTTTCCACCTTCTTCATTAGTGTATTGTTCGAAATCTCCTGGATTATGAACAAGCGATATTAGCTCAAAACGCGGAAAAGTCTCTACTGCTTGTTTTTTAGACTCTTCAAGTGCTTCTCGTGCTATTCTATTGTTTTCATCTGCAAGTTCATTTGCTTTGTTTGCTGTTTCATTCGCTTTCTGTGCGATAGAGTTTGAGCGTCTGCTAAATATAGCCGCTCCAATCGCAGCAAGCGCAGATATTAATGCAATTATGTCACTTGTGGACATTTGTTCCATACAACCTTCACCTCAGTTAAAAAATATGAAATTATATCCATAATATTCAAACCTTCAATAAAAGGTCCTTTTTATAGCAACCATACTACGAAAAGTGTTTTTAATATATCTCAAAGCTATGCACTTAATGTTAAGCCCTTCAACGTACCCCCCATCTAACTAATTAAGTTTATACTGGACAATAATCATTGCAACTACTTTGCTTTAATTGCTTTTCCTTCTGATCTATTCTTGAATTCCTTTTCCCATTCCAAAATCATTTCCAAATCCTCGATTATTTCATCTGGAGCAGGCAAGGGTACTGGCATTTCATTCGGTTGAGAATGTTCATAATACGAATACTTTGTCATCAAGTCGTCAAAGAGTTTACAATCCTTTTGCTCAATTGCGGCTAATTTATGAATTCTGTTCAATGTAGTTACAGACCTTCTAAAGCGCTGAACTACTTCTGCAAGAAGACTAGTTTCTATTAATCTTTCAAGTGCAATTCGCAAATCACTGCATATACCTTTAGCATAATTGTCGTATTCATCCCTGCCATTATTGTTGAGAATCTTCCTAGCCGTCTTTGTTCTTCCTACCAAATTATTTATAACTCCAATAGGATTCTTAGCAAATAAAGGGGTGTCACCTGGCTCTCCAACTCCCCAATTCTCACTTCGAACACAGATCACGTGTGTATCAATCCCAGCCCCCTTTGCTAAATCTTGTAGTAAAGCTAACATTGATATCCTATGTGTAAAAACAATTACTTGCCGGTTTTTACTAAGTTTAACGAGACGTTTTACTGTCGCTTCTTCAAAGTCTTGATCAAGAGACGATATTGGATCATCAAAAATAAATGGTGTTTTGCATTGACGGCCTTCAACATCCGCTAAAAAGGCGGCAATGGAAACAATTCTTAGTTCACCCTCACTAAGAACCTCCGAGGCTTTTGCAGTTGGAGAACCCTTTAGCTTAATCTGATGATAAATATGCCCTTTCTGTGCTTTCGTCTTACAAATTTCAACCTTTATCCGATGTGCACCTAGTGCTTTAAGTTCTGCATTGAATCTATTAACATAATCCTTAGTTATTAACTCTTCTGACATTGCTGACTTCTTCAGAGACAACGCTTTAGTGTTAGTTAAATTTTTAGCAGCATTAAGGTAATCTATTAACGCTAAACGTTTCACCTCATCTTGTATACTCGTTTTCTGCTCATAGGCCCATTTCATTGCTTCAATTTCTAAGATACGATTTGTTAATCCATCGCGGTTTTCACCCTTTGCATCTTCCTCATATTGCGAAACCTGGGTTTCAAGCGCAACCTTCATATCCTCCAAAACTTTAAGAACTTTGTTATCTGGTTGCGGGGTAAGTTCTTCTATGGAATCAGCACTAAATAGGCTCTGTTTGCGCTTCATCACTGCGTTATAAAATTCCAGAACAGATTGACGTGTTATCTCTTCTGTGATACCTGATGCATCTATCTGTAATACCAAATTGTCTTGGGTAAATATACTATCTTTTTCCTTTTGAACAGATTGAAACTTTTTTTCTGCTTGATTAGCTATCTTTTGAAGTTCACCTATTACAAATTTCTCAAACTGTTTTAATCTCTCTTGAGCCTCTATCCCTAATGGTTGTTGGCACAGCACACATCTAGCCCCATCCTCAGTATAAGGAAAGTCATTTTGAGGATATGCAACGGAGGTTGAATAAACTCTTGCTTGTTCCCACAATAGTCTCCAGCTTTCTTTCCCTACCCCATTTAGTTCGGAATTCCCGAAAACCCTCTTCGCATCTTCATTTACTAGAATCCTTTTGTTTTGAGAATCATTTTTTATTGTAATATATTCTGAGCATTTTCCTTCTGAAAACATGTTATTTATTTTATTTAGATTTTCAATTAACCTTTTTATGCCAGTACAATTCTTCCTTGACACCTTAGCCTTTTCAGTAGGATCTGCTTCTGCTAAACGAGTTCTAATTTTACCCAATTCGCTTTCAAGTTCTTTAGTCCATCGGCAATTTAAATCAACTTCCTTATCAGTAGTTTTAGCATTTAACTTTTTATACCATAATCCTGCAACCGTTTTTTCATATTTATCTGGCATCTTAGGTTTACGAGCTGGTACCGACTCAATTTCTTTTTGTAACGCCTTGGCAACCTCATCGCATGCTTTGGATATTTTAGTAAATATCGATAGTATTGATGGCTCGTATGATACCTCATTTTCATTATTTATGTATATGCTCGCGCAATCCGTATCGTAAAGCTCAATTTGCCTTAAATCAGTATGTACTCCGTCAGCAGGCTTCCATTCAAATTCAATTAATCCTGTACTTTTTTCAATTTTGAATGTGCAGCCCGGCTCATCTTGGGTTGAGTTAAATACATTACCTAGTAATGAGCCTGCACTTCTCGCTCCACACGAGTGTTTTAAAACACGCATATAGCTTGATTTACCAGAGCCATTTGAACCGTAAATAACTGTTAACGGCTTACCCATAAATTCTAAAGGGTTTCTCGGTGCTAGTGCATTTATCCCTCTAACGTTACCAATTGATACCAACTTGAGTTCACTATTCTCTTCGTTTACTACTAGACTACCTTTAGGTATTGGTTTTGCTTTTATTGACAGCTCTATTGCTCCTTTCAAACCTACCTCTTCTTTGCATAGGCTTGTAAGGTCAACAATGTCCTCATATGAAATTTCACCATTGAGAATCAAACGTCGAGCTGCATCTTGAAGCCAAAGTGGGCGTTCAGTAAACCACTTTTCAAGTTCTGAAGAAAAACTCATTAAATTCCCATCTCCCTTCTTCACCATTTATAGATTCTCGTCATCTGCGTTCTCGCTTTGGTCATTGCAATCTCCTTGTAGTACAAATAGTGTCACTGAGTCCAATCATAATGTCTACCTCTTTAGCCCTATCCAAAGGCTTTTTTAAGAGCAGCTATAATCTTTATTTTAATTTATTATTTGATCAACTACCTTCCGTGTAGTAACTAATTAAATCTAATAAAATAAAATCCATCATCCACATATCTTTCATTTTCTTTACTTTCTCCCCTTCTTAGCCTTTCGAACCGCAAATGCTATGGCTCCTAAAATGCCTATACCAACAATACTCTCGAAGCCATTATTGTCAGGATCAGTTTTATCTTCCTTTTTGGTTAAATCCGCCTCCTTTACAGGTAAAGAACTTGCAGGAATGTTTTCCTCCAGCTCTAGTACTTCGACCTCTATACTATCAGATATCCCATTAGCCGTTTTTGCTGTGATAGTAGCAGTACCAATACTCTTGGCCACTGCCTCACCGGTATCGTTGACCTCAATAATACTTGGATCAGTTGATGACCAGGAAACAGACATATCAGTGGCATCTGTAGGGGTTACATTAGCCGTCAGTACCTTAACTTCACCGACTAAAAATGAAAGACCGTCCTCTTCAATCGAAATTCCTTCTACCGGCTTAATAACGGATATTGAGGTACTATCCTTCATCCCATTATTAGACTGCACAGTAATCACAGCCGTTCCAACTCCGACAGCAGTAATTGTTCCGGTACTATTTACAGTTATAATATTTGTATCACTGGATGCCCAAGAAACAGACTTATTCGTTGCATTTGCTGGATGCATCTCAGCTTTTAGTTCAATACTGTCCCCAATGTCTAAAGTATCTTTGCTAGAAGCTATCGAAACCGAAGAAACCGCAATCTCAGCTGGAGCTTCATAGGGACATATGCCATTCGGATGTAAATGTGGTCCATAACCATGATGATAGTGATAGCTCCCTAAACCGCTTGCATTTTTATTATCTCTATGGCCACCGCTAGAATCTGTCCTTCCAGAATGAGCAATAACCTTCTCAGGAGTTAATGA
This sequence comes from Desulfitobacterium chlororespirans DSM 11544, assembly GCF_900143285.1. NCBI lineage: Bacteria > Bacillati > Bacillota > Clostridia > Eubacteriales > Desulfitobacteriaceae > Desulfitobacterium > Desulfitobacterium chlororespirans. The sequence continues at coordinate 14,368 of NZ_FRDN01000021.1, forward strand.
AATAAAACAATTGCTTATCAAAACAGTAACTAATAGCCCAAGCATCACCCGTGTTTTTCTGATATCTCTCATTTCTCATGCACTCCTTTGGTTCCAAGAACAATTTTATTCTAAATTAAGCAATATTTATGTAATTATCGCACAATTCACTTGACGAATTCTCGCGAATTTTGACCGACAAGTAAATTTTTTACGAAATTAGGAACCTTCTCCTGTCAGACAGGTAAAATAGCACAATATTAAATTTAGGAAGGACTTTTCCCTATCCCTGTGGAACTATTTTCCTATCTCCAGTTTGGAAAATCAGGGAGCTGATGGTATGGGAGTAAAGAACCGACTAAAAGAAATCAGGCATCAGAAGTTTTTTGATAAGAAGAAAGATATTGCAGAGTTTCTTGGACTGGCTCCAACAAACTACAGCAGGTATGAACACCAACACGTTCAACCCTCTCTGGAAATGGCTCTTAAAATGGCTAAAAAACTTAATATGAAAGTAGAAGATATTGTCTACTTAGAAGAATCCCCAGATAAATAGTCTGGGGATTTTCCTATATTTACATATTTCGTGGACAAACAAGAAACTTATCACTCTTGAATAGTTTAGTATCACCAGAGGAACACATGATGCACCCAAGGGAGGTGAAATTATGAGTAAAAAAAAGCGCCATTTTTGGGACGATGAAGACCTACGCCCAATCCTGGACGATTTGCCGGCTAACGAACTTTCTTTCCATGTCCGCAACTCCCTACGGGAATACATCGTTAATCATCCCTACCTTGCACGAAAGCGTTGGCGAGAAGCCGTTTACGGCGAAAGCTCCATAAGTGAACCGGAAACTGAGAAAACAAAAAGTAAAGACAAAGAAAATGCTCCATAAGAGTAAGGAGGTTGGCAATGCTCCGTAACGATGCACCACTGGCTGATCGGCTCCGATACATTTACATCCGGAGAAAAGGGCCGGTGTACGCCGCCATTAGCGACGTAATAGACGACCAATACCCAAAGGAGCCAAGGCCGCTAATCGTCAAACAGCTCAAACTTGCTGATAAAGCTCACAAATTTCTCATCCACCTGCCACCCGGCAAAGGGTTTGAAGAATTCAAGAAATAAGTTTGCGGTGATTAGTGTCGGCAAGGGCAACACCTATGGCCACCCGACTGACGCAGTCCTAAATAGATTAGCCAACACCGGAGTGCAGGTTTACCGCACCGATCAGGCAGGGACTATTATAGCCACCAGTGACGGGACCACAATAACCATGGATAAGGTTGCGTCTGAGGTTAAGGCCAATGCTCTACCGGCTAACAACACATCGGCCCCAGCGACTACCACACCCAAGCCTTCCCCTGCTCCAGAGCCTGCCCCGACACCAGCACCGAAGCCAGAGCCAGCTCCCGTACCCGCAGAGTCACAAGCGCAGCACTATGTAATCAATACAAGCTCGAAGAAATTCCACTATCCCACCTGTAGGAGTTTGCCGACAAAGAATCGTGGCGACAGAGATACAACGAGGGATGAACTAATAAATGCCGGGTACTCTCCCTGCAAAATATGTAATCCTTAGGAGGTGTTCGATATAAACGCAGCAATAGGACTGCTAATCACGTATGTATCCATTATTATTCTCACATTTTTGGTAGCTTATATGATTATCAAGACAGCTGTCAGAAATGGAGTCCGGGAAGCCAACCGTAACGCTATCGAGAAACAAGAGTTGCAATTGCAAGCCCTTACCGATCTCGTATCTGCACTCGTTCAGGATAAATACAAAAAGCCAGGAGACCAATAAAGCAGCCTCGGGGACCATTCCCTGGGGTTTTCACATTTTATACAAGAACCACTTACACGTCTTTAATTCAAATTTCAATTCGTATCTTCTTATCTTCCCAGCTATTTCACTTTGACAGCTATAGATCTTCATGCGGTTACCATGTGTGTCAAACTTGGCTATCATTTTCACTGCATCCATGATGAGTGACAGGCACCGATTATTATTTTTCAATATCCGAATGACCCAGAGGTAAAGCCTGAAGGATGGCCGGTCGGGGCCGGACAGTCCGCAGGACCGAGCGAATAGCGAGTCCGGAATCCATATATCATTCATATTACAGGGTTTCCACATGCTCACTCCAAAAATAATGGCCCTTTTCCGTGAAACACCAAACTAAGGTAAATAGATATTGAAAAATAATCAACTCACTAAGCTAAGAGGAACCTCACCCACTCTTAAGCAGATCAGCCACTTCTACACCCTTCTTCCGTAAGAACCTTTATCCCAGGCATCCTTGACCCATTCCTATCCCCAGGCACCACCTCTCCACACAAAGTAGAGATACCCTTAAGGGGTGAAATGGCAGTATGCCCCTTTAAAACCCCATGCGAAAATAAGCCTTCCGCGCCGGCAGCCACCGGAAGTTCTGCAGAAGAAACCACAAGTGAATTTAAATATCCCTCAGAGAGATTGTAGGAACTCTGGGCATACTTCCCCCTACCCGTCGCAGCTTCTAAACTGCCCTCCTTACGGAGCTGTGCAATAGCTAGTTTCAAGGTTCTATAGGCCACACCCAGGCGCTCAGCCCAGGCCTTTTGAGTCTCATGCACCGACCCATGAGACAGCAGATCTCCAATAATATCCTCCTTTACCTCCGACACATGATCCCTTCTTCTATCCCTGGGTTTGGCCCACTTATACCAGCCCTTTATCTGTGCAGATAGCCCAGTTATGGACGAAAGGACACGGGGGGAGGCGTGATGCCGCCCCGTAAGTACCGACCGATAGATCTTCTCCACTTCGGCCATGGTCAATGGCTTCTGAAGCCCTTTATTCCATTCATGCATTTTCGTATGTATCTCCTGAACAGGAACACCAGCATCCCACAGACAAAGTCCCAGGCCATAAGCCCAGCGGTTCCTCTCCCCCTTTTCTGCGACCGGCTCCTGGATGCGTCTCCCGGCCGGAGTGGCCAGCAGCGTTCCGATATAAACAACCTTCTGAGTTTTAGCTTTTGCCGCCTTAACCGGCCGTCTAGCCTCATACCAATCGCATAATTCATCCCAGGATGTTCTGCTGAAATCATCAACGTACACGGTGTTCTCCACCGTCGGCCGACGCACCCAGCGTTCAACACCCACTGCACACGGATCAGCTCCCAAAGCTTCAATCATAGCATCATGAATCATGCTAGTTTTTGCCCGCAGAAGATCATTGCTGAGTCGTAGAGGCTCATCAAGGATATTCCACGCCTGATAATGGCCAGGTGTCGCAGTGGCCACGATCAACTCCGGAAGAGGCAGCCCAGCCGCATAATACAAATCTATGATCTCTTCCGGAGTTGTACCTACCGGCGTATCAAAATCACAAACAAAAGCTAAAACATGCCGAACATACCTGCGCTGCCGCTTCCGCCCAAAAAATGTCGCGGCCGTGACATATGTAAACCCTTTAGTTTCTAACTCCGGAACAGTCCAGAGAATACGTGAATCAGATTTAATATTCGAGCCAAAAACAAACCCATGATTCGTTCCAAGCTCGATCACCTTAAAGGGGCTAGTCTCAGGCAACACATCGCAAAAAACATCAGAAAGCATAAAACCAACCTTTCAAAAAGAACCCAAGCTCAATCAAAATGAACCTGAGTTCTCCTGCGCTATTTATTTTAGGAAATCCTTCTGGTATAATAAAACAGAACAAATTATTATCGACTTTAATTCTTCCCGGTCAAGCGCCGGGAATTTTTCTATTTATCCTTAAACTTTTTTAACCCCAAAACCAATAACAAAACAATCATAACAATAGACATAAAGGCTGCTAGATCCGCACTGTGTAACCCGACAGTTATTGTTAAGATAATGTAGATCGAACTTCCAATAAAAAAAGCAAATGGACTACTCAATAGGCATAATAGCATCACCCTGCTTCTCCTCTTGTAGTGTAAAACCAGAGAAAGGAAGCGCTTAGGAAACCCTTAAGCGTTTCTTTTTTTGCTCTTCCGGCAGCTTAGTAACCAGGTAGTCACGCATGATACTGATCCAAATCATGCGATTAGGCATTGGATCAAATAGATTCGGAGAGTATGAGCTGAAGTAAATCGTTTGTGCTTCAACTGGCTTAAATAAGCTTCTGAGTTTGGCACGATCCTGATCAGCAGCAAATGAGAAAATAAAATTTAACGAAGTACCCTTAAGTTCCTGCAGACATTTAGCTAAATTTCGCAATTCATATGCTTTTGAGCCAGATGTAAGTATCTGTATATCACATCCGATAAGTGCATTCACATTACCTGAAAAATTGTAAATAGCCCCCATATCCAACACATTAAAGTCATAGTCTTCAGAGTTTATCGGATCTTTCCTGGTAAGAAAATGTATCGGGGCTGTGGCCACATCATAAAAATCGAGCCAATCCAGTTCTTTCGCTGGATCGCATTCAATATAAGACACCTTAGCTCCCAGCCCGGCTAAAAAGCATGCCAGGTTCAGCGCCGTTGTCGTTGCCCCAGTTTTTCCATCGATGCCGGCAACACCAATCATTATTCCTTTCCTAAACTCTTCGGCTTCAATCTCCAACGTCACTTCAGAAGTAATCTCTGTATACTCTTCAGTCCATTGAAGCTCCCTATCCGAGACTTCCTTAACTCTCTTACGTTTTACTCTCGCCTTGGGCTCCTCGGCCGGCTGACGCTTAAACCGCTCAGCCTTCTCACAGCTCATCCCTTCAGGGGAAATACACTCAACAATTTCCCTTTTAATCTCCTCCGGATTTTCAGCCGTGATGAAATTCCTCACCCCCGCTTCGTAAAGTTTCTCAAGCAGCTGATCACCAGGCTGCATCCCCTCGGCCAAGTATATTATCCGAGCATCATACATAGCCCGGAATCCCAATATCCCTTCGACGAGTTCTTCATCCGTGTCATTCAACGCCTGATGATCAATGACAATGAAACGAATATGGTTAAAACTCCGCATGTCCCGGATCACAAACTTCCTCAGGTTGAATTCTCCGGACAGCTTTTTAATAGGGAACCTGTCAGGTTCCTCCTGGATAAAGTCAAACAGACCAAAATTGAGATTACTCGTTAGGTACAATAGCATCCCTTTCACTCCTCTCATGCAATCTAAACTCAGGATGGATATTGATTGACATAGACTCTTGCTTATCTTGAATAAGCAAAATAATAGAAATAATCAGCAGAAACGCATAAATGAATAACTCAATAATCGTTTTACGGCTAACCTGACGACTCATGTCTCCCCTCCCCCCTCTCCCGCTGCTTGTGGCTGCGGAGGATAAAGATATGGAATCGGATCAGTATGGCTCCAGGCAAACCTATTTGTCCGAATTTCAAAATGCAAATGATGACCTGTACTCGTACCAGGATTAGGGTCATTGTCCGGATCTCCCCCTTCGAGAGCCACAACATCACCCGTGAAGACCTCCTGGTCTGGGAGAGCGATAACTTCCGACAGATGAGCGTAGAAAGAATAGAACGTCTCATCCGGATAGTCATGCCGAATCAGAAGATAATTACCATAAATTGAATCGATACCGACCTTGACCACTTGCCCATCGGCAACAGAAGTGATTTCGCTATGCCATTCAGGAGCAATATCAATGCCGGTATGAAAGCCTGACTTCCCTGTAACCGGGTGAATCCGTGGGCCATAGGGTGAAGTAATCACACCATTAGCAGGCATCGGGTATTTTCCGTTCAAGATAATCATCCCAGTTTGCAGACGAATCTTATCACCATGCTCAGCCCGGAAAGCCTGAAGAGCCGCCATCTCTTTTGGATCAGAAAAAAAACCCGCTAAAAACGATAGCGGGCTGGCTAAGATATAGGCAAACATCATCAGGAGTAAGAGAACCAAAGCAATGGGTATTGAAAAAAGAAGGATAAGCTTCCTTCTGCCATCTTCGTTGGTCGCCATTGTGGCCAGATGAAGAAGGGCTTTAGATGCAACAGGTCCGGCCATGGACGCTCACCTCACTTACCTTCCACCGGCTGTACCCATGTACTCAAATTTATAGTCAGGTATTTCGAAATTAGCTTTCATTCGTTTAGAGCCTATCATCAATAACGCCTGGCCACGCTGCTTACTGGCCAGGAGCTCTTCTTCGGCATCCGTAAGGTTATAGAGTTCCTTGGTTTCTTTCAGGTTTGTTCCATCTGTACCCATGAGGATTTTAAAACATGGCATTTCTAGTAAAGGCTGCCCATATCTTTTTACTTCCGGATCAAGAACATCGGCGCAACTATGGAAAGCAGTAACTAAAGCTCCCTCAAATTTTCTAGCCCCTTTCGAATAATTTCTTAAAAAGAGCAAGCTTTGAGGGACTTTTGGATCCACAAAATAATAGGTTTCATCAGCAAAAATCATAATCCGTTCTTTGGGATTTTTGACTGTTTCATCCCAAGCCCAACCAAATAAATTAAAATATTGTGCGGATTTAATATTATCCGACGTACTTTGTAAATTTTTAGTATCCAAGCATACACACTGCGCATCGGAATGAATCGTCGTATGACCATTCCATAAGAAACTGTCCGAGCCAGAAGCTATATCTCTAAGCAATAACGCTAAATCATCATAGTCTTTTTGATAAGGGTTCTTCTTGTCATGGGCTTTTTCAGCAATCTGATTATGCAAATTCTCCATAATTGGATAATCAGTGGGCTTTAGTTCTTTTATATCCGTATCCCAATCGATATTGAATCGATTATAAAGCTCTATTATCTCACCTTTTAAAATCGCCTTTTGTCTATCAGTTAATGATGGTATATAAAGACTAAAGAAAATCTCCAAGTTTTTCATGTAAAGAGCCATGTATCCCATTCCGTTTTCATTGTCTTCGTACAGCTTTATCTCTTCGTCATCTTCATCTTTAGCCGGTTCCCGTATTTGCAAGGGATTCACTTTTCCCTTTCTACCTCCACCAGCATTAATCCAATCTCCGTCGAGATTGTAACATAATTCCTTCATCTCTCCGTGTGGATCAATAAAAATAAGCCTGGTTCCTCTCTTATATTCGTCAAGTGCGATACTTTTGAGTACTGTGGATTTACCAACACCAATAATCCCAGTAATAACAAAGTTGCTATTTGTTCTATCTCCCCCACGGAACCATGGGTCAACAATAATGAGCCCCCCTGCAGCATCCTTTGCAAGATAAGAACCTTTTCCATCATTGTAACCACTGGATGAAAATGGAAAGCCGCCGATAAAGCTAGACAATGGAACAGGGCGTTGGGTTATGTTCTCAACTTTGCTATCTGTTGTGTAAAAAGGCGATAGCATCTTGAGGCCTTCTTTTTGTAATTGTGACAAGGTCCGAACCTTGCACTTTAATCCCTTAACTGTGCTTTCAACTTTTCGACAAACTTTTGTAAACGTCTGATCATCACGGGTAATAGGCATAAGCACAACGCTCATCAATCCAACAGACTCACCGTCCTGATCAATCTGAGCCATAGTTTTTTCAGCATTATCCGCTGTCCTTTCTGCCCTTTGCCGTGTTAGAGGATCTTTCGTGCTCTCCATAGTTCCCCGATTATTTCTGATGGAAGTAGATAGGGTATCAATAAATGTCCCTGGATCTGTTGGGGAAAAAGTAATGGTTACAATCGTGCCGGGTATATTTGTTATTTTTGAAAGCCACCCATAATCCGGGTCCTGATGATATTGGATGATACCGTATACTTTGCCTTTATTTTCGCCTATCGTAAGCGTATTACGAGTAAAAGTAAGCCCTATGGGGGCAATGACATTGAGTAAAGCATTATTAACAGGTATCGCTTCCGTTCGTTTTTTTGCCATAGCTTGACGTTCTCCCTTCAGGCAGCACAAAGCAGCAAATAAAAACTTGCCGCCTTGTCATACCTCTATATTATTTAAATGTGCTAGATTCCTGGTGTTTCTACCTCAATCACAAGTGCTGTTCCTGAAAACTCCGGAGCGACTAACTGAGCAGCAACTTGGCCCTGATCTAAGATCATAATCGATTTACCAGTCATCTTTCTGGACAAGGACCTAGAAAAAACAATCCTTAAATCTTTTCCATCTGCTTTTTTAAACTCTTTTTGCAGATCTAAAACCAACTGCCTATCTGCAATTCTTACTTTTTTTCTCCTGACGCATTTGCTGCCAACATATACTTTTACATTGCTAGTGAATCGCATGACTATGAGCAAAATAAATATACTTCCTAGTCCAATACTGCCAACCCTTACGGCAGCATCTGAAAAGAAGCGTGAAACTAAATCCTTAAGAGAAAACCCATCTGTATTTGTAGAATTCATATTCACAATAATCTCTAACTCTTTGACCGTATCCCCTGAAGAAAGTTGAATCTGAGCTGTTTCCAGCAGGCTATCGGCCAATTCGTGCCCAGACAATGATTTGACTTGTGAATCATATTTGACCGTCACCGAATTCAGGAGAATCTTGTCTTTCGTAATGCGCTCATCAGCAAGAAAAATCTTGTGAGTTCCCAGCTCTACATTACTAAATTGAAAATATCCTTGAGAATCTGTATACGTAACTCGTGGTGTCGAATGAAGTTCAATACGGGTATCGACTATAGGATTTCCCTTACTGTCTATGACAAAGCCCTTAACAATTCCTGTTTCGGCTGATCTTAAGGGTAAGCTTAAACTAAGTAACGAATCCGGATTTTGGGCAGTAGTACCTGAAGAGGAAGAAGGTCTTGTTTGTGATGATTGAGGTAATTGCACTTGTTGAGTTTTTTGATCTGGAGTCGATTTCCTATAATAATACTTTCCATTATCTATCATGCCCGGTTTTGATACTCCTGGATCAGGAGGAGCCGGCATCGTAGGATTACTAGGTACAGTTGGCCCTGGCTCTTGAATAGGCTGATCAGGATTTGGAGTTGGGTCAGGGTTAGGGGTTGGATTTGGTGTAGGCTTAGGATCAGGATTCTCGGAAGGATTATGGCCAGTGCTGCCCTCGTCGGACCCTTCGTTATCGCCTCCACCACTATTTTCTCCCTGATCCTCATCGTCCCCCCCACTATTGCCTTCACCATTATCTCCTCCTTGATCATCGTCGTCCTCGCTAGGCGGAACCACGACCTCAATTTCGACCGTCCCAACAATTCCATCCAACTCTGCCTGAATCATAGCTCTCCCATGGCCAATTCCAATCACTGTTCCCTGATTTACCGAAGCCAACTCTGGATTAAGGCTTGACCACTGAGCAAGTGAGGTTACGTTTTCTTTAAACCCATCTGAATAATAGGCTGTGGCAGACAATAATAATTCATCACCTTCGAATACTGACCCTCCAGGAGGAGAAATATCGATGCGGGAGATGACAGGATCTCCGACCTCAATTTCGACCATTCCAACAATTCCATCCAACTCTGCCTGAATCATAGCTAATCCTTGCCTAATTCCAATCACCGTTCCCTGGTTCACAGAGGCGATTTCCGGATTAAGGCTTGACCACTGAGCAAGCTGAGTTATATCCTTTTCTGCACCATCTGAATAATAAGCCATAGCAACAAGTGTACAGGCATTTCCCATAGCCACTGAGCGTTCCGGAGAAACATCAATTCGTGTAATAACCGGCTGACTGACCTCAATTTCGACCGTATCAATCATCCCATTATACTTTACAACGATCTCAGCTCGTCCCTGACTAAGCGCCGTGACTACCCCCTGATTGACAGATACTATTTCTGGATTGCGACTTGACCAGTTAGCGAAATTTGTCACATCACTTGATGTATTGCGGGTTCCATTGGAATAATAGGCCGTAGCCTTCAGCTCGGCCGTTTGCCCCAAAGGAAGCTCTAAAACATTTGGATCGGCTTGAATTCCTGTTATCCGAGTTACCGCTACAAGCAGCGAATAATCTAATCTGATTTCAACCGTCTCTCCCTTACTATCAGATGCCTTAACGAGAATATCATCATAGGTTCCATTAGCAAATTCATTACCAGAAAAGGATACGGACCAATTATCTTCAACCGGTTCATCAGGAGGGGTATCCGGCATTTCAAAAATCTTCACCACTTTTCCTATTGTTACTGAAATCGTTAGATCATCCTGATCTAAGTCCCAGGCACGACCAGAAATAATGAGCTTCTTTTGTTCCGAATCAATGATAATCTTATCCTCCGGAAGAGGATTGACGACAATCTTATGAAGGCGATTACTGTAGAAACTTTCCTGGCACTTGAAATAATCATTTTCTACTCCATCACCGTTACGACTCTTAGCCCAAAGTTCATATTGACTATCCAGGCTTAAGCCCGTTAGTGTACGCTCAGGTTCCACGGACCAGTCGGAGACAGCAATAACAGCCCCATCTTCCTTCGAACGAATCTCCAGCATCGTTTCAGGGACCACACCATTTTGTTCATCCGGGACAATTTGAACGTTGATACTCTCTGTGGTAGAGGACAGGATTTCCACTCCCACCGGATCAAGGGCTAAGGTGTAGCGGCTCACCGGCTCGGAATAATCACTTATATTTTCAGTTTTATCTTTTGCCTTATACCGATAGACATATTGAGAATTAGGAGTCAGCTCCCCATCCACTAAACAATCAGCTGTCCAATCCCCGATATCCTCACCATCCCGATTATACATATAGGCATCCAGGTGAAGCCCACTTGTTTCATCATCAGCTGCCGGCGTGACGGTTATCTGGGTTGTGCCGTCTACCACTACGGTAGGGGCACTCACAACAGGAGGCGTTTGATCAATCGTAAGGATATACGAGAAGGGTACTGCTATAGCCGTACCCTTCTCGTCTGTTATTTGTACACTAATATCCACGTACATACCGTCTATTAGCTCGCTTCCCTGAAATTCTATAACCCAATTATCCTCTTCCGGCTCATCAAAAGGAGCTTCCATAATGTCAAACGTTTTCATAACATCATTGATCGTCACGGACACAGTCAAATCATCCTGATCCAAGTCCCACGCTTTACCTGAGAGAATAAAGAATTCTTGACCGGAAATCGTTTCATCTTCAACGGGATCTGAAATGGCAGCATGGGGAGAGCGATTGCTATAAAAGCCATCAATGTATTGAACAAGGTCATTTGCTATCCCGTCACCGTTTCTAGTCTGTAGCCATAGCTCATATTGACTATCCAGGCTTAAGCCCGTTAGTGTACGCTCAGGTTCCACGGACCAGTCGGAGACAGCAATAACAGCCCCATCTTCCTTCGAACGAATCTCCAGCATCGTTTCAGGAACTTCACCATTTTGTTCATCCTCATCAATACGGAGATGGACGCTATCTGTCAATGATGACAGAATTTCTATACCAACCGGATCAAGGGCTAAGGTGTAGCGGCTCACCGGCTCGGAATAATCACTTATATTACCCGCTAAATCTTTGGCTTTATAGTTGTATGTGTACTGAGTGTTTGGAGTTAGCTCCGTATCCACTAATAGATTGGCCGTCCAAGTCCCTATTTCCTCATCATTTTTAGTGTATAAGAAAGGTGACTCAGAAAGTCCAGCCAAATCATCTTCCGCATTCGGAGCAACAGTAATCTGGGTTGTATTGTCTGCTACAGCTGTAGGTCCATGCACTAATGGGGGAATTCTATCTACGGTTAAAGCTGTACTATTAGACGAAACTCCACCTTTATCATCTTCCGCAAAAACCTTAAGAGTGTAGGTTCCGTCAGGTATGGTTTCATCAACATTTATGGTATGATTAAAGTTATAGGTTACCCCGTTTGATATCGTAGAGGCCATGACATCGATATTAGTATGGTCCGATAAATTGTTACCATTATCATCTTGAAGAGTATATTTGACTGAAATAAAGTCGGCTGCATCATCATCTCTCACTGTTCCATTAA
>NZ_FRDN01000021.1:28531-81612 GCF_900143285.1 Desulfitobacterium chlororespirans DSM 11544
AAGCTATTTATTTTTTCCATTTTTAATTTTACTTACGAAGTCATCATTGATATATTTTTTATTCAACGGATGTGTACTCCTTACCCTATTGAGCATATCTTCATCTAAAATATGAGTATAGATTTCCGTTGAATTTAGAGAAGTGTGGCCAAGTAATTTTTGTAATTCGACAATATTGCACCCATTACTCAAGAGCAGCGTTGCGAATGTGTGCCTTAGCTTATGTGGGCTCAATCCTTTCTTATAAATCCCACTTCTTTTCGCAAGGTCGATTAACAGCATATACATCCCTTTCCCGGTTTCATCAAAAGGCTTTCCATACTTATTTAAAAATACAATATTTGTACCCAATTTAGGAACCCTGCCCTTTTTAGCGGGGTCTTTATTATCTCCACAAGATAGATACAGTTTTAGAGCCTCCGCAGCACTCTCTGTCAGCGCAACCAGTCTCTCTTTGCGCCCTTTCCCGTATAGCTTTATTATCCCCGCGTGGAGGTTTACTTGATTCAGCTCTAATTTGGCTATTTCTGTGAGCCTTGCTCCTGTGCTAAGAAAAACCTGAAATATCGCGTAATCTCTTGTAGCGTACCTACTGAAAAACTTGATCCCATAAAGAAACTGCTCACATTGTTCTGCAGATAAAAATATCGGTATCGTCTTTTCTACCTTCTGTCCCTTTATATTGAGCATTGGTGTAGATTTAATTTCCGGAAATTCCTTCGAGATAATCAGATGATTAAAAAAGCCCCTTAAAATTGTTGTCTTCCTATTAACCGTTCTGGCCTTATTCTTGTTAACTTCCACTAACTTATAGAGGTATTTTTTAATCACTTCCTCATGTTCGCAAAGATATACTATGTCTTGTTCCGGCCATTTTGACTTAAAAAATTCCATAAAAGCTTCGATCTCTTTTTTATAATTTCCTATAGTTCCCTTTGATAAATTACGTTCGATTGAAATGTGATAAATATAAGACTCTAAATACTTTTGCATAATACATCAACCTCCTATGCCCAAAATTATAATCGTATTTCGGGTATAGGAAAGCATAATGCTATTTTTTTGACTGAAAAAAGGTACTAAACGATTTTACCCAGTAAGTATAGGGACTACCGGCTCAACATTGCTGTCTTCAATGTGAACATGCGCCGGATTATTAACTAAATTGCATAACCGCACAATATCCTTTTCCCTAAGGATTGAACAAGGTACTTTACAAGTTTCAAAGGCTGTCTTGAGACTGTTGACTCTTCGGGAAATATCTTGTTCGCAATCCGGCTCATACTTTTGCCAGATGGGTAAATAGAACTGCCGTTCAATCACTTCTCCGGATAAAGCATAATTAGAAAGTGATGAAATCTCCTTGCGGAGCAATTCTTTTTGTTTTTGATTTGTAGTTGAACCTAATAAATCAGTGTATTCGTTGATTAGAGGAGAGATATCTACCGGACGGGACACTGCAATTAGTTTGATTGTCTCCTGATCTCCAGACAGCTCAGCAGTGAGCCTTCGTGTCAGGGATTCTTTTTCCCGCTGACTGAGGAGATCAATGCTGACCGGATCGATTTTTAGATATTGAAAAATAAAGTGGTCACGTGTATACAGATATTTGTCCCGAACGTCTTTGACGTTAGTAAATTCTTGAGCCGTTACTTGATCTTGAGTCTCCGCTTTACGTTGTTGCTTCTCCTTTTTATTAAGCACAAAAAAGACCGCCCCTGCGATGAGTACGGTCAGTAAAAGAATCCATATGGATAAAATGGGGTTCATCTTAAGTTTTCACCTCTCTATACTTTTACTACATCATTCTATTATATATCAGCTTATTGCTTTTATAGTATAACTAAAGCAAATTTGGTAATAAAACACAGAAATTTTGTGATAGACTATAAGAAACTAAAGGAGTGTGTTGAATTTGCTAAAAATGTCACGGCCATATTTTTCACGAAGGATCAGTTTGTTGATCGTAGCCTTTATCAGTCTAGTATACTATCTTTTTTTACCTCTTCTTATTTCTTATCTCTTTAAAGTAATCCCTCCTCAATTTTTACAAATAGTTTATTGGGGAATTGCTCTTTCAATTTCATTTTTTGCTGTTCTAATTGGTCTCTACTTCCCAACATATCGTGCCTCACAGCTATTTAACCTAGAAAAGATAAAAGGGGAGCTTACATTCTGCATGCGACCTATCTCTTTTGCTCGTATGGGGAGAAAATGCAAGGGAGATAGAGACGAGATAGCTAAATACTTTCTACGGGATTTTACCAACGGAGCCGTGAATGCTGCTGAGAAATTCCCTCCTGGTACAACATTCCATACCACGACATGGTTATTTGATGAGCTGAAACAAAAATTCTTGATAAAGAAAGGCTTTATTGTAGAGAAAGCAGATCAAGGTAAGGTTTCACGCTTTGTAATCGGCCTCTCCGCATTTATGGTCTACGGAAATTGGAACGAGTTGAGAAAAATTCGGGAAACTCAATTTTATAAATTTACTTGGACTAAAGAGACATTAAAGGGCTTGAGAATTACCAATACACCTCACTTTTGCCGGTCGCCCTGGCTGGCAACGTTATCGGCCATGAGCCAAAGGGACCGAACCCAATATCAAAATCATGAGTTAAAGTTATTGTAAACTCGTCCCCAAATTGAATTCGGCTCCCATCGATAGTGTTGGCATCAATGTGTACGTTTGGATTCAATTTGGTATCCTCTTTAAGGGATTGTATTTCCGCTTCCATTTTGCTCCCTGTTTGTCCGGTAATTTCCACTTGCCGTTTCAAATCATCGGCAAATCGATTCAGCTCAAATTTGCCAATGACTACAGGATATACGGCCAGAGCTAATGCCAAAACAATGCAGGATGCTAAAACTTGAATGGCCGTATCCAAATAACCTTCCCCTCGTTTATCTCGTAATACCTTCATATTACATTCTCCTATACTAGAAAAAGTTTCCCAGAGTAGTGAACAAATGCATGCCGATGGCCACCACAAAGATTGTGATAAAGCACCCCAGTAAAGCAAATGAATATTTCCGCATCTGACCCGGCCGCTTCTGAGCCGCCATCTTCAAATGCTGAAATTCAATGTGTTTAAAATCATGGGCCAGACGTTGAAAATACATAATATTATCATCCCCCCGGAGTACACCAATCAGTCCGCGAATGACCTCAGAGAGCATAGGACTCCCTACCCGAGCGTCAAGCCTGGTTAATGCTTCCTCCGGATTCCCGGTTTTCATATCGGCGACAGCAATCTTTAACTCTTCAGCTAATCCCTTGCCTGCCTTTTTTCTATGTTTATCCAGTATAGCAATCACATCCCGGGAAGCTTTCAGCTCTTGTTCAATATTGAGAACGAATCGTGGTAATTCACTATCAATTCGTTCTCTTTTTAATTTTAATAGACGTTCCACTCTGCCAATTTCGTTAAAGTAAAGAACAATCGCGAGAACCACAAAACCCAAAGCAAGGGGAGGAAATACCACTAAAGCTGGGATGATGCCTAAAAGGCATATCCCAGCTTTAACAAGTGCCTGAGCCAAATACGCTTCCGGAGTCAGAGGAATCCCAGCCGATTTGAGGGAACCCTTAAGCTGGCGTTGCCGATACTCATTAATTTTAATCCTGGTGGATAGATGAGCAACCAACTGCCAAATAATAACTTCAGTCGCTTTAGGTTTCTTAACCCCTTGCTTTTTATAGCTTAATATGGCCTTTGTTGCTGAATGACTGGGAATCTCCAATTGAGCCGACAGCAAAAAGTAAATACCGGCCGAGACCATACCGGCAAAAACGACAATGACATTTATCAATTCAATCACCTACCTTTTGTACTCAATCGGCCTGGACGAACGTACCATGCCGGCCAAAGCCCAAAATATGACCAGGACAACCCCCGCCAAGGTCGCTTTCCCAATACTGGTATGCATAATATTGTTGTACCAGCTTTTATTAAGAAAAAAAAGCAAAGGAACGCTGCCCAAGACCAATGCTGTCATGGAGACAAAATCCTTTATCGGACCGTATATGAGATACTCCAGATCCAAGCCCACAGTCCTTATATCCGATAATTTTTCTACGATGGGATAAAGGGTAAACTTAAGACTTTTATCTTGCTGACAAGCGATCACCTGATCGACCCATTCCTTAAAGACCTCATTGTCAATTTTTTCGCGTAGGCGCTCTAATGCCAGTTTAACATTAGAGGTAATTAATTTGTTTTCATTGAGGAAAGCTCTAAAGGGATCAACCAGGGGAGGATTCAAGATGTTTATATTTTCCTCAACGGCTCTGATGAAGTCATTTGACCGGACATAAGAAGTCGTTATGATCGACAGTCCTGTTTCAAGTTCTCCATTAAGCTGTTTTTTGTAAGCATTGGCTGTAAAGATCACATACCAGAAAGGCAACAAGAAAAATCCGCAGGAGAGGATCGGGATGAGAAAATAGTTCTTGGTCATCAGCCCGATCAGTATTCCTGCGAAGAAAAAGATGACAGCCAACAGAGTTAAAATTGAAAACATATTCGTCTTCTGTGTAACCACAAGAATATCCCAGGTTTCGTTAATAAGTTTCCTAACCCCGCGCTTCCGCTTTCCTTCTGCAGCTTCAACCATCCCTCTAAGCGTCTTCTTTTCGGTCTGCAGCTTCTGAATGATATCAGCGGCCATTTCCCCCAGCGACAATTTTAGGAGCAAAAAGCTCCCCACCACCAACGCTAGAAATGCTATTAAGGACAGTATCATAAGGCGTTCCTCCTCCCAAGAAAAATTGATTAAGCATTGATTGAGTCATTCCATTTTGGATCAGGCGTTTTTGCATTTTCTCAGAGATGGTTTCGGCTTTTTCAAAATCCCCTTTAATGACCGTTTTTCCATCCTCAATAAGGTTCTCTTCCACATTGAAGCGCCATAAAGTATGCAATTTTTTTTCTCCATTGCGAAGAACCTCGCATTCGGTAATCTCCATAATTTTCCGGGACTTGTCTTCCAATTGTTTTTGGAAGGCCACAATCGGAAATCCTTCAGCAATCATTCCATCAAGAGTTTCGTCTTTAAGATCATACTTCTTCTTGCATAGAGTTCTTATTCTTGGATAAGTCGCTTCACAGGAATTAGCATGAGTCGTCGTAAGGACGGCAGTTCCCGTGTTTGCCGCTTCCTGGGCACCATAAGCCTCTGAGCTTTTCATCTCTCCGATACAAACAATATCCGGGTTGCTTGTGAGGGCATACTCCAAAAGTTTTTCCACATCGATAACCCGCTTTGGATCATCACTGCGCCGAGTAACCGTATGCACTACATTGGTTATAGTTTTGCCATGCTCATCTTTCTCAACCAAATCGAATTCCCGGTTCTCTACCTCGATGGTAAAAATACGTTTATGCCGCCGTACTGCTTCCAAGAGCAAGGATAGTGTGGTTGTTTTTCCACAGCCAACTGAGCCAGAAATGCAAATGCTGATACCATAGCGAAGGAATAAAATTAGCTGTTCCAACATCAAAGGCTCTGCTGTACCTTTCCTGACAAAATCGTCTTTGCTTAAGTGTTGCGGATTGATAATACGAATGGATGCCGCCACCCCTGCTTTAGCGTCGATAACCGGAGGAGCATAAGCCGTAATCCGTATATTGTTGCGTAAATGGCCTCTTACCATAGGGGACTCATCATCTAAAATCGCGCCTGATGGCCTTAATAAACGCTTAATAACATCTAAGGCATGTTGAGGTGAATTGAAATGCTCATCGAGAGTATGGATATCTCCATCCCACTTGGTAACTTTAATATCGTCCCAGGCGTTCATATTGATCTCTTCGGTCTCTTTAGAATCAAGGTATTCCGTCAAAAAGGAAGCCTCTTTCATCTCGGAATAGATCTTATCCACCAATTGCATTGTGGTCAGATCCTGAACCCCAAGATTCTTCTCCTCCAAGTATTGCTTAATATAGAGCTTAATCTGAGCCGCTTTTCGAACACTGTCTCCTTCAAAGGCCGAGGCATACCTGGTGGACATGTACTCCTGGACTTCATCTAAAACCAACTTATAATCCCTGATATTACTGGTACGTTTAAACGGACTACTCATCAAATACCTCCTTCGCCAGCTTTTTAATTCCTTCCATAAACAGCTTTCCTTCCTTGCTTTTCACGGGTTCAAGCAACTCACCGCCCCAAAATTGATGTTCAAGTTCCGCTGCATAGGGAAACTGAAAGTCTACCCCACCATAGGCTTCCGCAACCTCAGCTTTCGGAGAAAATGGCTTGTATGCGGATATCGCTTTGAGATGCTTATCTACTCCATAGGTATGATCCATGGCCATCACCGGCAATTGAGCATCAAAAAAGGACAGTCCCTTTAAATCGGCTGTCCCGCATCGGAGTACTTGGTCCGCATTACGCAAGGCGGCAACGGATAAATTATCATCGGTTAGATCACTGGAACAATCCACAATAACATAATCTACCCGGTGCCGTAACAAAACCAACAGATCCAAAGCCTGTTCCATCAGGTATTGGGGATAGGTGATGAAGTTTTCTCCTTTCTTATAGCCTACCACTCCTAAATAATCCCCCTGGGGCAGGGTTAAATGAGCAAGCAAGGCACCCTGATCCAAATCTGGATTACTCAACAAAGCCCCTAAAGACTTCTCCTTAGGATCGACCTTCGGTAAAAGCACGGGAAGACTCGGGCATAAAAGATCGCAAAGAACTAATACCACAGTTTTCTGTTTACCGGCCAACCATCTCGCCAGCTTAGCACTGATCGTGGTTTTTCCGCTGCCAGGACTACCCCATACAGCAATCAACTGATTATTCATGATCGTCTCCCTCCTGCACTCCATCATCATTAGCCTTTAGAGTCTGTTCGAAATACTTTTCTTGAGTTTCCAACAACTGACTCTTCAGTTCCTCATTTCCCCGGCATACCAGAGTCATATGCAACTTGCCATTCTCTTCGTACTCAGCCAACTTCAACGCTTGGGTAGGATTTACAGATAAAATAGCCGTGGCAATTTCATCTTGCTCCTTGGAATCCGACTGATCCTTTTGGGTATTATCTATCCCCTTTTTCGTTACCGCTGCCAAAACCTCGACATAGGTTAGCTCAGGCAGCTGCAGGGCCTTTTTTTCTGCACCCTGTCCATCCAAGGCAATGATGGAAATGATATCTCCGTTTTGCAACTTTCCGGAAAGCCCATTGGCCTGACTTTTGAGGGATACCGAAATCGCCACTTTACCTTCAGGAAGGTTATACAAATAAGGGCTATTGAAAAAAGAGTCTGAAGAGACCTTGGAGCTGAGGATATAATCGCCTTTTTTTAAGCCCATTGTCGCGTACTGCCCTAACACTTCCTCAGTGCTTTTGATGACATTGTCCGGAAGATTATATCCTCCTACCGTCACCTTCTCAAGTTTATCGGCAGTAATTCTTTCCCCTGCTTCAATATCCTTGCTGATCCTGACAATCGTCGTCTGAGCCGTAGCTGCTTTGTTGATCAGAGGCGACAGCCCAAAAACGATCATAAAGGCAAGGGCAATACATGCAATCCCTATAGCCGTCCGGTTCTTGAACTGATCCAGGTTCAGCTCCAACTTGCCCTTTGGTTTCGATTCTTGCTCCGACTTGAACTTCGCCTTTTCCCTCCCCGATGATGGCTCCTTTTGCACCTTTACAACCTCTTTGTCTTTCTTTTTAAATATCTTAAACATCACACAGTTCCCCCTTATAAATCTTCTGCATCAGTGTCCCTTCTCGATTTAAGGCATAAATTTTTATTGTTCCTTCCTTATCAGTGAGCTCAACACAACAATCCGCGCAATATGACCGATTTTTGCTAATAAGACCAATTGCCCGGCTTTGACATACCGGGCAACATCTCATTCTATTTTTCTTTTCAACATCCTCCTTCACAGAATTCACGTTCAACCATCTCCCTTTAAAATTTGGCCATATAATCTGACGAAACCACTAAATCAGTCATCATTACATCCACTTGATTTCCCATAAACAAGACCGGGACTTCTAGGGTAATCCGTGACATAATAAAAAGAGTCTTGTCCCTCTCAGTGTGCTCCGGAGTAAATGGAGCGTTCACCACATCGACCATCAGCCCGTAGACTTCAAATTCCTTCCAGTCATCAGCTATTTTGACATGGTGCCCTCCCTGCGGTTTTGTACCAAGAATCCGGTCTATTTCTGCGTAGATATCTCCCGTATTAAGACTAGGTAACCATACTGTATCTGAACGCGCATACCCGCCTGAATAACCGTTTTTTATACCACCATAAGCCATCTCAGCATTATCATTAGCTACAGTCAATGTTGCTGCTTGAACCGCATTGCGCACTCCGGAAGCTATAATCTGTATCCGCATGTATTCATAGCCTACCATCATCAGCATCATGAGCGACAACACTATGGCAGCGACCAAAGGATAACTTAGTCCCCGTTTATCTCTAATCAGCGTTCTCAACTTCGACAAAAGCTCCCCCCTCCTAACGTCGCTTCAACATATCAGCCGGGTCGGCTGGTTTAATATGCCAGTCGTTAATCGCTGCACCTTTCAACACAATCGTGTTGGATTGGGCAGCTGTCAGCATCCCGGCCGGGGTCCACATATCCAGGATAACAACTTGCGGCTCGTAGTTATCCATATTTTTCGGGAACCAAATAGGCGTGTAATGGACCCGGTCTGCATAGTGGCTGTCCGGATTGACCTTAAACCAAAACTCCGCATTAAAGCCGCTTATCTTTAAATCCAACACCCGATTGTATTGGGTGTAGTCAAATTCCGGGAAATACATCATGGCATTTTGGGCTCCTGTTACCATGTTGGAATTTCCTGTGTAGTAACTAATGGCCCTCAGCTCCAAGTCGATACCGTATCCGGCCGGCATTTGCCACTTATCAAAATAGGCTTTAGCCGTCGGGCATCGTTTGTTGGGCAAAATATCTAACGTAACATCCAGCTCAGCCGAATATGTCAGCCATTCATATTCCCAATCACCCAGATCCACCCAGAAACCGCCCCCATCTTCTGTAGCGAAGAAGACCCAATTAGGGACCCAATAGCAATTCCACTCACCCCATGTTGCAGCCTTTCGCTCATTTCTTAACGGAGGATTCATCGGCCTCCACCAATCCGGTGTGCGGGCTTCTCCTTCCGGATTCAGATCAAAAAGCTGAGTATCTGGAGGTGTCTTCTCCTCCAGTTCCACCACATTAGCCTGAATCGTCGCCGATGAGCTGCCGGCGATTCGTGCCGAGCTGTTTCCCGAAATGGATATAGAAATCGTGACATTCTGCGGTGTACTGGGTGTCCTCCACTTAAACCAGGCCAGCTGAGATCCTCCCGCCGGAATGACCAAAGGATGAGTGCCACTTTGGCCAGTGCTCGTAGTGAAATGAACATAAGCCCTAGTATTTGGAGTTATGCGGTCAAAGGCACGAACCTCTACTGAGGTAATAACATCCGTATTTGTTCGGTATTCCTTATCATAGCTGGTGGGCGGGGATTCTGGCTGTCCGGTAGCATTAGCGGAAAGAAAACGCATCCCCCAACCTCCCCCCATGATGATCCGTTCATTAGCCCAATTCACTCCCTCGGCCAAAGGCGGTGTGACCGGAAAACCAAACCAGCTGTATTCCAAGGTGATGGAATTAGGCAAGCCCCGGTGAGTCATAGCGGTAATCATTTGCCCATCTGTTCCGCCGCCAAAATTAAAATACCCCAGCTTTTGAGCTAGGGCATATTCCGTGGCAGTAAAGGCCAATTTAGTTGTGCCGTCCTTAAGGTAAGCGATAATGACCGGTTCATAGACCACCAACCAGGGCACTTCGTTTTTGTAATTGCCGTTACCATCTTTGACCGGAAGAATACGATCAGGGGAGCCGGTGACTGTTTCGCCTTGGATAGTGAATTGGAGGCCAGAGACTAGACCTTCCCGGGTAGTGCCTTTTTGGTCGGCGAAGGCATCTATGAACGCATTAAGAGTTTCGGTATCACCAAAATAGTCTTTAACTGCGTTTATATTGCCTCCACTGACAACCGGTGGTGCTGGTGGATTATGAGCTATTCTATGTGGCGAAGATGTTGGAGCAAGTGCCAATCCATTTTGATAATCTATTTTACTGCCATTTCCGTACATTATTCCGCTAACTGGGGGAGTGAAATGACTTGGCCTAACATAGATCGGAGCATTGCCGATCATTTTAAATCTTGACAAGGTTGAATCAGAGGTTTTTACTTGGTCAGACAAACCCACATAAATAGAGACCTTATACATATACTCACCAGAATTGTAATGGGCATAGCCTTCTTCAGAACCACCAACCCCTCCCTCCCCGCCCTCGGCATTATCATCAGCTAAAACTACTGAGGGGATAAACAAGCATAAGCTCAGCAAGGCAAATAACATTGATAACCGTCTCATTACAAGCCTCCTTTACATAAAAATAGAGACAGCCCTTATCAGACTGTCTCTCAAAATATAGTTTTTAAAATTTATCTCCTGTTCCAGGGATATGATCACTAATATCTTCTATTTTAACATCTTTCACATTCGTTGCTGCTGCTCCAGGCTGTAGGAACGGATTCTGCTCAGGAGGAACTAAGTTGCTACCGCCATCATTCCCACCGTTGCCATTATTACCATTATTACCATTATTACCATTATTACCATTATTACCATTATTACCATTATTACCGCCAGTATTTGAGCTGTTATCATTATTATTGTTAGAGCTTCCACCATTGCCCGTATTGCTGCTGTTTCCACTATTATCGATGATATAACCGCCGTTGTTTTCTGCTTCCTTCAATTGCTCTTCAGTCGGCATAGGTGGAGGATTCTTGGCTGCTTCTTCCCTGGACTCATATCGTGGCGCATACTCTATTTCAGGCTCAGGAGTCGGCTCATTGACCAACTCTACTTCTTTCCCATCAACAGTTTTGTATTCATCCTTTTGTGCCTTTACTAAACTATTAAGGTACTCTGTATATTTATCTGCAGACTTATCGTTTGATGCTCCAGATTCAACAGGAACTGTAACCGCATCTTTGCTTGTATCATCTAAACTCAAATTCTTGTCAGGGCTGTTCAAAGAATAGATTCCCAACCCCAAGGCAATACAAAGAACCATGGCCACACTACCTAAAATAACTTTTGTCCGTTTCATTGGCTAGACCTCCTTTGATAGCAAAGTCTATTCCCTCAATACTATTATACCCCATTATACCATGAAATGTCAAGCAATAGAGAGCATTGATAAGATATTGAGAGAAAATCCTTCATAATTAAGATTTTGTTTTCAGTATCACGATAGAAAAAAGACAGCCCCGCCTGACTGTCTTCCCAAGTATTTTAATTAGTTAGCTTATATTTCCTAATCTTCTTCGAGTTCATTTGCAGGTTGTTCTAATAACATACTGTTTTTCAATGATACTGACACAATAATCTTTTAATTCTTGAATCCTCTTCGTTGAGGTATTCCATAGAACGTCAACATCAATTTGTCCATATTGGTGAGCAACAATATTTCTCAATCCTTTAATGCTTTTCCACGGGGCACCATCATAGGCTTGCCTGAAATCATCCGATAAGCGACCTGATAATTCTCCAATCTGAAGAACACATAAGGCAATTGCATTTTTATAAGCCACATTAGATTTAAATGTCTGAAATGACCTGGAGAAATGTATATGCGTTTCGTCTACTTCATCGCAATACTGAATAATATGCCTCAAAATATCTATATTTCTTTTGTCACTGCTCATAAAGTAGAACCTCCTCTCCGCGAATCCTTTGCAGAAAACTATCACTTAAAGAACCAGTGGTTAATAAATCAACTTTAGCATTTAATTTCTCTTCTAACTCAAGCCTCAATCCAGCTAATTCAAAGTAATCTTCAATCCGTCCTCTATCAATCCTCAAATCAATGTCGCTACCGGGCTCAGCTTCTCCCCTTGCATAAGACCCAAAAAGGACAACCCGTTCCACTCCATACTGTTTGGCAACATCTGAGACAACGGCCTTGATTTCATCAATCGTATAGCATTGTGTTAACACAACGATCACCCTTTCTACAGTCTTCATTCAAAACCCATTCTATGGAAATAGTATACCACAGATTATTGAACATTTCCCATGGTGAACGTTATTTCTTCATATTCATTCTCAGCGTTCCCACTCTTCTGTAGATTGTGTTTCGTCCTGCTGAATCTCAAGATTTTGGATTTGTTCACGTAATTGCCCGTTTATGTGGCGAAGCTCGACAACCTGCTCCCGGAGCCCGGCATTTTCCGTAATCAGCCTTTGCCAGTTCTCAGACATAGCATAGATTTTATCCACGGCCTCCTTCACTGCAAACTGCTGAGGGTCCAGTAGACGCTCTCTTGTTTCCCGAATCTCCTTTTCCATCTCAGCTCGTTTGTCGATTGCAGTAACGACTTTTTGCACCTCACCGAGAGCTGCCTTATTATCCGCGGTCCTCTCAAGCAGAATTTTTTGTTCTGCAGCAAGTGTCTTATGTTCTGCCGACAGTGTTTTATTCTCTGCCAACAATACCCTTTCTGCCTGGTCTGTACGATCGACCGCTTTTGTTGAAATACTATTGTTTTTAAATAAAGTAAACACTGCTCCTAGCAAAGTAATCGCCGCAGAAATGGCTATAATCATGCTGCCATAATCCATCCAAAACTCTCCAATCCAATCCAACATCTTTTACACCCCCAGTGTAGCATTTCTTTACTTATTATGACAATATGACATATTCTCCTTATAGCGAATTAAAGCCATCTCTGTTGCCGAATAGCTTGGATCGGCATAATCGGAAATGTCTTCACCTGCAACTAAACCTGATAAAATCTGCTCCATCTGCAATTCATCATATTCCGGCTTGGCATAAATACTCACGTCTATTCCATGTATTAAACCTTGCTGAATCTGCAACATTTGCTCCAATGAAAATTTCGGATTCGCATAGAGAGAAACATCCAAACCCTGATTTAAGCCTTGCCTAATACGAGATAACTGAAAACGGTCAAATAGATTTTCATCAATAACACAATTCTCATTAATTTTTAAGAACTTAGGGGTTTTTAGCTCAGAAAGTTCGGGAATCACAGAAGGCTCAGAACGCTTCAAAACTTCTTTTCTTTTCTCTTTCCAGTCATAATAATGCTCAGCTATTGTTAGGATGGTCCAATTAAAAAGAGAAGCTGCCACAAACGTCGCAAGAAAAATAAGCACATAGATAAACACTTCCATAAGCAACCTCATTCTCTATCCATGCTATGCAAATACAAACATTATCATTGCCCCTGCAGCCAAATAGGGACCAAGGGCAAAGGATTCTCTTCGTTTACCCTTTAACAAATTGACTAAAATAGCAACGCTTAACCCTAGGATTCCTGCGCTTAATCCCCCTATCACACCCAAAACACTGCCTATTCCGGCCATGAGTTTCACATCCCCACCACCCAAGGAATCCTTAACGGCAACCGCGACTATGAGAAAAGGCAGCGGTACAAGTATAAGCCCCCACAAGGAATCCCAGGTCCATCCCAAAAGACTGATAAGAATAAGCAGGACATGAACCTTATCCGGAATAATCTTCGTCCTCGCGTCATGAACTGCAGCGTAAAGTAATACCAAAAAGAAAAGCCCTCCTTTAAGAACAACAAGGGTATCCATCATTTCCATCATTTGAATCTCCACTCATCTAAGGCCACATAAGGATATTCCTTCTGTGACTTTGCGTAATGGAGCATATTTTTCATTTGATCCACAGCCGATAGATTCGTCCTATCTTTGATCGTCATCATCACGCTCCCTGCAGCAATCACCATCATGGACACAATGCTTACCGAAATATTCCCCGTGACCAGAAAAAACACAATATCCACCACTCCCCCTACCAGGCTGATGAGGCCAGCCTGTTTCCGCTCATCTTTGCCGAAGCCGTCAAAGTATTCCGGCTTACTTTTAATCCCCACAGGGATGTAGAGTGTGCTTTTAGCATTCTCCTTCTCCATAAATTACCTCCTATTTAAAGTAGTAAAAAACAATATCTCTCAGCTGCCAGACCGACTCGGCAATGATATAAAAGATAGCCGCATTAATGGCTCTTTTTCTGTACATCGGCCCATCTTCTTCGTTACCCATCATGCGAAAAAAACAAAAGGCAATCCTCATAATAACGCCTGCTCGGATAAGGACTATAACGGCTACCGTCAAATCATCGATCTCCACTCAATAGACCTCCCTACCTTTTGAAAATCCGTATCATCTGTGTAGCATAATAAGCCTTACCCATCACATTTCCCCCCGGCCCGCTAGGAATAACAAACTCTTGCAAAAATCTCGGCGTACTATGAGCCATCATCATAGCTACTATAGCCCAGATGAGATGACCAGTCACAATAAGGATAAAACTGAGTTTCAGTAAAACAATCTGGAGCATAACAGTAATTATAGCTTGAAAGAATTTTTGTATATATGTCTTAAAAACTCCTTGGTCCGAATCAATTAACCCCACACAGGCTATAGGGACACCCAGCTTCAAAATCAATATTTCTAATGACGTTTTTAAGAATTTGATATAGAAATAAAGAAGACTGCCGAAGTAAATCAGGCCCATAATAGCTGTCAGAAGCCCTGCCGCCATAATGGATTCCACTATCAGTTTAAAATCGACCAGAAGACCCTGGTTGAACGCGTCTAAAAGATTATCTGTCAAACTTTGCATAATCGTAGCTAACCAGCCATAAAGAGTAGGAAAGGAAATAGCTACCACTAACGCTTTAATAAAATAGGTGAGAATTACAATCGGATCAGTATCCGCATCTCCGTCAATCCATAAAACATAGGTGTTAAACCCTTTTTGCACAAACTTCAGAATGATGAGAGATATCCCAAACATGAATAGAATTTCATAGAGTTCTGACAACACATTGAAACCCAACATGCTATCCAAAACATTTTCTGCATAAAAAGCTGTAGGTATTAGATTTATCAGAAGTAAATCCATATATTCTAAAAAGCCTGATAATAAAGCCTCAATCAACACCATTAAAAGAGCTTCCAAAGCAAGACCCTCCCCCCTCTCCTGGCTTGCAGGGAATTTCATCCCCCTGCAAGCCAAAAGATGCTTTTATCCACCGTAGTTAAACATGCTTTCAATCCTTGACTTGAGATTAGGTAAGACGGTCCCGCTAAATAGTGCATATAGACCAGCAAGAACTAATCCACCCAACACCACGGAAGTGAGAATTTTTACAGCCGCCGAAGTACTGTCGGATTCTCCAGCCCCCCGTTGGTCAGATAACACAGCGATCAGTTTTTCTTTTCCCATTCTTCCTTGAATATAGAGCCTTATCGTTCCCTCATTTACCTTGTCCATTATTTTTTTCATGCAATTTTCCTCCTCATGCGTAATAATACAAAAAAACGTTAATCAGAACGGACGTAAGTTCTACACCAACGATGGATATCAAAGCCACTATAATGCGTTTATTCCAAGTCTTCTGATCCATCTCATCAGCCGCCCCGCGTCGAAACCAAAAGTAGGCTACAATAGGTACACCGGCTACTGGACCAAGAATCATCAACGCTTTACCTACATCCTCCAGAAATTTCATGGAGCCGGTGAAAATTTTGCTACTTTGAATGTCTTCAGCCAATGCACCAGGAACTAAAACCAATAAAAAAACAGCCATTAACATGACTGTCAGAACGAGGATCTTTTTTTTACTTTTCATCTGCGTTTTTCACCTCCCTTCAATTAAATAAACCCATTCGTACTCTGTGGAGCCGAATGGGCACAAGCATATTGATATTGCTTCCAAATTCCCCATAACTCGATATCCTTAGCACTGGTAATACGCTGCGGCCTGTTTTTCTCCCGCATTTCTCTGACCCAGGTATTATGGTCCATATCTCCCAGCCCAAACATAGCATTAAAGGATGTCTGGGCTAAATCCGGAGCATACATGATCGCCGGAAAACTTCTGGATGTTATCAAACTGTAAGGACGTGTTATCCTTCCCACTTCATCCGAAGTTAATAAGGCCCGGCTCATCAGACTCATGCTTTCCGAATTTGAGGGAGATGAATATTTCCCTTGGGAAGAGCTAAGTGAATATGACGATACAGTATAGTTACCCAGTTTTTCAGATATCTCCTTTCGTGTCTCACCATCATCGGCCTGCAAGTAAATCCAGGTCTCACAATTCCCTCTTATTGTTCTAGCTACCTCCCTACCATATTTTTCTTCTAACTGAGCAAAAGATTGCAAAAATAAATGAAAACGAATTCCTCTGCCACCTCCCACGGTAAGTTTATTATCAAACGCTGGGATTTTAACAAAGTTCCCAAACTCCTCAAGAAAGAAGTTGACCCTGCGTTTTAACCTCCCCCCTCTTTCATCGGCGACCTTCACCAATTGCTCATAGAGCTGGCTCACCAATAAACTGGCCAGAGGATAATACGTTGTTTTTTCATCCGGAAGAATGATAAATACAGCCGTCTTCTTTACTCCTATTGCCCTCGTGTCCAACTCATGGCCAGAAGTCATAGCGTGAATTGAAGGGTTATTGGCAAAAAGCCGCAGCGTACTTAATGCAGCTGTGTAAAAGCTGCCACGGGTCCGGGATGGGGCAATTTCCGAAATAGCGATCAACCCTTTGGCCGGATGATTATCCGGCAGGCGACTGACATACTCCGTCAGTGGCAACTTATTATTAATTGTCTTGGTCATTTCACCGATAAAAGAATTCACATTGGTTAGATTGCGATACTTCTGGTTCTTCTCACTTTTATTGTCATAGACTACCGACATAATCGCGGCAGCTATGGTAGAAGCCTCACCATCGTTCCAAATCCGTTCCCCCTTGGGTTCGCCTACTAAATTCGCGGTTAGATCCCACACTGAATCCACCGCTGCAGCAAGATCGTCTCTATCCACTGCCTCGATGATTGTCTGCAAAAAATTATACTGATTACTTTTCAATGGATTTTTGAAGTCAATAGTGTAAACCTCATAACCCAAACGTCTTAAGAATGGAGCTGTATACTGGTAAAGTTCACCTTTAGGATCGGAACATACCATACTTTCACCGGCAAGCCCGGTTAAGCCAATTGATTCTAAAATGACTGTGCGGGTCTTCCCCGACCGAGTAGCTCCAATGCATTGAGTGTGTGTGTCTTCCCCTACAAAACGAATTTTTTCTGTAAAATTTCTAAAACCAACTTTACGTTCTATTCCCAGGGCAACTCCACCTTTAGAGAAGTAAGTTTGATCAAAAACAATATCTTTAGGCTGGTTACTAAGATCGTCCAGACCTAATGACATAAGACTTTTTATCAGATTATCCTGAGACCTTAATATGTGACGATTAAAGTAACTGTCTTTTTCCCGGTCTGTCATCCAACGCGCCGAACCGTGCTGCTTTTGCCCGGCCGGAACAGGAGTTTCTATGGCTGGCGTGACCTGCATCATGCGGCTTTGATAAGGCTTGTTATAGCTTAGGAGTAGCGATGCCACAAAAAGCAGCCAAAACCCTTCAAAACATAAAAAAAGCATCAGGTGCGCTCTTTCCGATAGAAGACTTTGAATGCATTCCTTGAAACTTGGAAATTCGAATGCCGTAAACTTTGTACTTAGAAGTAAGTGAACTACGGTTGAAAAATACACGCTGACAAACCACCCCAAAACAATGGCAACTCCACCTACAGCCAACCTTCTCCTTATGTTCAAAATAGCCCTCCCCCCCTTTTTATAATTCGAGTTGATCGAATTCATGATCATTTGAATTTAAACTATTAAACTGTTTTTCCTTAGGAACAAGACAAAAACTAATCTTGTTCAAAACGCTTCCAATGGCTTTTAACTCCTCGAACGTTACCTGAGATGGAGTCATGCTTATAAGCTGGGTTAAACCAGAGCGAATGACTAGCATTTCTGATTCGCTGAAGATCCTATCTTGATCGATTAATCCGGCCCTCAGCGCAAAATCTTCGCATGCTTTTACATAGTCGCTGAATCTTTTGTCTAGAATGTAATAATTCATCGTTAAAATTGTGCGATACCCTGTTGCAAATTGATAACCTGATCCATGTATTGACCTCGCTGCTAGAACCTGATCGTTAAAAGCCAAAAGCTTCCGAAAGCCCCTCAGCCGTCTGCCCGAAATGCTGCACTTTATAGGGGATGAAGTTCTATGAGTAAATACATACTCTGCGGTTTCTTCAGCAATTTTCTTAACGATTTTACCACTCCAGTCACCGCTCAAATCCTTATTCTGATCAATCTGGCAAACCAATGCTTCTTCCCAATAGATATTGGCATAGATATCATTGTCGTTGACCAGCTTGACACTATACCCTTCTTTCCGGAGCCTCCTAAAAAGTTCATCATACCAAGCTTGAGTAAAATCCTCTTTTAACTCATCATAATTCATCAGCAAACCTCCTTTCTTCTTAATGATGAACATCTACCAATAGATTAAACCTCCATCTCCCATTCATCTATTGGGTTGGGTTCATCTCTTGCTCTTTTTTCAGGATCATTTGGTCTTTCACCTCGAATCATCTCTTGGTTCCTCATATAACACACTGGCTGCACAAATCCGGCTCTATCCAATAGCATCCCCCTGGGCAACCATGACGCCAAGTGCAACCACAGACTCGGCACCTTTGGACCCTTCTAGACTTTATCTTGTATTTCATCTTTTACCCCCCGATAGTTCTTAACGTTCATAATCCCATTCGGGTTCAATTTCCTCATCATGCTGAATTGGATTTCCCGATAATAGAGCCAATCTTCGGCTCTCCATCTGTCTTGCATTGTATTCCGGATTAGCATAAGAGCTTACGTCAAAACCATCCTCCAGGCCCCAGCGGATCTCCATGAGTTGGTCCACATTGTATATCCCCAGTTTTTCATAATCCTCTATGGTTTTGGGATCGTTTGGTTTCTCATCGCGAATCATCTCTGTTGTTTTCATGATTCTCACAATGTCTGATGCAATCTCAGCCGGCTTCTTATCGTACCGAATACGATCATGCTCCCAAGTTCCCCGGGTATGATTGATCCCATTAAGGAGTTTTATTCCCCTGGCCGGTGGCTGCCATAACCTCAGGTTGTGAGTGTAATCATCCAAGAGACAATCCGTTTCCCTTATGCCTCCAGGGATAAAGTCTTTTTTGTCACATCCACAGGGAGAGAAAACACGATGGGCTGCATCAACTTCCGGTAAATACTGATCCAGCCATTGATTTTTTTCCGTTATGGCATAGGGGTTACCGGCCAAATAAGCTGACAAGATATTGACATCAATCTCAGGATTATTCTTGATCATATGTTTTATAGCATCTACGACATTGTCCATAGGTTTAAGGTTAAAAAAATAACCCCTCTCATAAAGGGTTTCCAAGGTATCGACATGCTTAAATTCAGCAAGAGTGCCGTCCATATCAACAAATAAGCGCTGCTTTTCAATGTGTACCGACATTGACTTAACCTCCAGTAAACGGTAAGTGGTGCTTTTTCGAATTGAAATAGGTCCTATGATTTATTTGCTCTTAAACGCTCACACGTTCTTTCCCAGCGAATCTCATTACAATCCCTTAACTTTTCACCGGGGCATAAATAAAGGGGGATATATCCCTTATTCATTCGAGAAAGAAAATAAGCTACTGGAAGCGCACTTTCTGAGATAGGCTTTTTGATAAGTTTTGCCTGAGTTTTTGTTATCAGGCCATCGGGAACCTTTTCCCGCCAAAAAAATAAGGAAGCCCAGTTGCTTCTACTTCAGCACGATTAAGCGTCACCTTTCTTTCTTCGGACAAGCAAATCACCTCCTTGCTTTATCTCAATCAACTTTGGGAGAAACCCTTATGGCCTCATTACTTAACTCCCATACACCGATCATTCAAGTTCGATTTGAGAATAGCACTATGAAACCCAATAATCATTTCCATTTTTGTGTGTCAATATAGACTTATCTTCTCTTTCCCTACATGTTATCTCCAATTGGGCAATATAAATATTTTCATTTTCTACATCTTCCTTACATTGCGGTATACTATGAAGTCTTCGCAATTCGGCCATTGCCTGATCGACTTGATGGTAAATATCTTTAAACTCAAGTATCTTTCCCCACCCATACCCGTATTCATTTCCGTCATCCCTAGAAAGATAAACAAATAGATTTTTCTTTCCTTCAGGTTTTCTTTTGATTATATACCCATCAAACATATAATCCACTCCTCTAAGCCGTATCACATCCAGATCATAGGCATTGCAACTCACGGATACTAGTCAGTATCCTCTGCAAAAAAATCAGTTCTACTCTACTGAAAAGTTGTACCTCATCTGTCCGAAGTGGTAGGATAAAATCATTTAACAATTTCACTGCTTCTTGAAAAGAAGTTACTTGAAAGCAGAAATCACGAATAATATATATTTCCTGACTCGGGCTGAGATAGTCTCGTAGTTTGCCTTTGTGCGTGCCAAGATTCAAATCTTTGAGCTGTAATAATTCTTCGAAATCTTGCACAGCAGTAAGTACGTCATCATATGGACATTTATTCTCAAGTAGTGTATTAGTTCGATCAAAAATGGACCATCTGATGTTAGATGCCTTTTTTTCGACAGATGAATATATCTCCCTGCATTGGTAAACTAGCTTCATGCACTGCTTACGATCATCATAGTCCTTTGTATACGATAAAATGATCTCGATCTGTGATTGCAATCTATACATTTCTTCAATAAATGTATCCATGTGAAGAATGAGGTCTTCACTTGCAGCCAATGTTTTCAAAGATTTAATACAATCTAAAAGTATGTTGTCTTCATAATGCTCATTGGTTCCCCATAAAGTACCTTGGATCAGTCTCCCGATTGAGTAGGCCTTATATTCTTGCGGGCTAAGTATGCCCCTCAAAAAACTACTTCTTTTTCCTCTGCTGAGCAGGTCGGTATCGGGCAAGCGTTTCTGTTCTATGGCATCCCTCCACATCATTTGCTCGTATCGTTCGTAATCACGGTGAGCCTGGTATGCTCTGATAAGCCGGGTAACGATATTCACGATATACTCCTTTCCGCCCTATATCCCAAGCCGGGTTAATGATTGGATTGAACGTTCTAAAATGAACTAATCTTTAGTAAGGGTATCCAGCTATCCGAATACCCTACCTCTGACGCTTCTTCTTTTTATCTATCGTATCCTTGACCCTTATCCCACTTCATGTTACTACCAAGTTTGAGTTCAAGAATCTTCTCCTTCAGAGCATGTCCTTCAAGTCGTGACAAAGGATACTTGGATGTATTTTGATGATGATTCCCGCTAGTCAATGAAGACATTAGCTGCATGAGATATGGGATATTAATAGAATCCATTTCCTTTAAAAACACCTGGGCTAATTCATTGCCTTGCTCTGCCGATAGGGTGAAATAGTTTCTTGCCAGCTCCTTATCACGTGGGACATCTTTTCCGGATAGATACACGATGCCTAGTTTGAACTGCGCAAATTGGTTTCCTTGTTCTGCCGACTCATTGAGAAGCTGTAAGCCAACTTGAACATTCTTAGGAACATCATCACCCTCGATATAGAGCTTTCCCAACCGGTATTGTGCGAACTGGTTTTTCTGTTCGGCCGAAGCAATCAAATAGCGTAAACCTGTCTGAATATCCTTGGTCACGTCTTGGCCATCAAGATAAAGCTTAGCCAAACTATACTGTGCAAAAGAATTTCCAAGATCAGCTGAGGTCGTTAACCATTTAATCGCTATAACTATATTTTTGGGTATTTCAGTCCCATCTAAATGCATCTTGCCCAGAGCATATGCTGCAAATTGATTCTTCTGCTCGGCCGATGAGTTCAGTAGTGCCAATGCTCTGGTAATATCTTTTTCCACATGTTTCCCTTCAATGAGTATTTTACCGAAAGCATACTGGGCTTGAGCATTGCCGCCGTGTGCAGCTTTCTCCAATAGCATTAACGCTTTACGAATTTTATCAGGCTGAGCATTCTCTGTTTCCAAGTAAATTTTTGCGAGTAAATATTGTGCATTGACATTACCAGTATTCGCTGATTTTTCTAAGTAATTAATGGCTCCGGGTATGTTCTTATCCGTGCCAGTTCCTGTATAAAGCATTTGCCCTAGCCGATATTGTAGCTTATCGTCACGGCTATCTTTTTCCATTGCGGAAAAGCTCGCAAAGGCACGTCGGAAATGCTCGTCAGCTTTACCTGTATCTTTTTCAGTCCCGATCCCGTCCCGTAACATTTTTGCAAGCTCATAATCCGCATAAGAATTACCCTGGATAGCAGATTGGCGGTACAACTCGAACGCTGATCCATAATTCTGGTCAACTCCCTGACCGCGATAATACAAACCGGCTAACGTATATTGAGCATATTTATGATTTTCTTCAACGGCTTTCTCTAACCAACTTGCCGCTGCAGAATAGTCCTGAAGGGTTCCCAATCCTGTAGCATACATTTTACCTATGCGGTACTGAGCATAGGTCTTTATATAAGGCCTACTTTCCTCACCCTCCACGGCGTTAAACGCGGTGAAGGCTTTCTCGTACCATACTTGAGCCTGCGCAAGATCAATTTCTACTCCAAGCCCATCTGCATGCATCCGGCCCAGGTCATGCATGGCTAAGGCATTGCCAGTAAGTGCTTCTTCCGTGAATAATTGATGTGCCTTGCCAAAATCCTGCTTAATTTCATTTTTACCGTAAAGGTATGTTCGTGCCTCCTTGTAACGAGCACTCCAATCAATACGGTATTCCTTGTATGCATTATCACTATGACTGCTTTCTGGATGAGCCTGAACGTGTATATCCGAATCCCCAACCTCAACCGGCTCTGGCTCGCAACTACCTTCCTCGATAGGAACCTCTTCTTTATTGAGCTCAGCCTTGCTGCCTTCATCCCTCAGTTCCATCTTTCCAATTTCGGCGGCCATGACCTCCCTGTCCTTATGCTCCTTGTTAATCTTAAATGCATCTGTAAGGGCTTCCTTGGTGAGATTCTGATCCAACGTGCTATTACGACGCTTTCGGCCCTCTGGTGTTATGAATGTTATGTCTTTCCGTGTATCTCTCCAGTTCACCTCATAGCCTAATTTCCTCATATTTACTATGAAGTCAGCTCGGCCAACCGAATTTTCCATGCAAGTATTAATAGCTTGGCGTAGTTTATCTTCCCAGCTTTTATTCGATTCGTTGGTGTCGTTCTTCTCATCAATTTGCTGCTCTGCTTCTTGCGCTGCAGCTCCTGCTTTTGCTATTTGGGTGGCAAGCCCTAATTTTTTGATCTCACCGGCCATGTCTTCAGGAGCTTTAAGCTCCTGATTGAATTTAAAAGTTTCTTCCAGAACTTCTTTAGTCCACTCCTTATTCAAGTTGTCAAGGCGGCATGGTTTACCTTGTTCTCTGAAGAAGGTAATATCCTTCCTTGTGTCTGTCCACTTCGTCTCATAACCCAGCTTCCTCATATTGTTCACGAAGTCATCACGACTGACGGAATTTCTCATGCATGCATCCACCGCTAAACGCAACTCATGTTTCCAGCTTAGCCCTTTTTGCTTTGCCCGATATTCACCGGATGATTCTCTGTTTTTCCCTTTATGTTCAATCGTGCTGAGGCCATACTCTATGCAAAGTTGGTCGGAAAAATTTTTAGCCATCTGCATCTGTGCCGGACTTTGTTGCCATTTCAGGCCATGTTCCATATTCACGGTATTCATCACAAAATGATTATGAAGGTGATCCTGATCCAGATGCGTTGACACAACCATTTGAAAGCCCGAAAAGCGCTCAAACTCCTTGGCTAGTCGAACACCAATTTCATGTACTTGCTCCGGCGTTACCTTTTCCTCCGGATGAAACGATTGAACGAAGTGAATAAATTGCCTGCCGTCTGTTTTATTGTAGGCCGTTTTAATCATTAACATTTCTTCGAAGGCTGTCTCGGGTGTGCAGTTGATCCCGGTAACAAGCTCCGCTTTTTCAGGATTCATAATATAATCCAGTACCAATTTAGATGTGTCGGATTTTTCATCTCTAAGAACCCGTTCAATAGCCATCTTTTCTGTATCATAGTCATTGGTTTTGATTTTCTCAGGATTGGTAATGTAATCAATCGCCTTCTTCAGGCTTCTTATTTCTTTGTTCTCGCGATTAATAAACTCAAGGATCGCAATATCTTTTTCACCCCCTTCATATTGGCTTCCAGCTGCTTAAGTATTTCCGGTTCTTTAATTCTCCCCATATGACATAAGTGGGTAAGCTGGTTCAGGTTGTTCCCCATACCGCCAAGCTGGCGGAGCAGGTTGGGTACATCCTCTACTACATAGATAATTCCTTTTTCCTCCATCGTCAGCATGTATTCTGCTACAGTCATGTTTAGCTTCTTCGCTTTATCTTTGATGGCGTTTTTTCGCTCGGCCGTGGTTCGAATCACGATGCGCTCAGGATTGGCTCTCACGGAATCCCTCCTTTTCCTTAAGCGTTAAATTTCTAAGTCGTACTCATCTTCCACCGGTTCCTGCTGCAAGCTCTGACAAAGATTCTGATAATCATCTCTGAGAAACTTGCTGGAAACAACACATTGTTCTGAGTAGATTTTGATAGCCTCTTTCAAATCCTCCATATTTTTAGGCGTGGCAAATCGGGGGAAATCTTGATAAAATTTTATCTTCTGCGATATCCCTGAGTAAAGGAAATCGGAAACTTTGAACCAGCTATCTGTATTTGACATATACCGGACTCCTTTCCATTTTTCTTTCAGTATCCGCTCTTAGGTGACTTACCCCAGCAGAGGGGTTTGGGGACGCAGTCCCCAAGGAGGGTTTGGGAGGGACTCCCAACAAGCTATTTGGGTGCCATGGGCACCCAAATAGGAAGCTTGCCGGGACTTATGACGAAATCTGGGGCGGGGGATATTGAAAAAGAAATGCCCTACAGCTCGTGATCCCATTCATCTTGAATTTCATCTTGAATCTGCTCGGCACCGTATTCCGTTTTCATGAAGATACCTAACTCCTCCCTTGTTTTTACCGCGTCTAACTCCTCAATGACCTCTGGAAGCTTTCGCTCTCCCCAATCCTTTCCTGATTCAAGCTTTTCTGCCAAAAGACTGCCGATATTTACAATCGAACCATCGGAAAGCTTTTTGAATGCTGCACACTCATCTAGAATGTTCACCCGATGGATAAATGCTAAACTGTTGAATACTGCTCCTTGGTCTATCGGCCAATTGTCCTCCCGGATCTCTTTAAGAAATTGTTCAGCCGATTTGCATTCGGTGAAAACGTAATCTTTTGTAAAAGGATCTTTAAGCCCGAGAGATTCTGTTATCTGCTTATATTCTTCGGGAGAATCTCCGTCAGGCAGGTAAGGGTCATTAAGCACTCTAAATTGCCTTAACCACTCCTTTTCATGGCACTGTTTAGTCAGTTCTTCTTGTGTAAATAAACCAATTTCCATCAAAATCCACCTTTCATAATTCAGCCTCTTCAGACTGAGCCTCTTCCAACTCCACTACCCTCCTCTCCGTCTCCTTGATAAAAGATATTAGATCTTCGTTCCAGTCCTTACCCTTGGGGAAATGATGGGCTATGGAGTATTCTGACTTATACTTATCTGTCCAGCGTTCCACCGCTTGATGGCCCCATTTGTCATTGTCTACACAGAAAATGATTTGTTTGATTTCGGGATGGTCCTTAAGATATTGCTCTAATGCCGCATCCCCTAGGCAACCTAGAGCTAACATGTGATCCTTATTATCGATTCCATAATGCTTGAAAAATGTAGCATAACTTAACGTATCAATCGGAGCTTCAAAAACTCGAATCGCCTGGCTTGTCCCCTCAATCCGGAAAGCCCAGGTCTTATTTGAATTAGCAACATCCCCCCGGTATGAGCTACCAGTTGTGTTAGTGCTACGAACCGAAGCATATTTGGCGGCACCATCATGGTTATAGCCAACAAAAACACAAGAACGATGACTGTTTTCATAAAGTTTTTTTTGCTTGACCATTAATGAAACAATGTCTTTATCAATCTTCCGAGTCTTCGTAAGATAGGCAAAGATGTGCTTATAAGTGTTATTTTTTTCGGGAAGAATAAGCTCCCCTTTTACCTCTTCGGGCTTTTGCGGAGGACGGTATAGAGACCTTTGAGATAGATCCGAAACTGCCGGTAAACCTAGTAGTTGCTTAACAGCCTCTACCCAGGACTTCTTCTCCATGTACATAACAAACTGAATCGGCCCTCCGCCATAAACTGCCTCACCGCCTTTCTGTGCCGAAAAGCAATTCCATTTATGGCCGTTCCCATCGATGCGGAGACCACCATGTTTTAGTATCTTAAATTCCCTGGGAGAAATCTTCTCCACAGGATACCCAGCTCTCCGAGCATATTCCAGGATGTTAATACTATTAGCCATATCAATCTGCTCATCCGTGAAGAGTTTCCGCTTCCCCATGATTTCTCACCTCCTTTTTTCTAATATCTTTTTACTCAAATTTTTTGCCACATAGAGGACAATGACTCCATTTATGGTGCACACAACGATCACCAGAATGCTTTAAATGCCTATTAAGTTTTTTTGAATATGGCATCGCCTCCATAACAGTTATTCCCCAGTTAGGCACTTGAATTATCGGCTCTACCTCTTCAACCGTATAATCCTGAATAATGTCTTGTTCTATTTTCTTTAAGCAACTACACACGATAGACATGCAATATCCACCTCCCTTTTTCACATATTTAGGGCAATAAAAAAAGACGCGTTATATTTTCACGTCTTGATCCCCTAAAAAATTGTTACAGTTCCTTCTCCAGCTTGTACTAATCTTCGCCACTTCATAGATCACGCCAATTTATCTAATATCCGGTTTCCTTTTGCGCAATACCTGATAAAATTCCACCAAAGCTGCTTTAGCCTGAAGATTGGTTTCTTCATCCACATCATTAAACCAATTATCATAGGGTTTTATGATTGCTTTAAGCTCCTTATCCAATCGTCCCACCTCCTTCGTGCACTTAAAATTTTCATGCAAAAAAAGCCGGGCTTGTGAACCGGCCTGCCGCATTAATCCGCCCATGATGGGCGGCCACTCTGCGATTAAAGTTCAAGATCCCACTCATCCTCAGTAATATGTTCATTATCCCAGCACTCAACTTCTGTAGCCGCACTTTCAGTTACAAGCGTTGGCTGAAGATATTTTATTCTGTTGGCAGCATACATCGCATTATCGTTAAGAAGCCTCTGCCATGCTCCACAGCTGGGAGCCCAGCGAAAGCCGTTGCTTTTCAGCTCTGCTCGCACCCCTTCATTTGGCTTGCCGTCAAAAAAGATTTGCAGACGATTATCTTCCTGATTGGCTTCTACCCGGCCGCCATTAAACGACCAACCTTCATAGCCCACTTCTGCTCTCTTAGTCAATTCCTGGATACGATCCTTTATTCTGTTCATTTCCGCATTGTTACCGGACAACGCCCAAGGTCCAAAGGGCCGCCAGTTAGTCCGAGTACTCTGGGACATATCCGCCTTTAGCGTATCTATCTGCTCCGGGGGAAGATGAGGGCATCCGTCAAGGGTCTTGTATCTCCGGTAAAAAGCATTGACTGCTTTCATCGTCTCTTGGGATTGTTCCAAGTTGGATAACTTTTCTTGCAGCTTTTGTAAAGCGTTTGGATCGTCAGCACGGATTCCCCCCATGCCGGTACCGCGAATCTTATCTAAAAGGCCCTGAACTTTTTTCCATTCCTCCATATTATTGTCCCGGGCACGATTCTGTTTTTCCTTTTGACGCACCGGAAAATTGCCGGCCCCAGATATCATAATCGATGGCACCCGGGCATCAATCACAAATCCCCGGTTCATATTGTCTGCCAGCTTACGGGAATAGGTATCCAGCAGCCGATCAATCCTTTCATGATGGGCGGGATCGACTTGACGTTTTTGCTCTTCTGCTATATTGGTAGCTTCATCCACATATTGACGATATTCAGTGGTTGCGCTTCCGGGTTTGTACTCATAAAAACTGTTTGCTACTTTTGCGCGGCGGGCTGCTTCCTCGTCGATAGGGTAATACTTATTTTTTATTGGCTGGTCCTGTAAAAATTCCGGAACTTGCTGGTAACTGGAACTATCTACATAGTAAGCAGTATCCTTATCGCCCCGATGAAGCACCACCACATCAGACACGGATAGGCTATGACCTGTAAAATCTTTCGGATGGTCGATATTGAACTTCTGATAAATTTCTCCCAAGCTCATATCTGCCGTAAGAGGCGCGGAATAGATAAGCTCATAATTTGCCCTGTCGACGGAAAGCCCCACGGCCTGTAAACGCTCGTATGGCTCAAAGCGAACATCCCGCGTTTCGTCGCCCTGCTTCAGCTGATAAATTAAAAAGGTATCTTCTCCTTGCGAGGGTGTCTGCTCCGGCTCAGAGAACTGTTCCTGCTCCATAACCTGCTCCTGCGTCTTTTGGCTTTCCACAATATGCTCATCGATGGTATCAATAAACTCAGCTGCTGTTGAACGAATCGTTTCCAGTGAAGATTGAAGCTCTTTAACCTCATGCCCCGAACTCCAGGCTGCCACATAGCCAAAGGAATAATCCGAGGTATCGATCCCGTAATGCTGGCACACGACATAGGCCACACTCTCGGCTTCGACCTCACGAGTACCACGATCTTCTGGGACCTCCAGCTCTCCATACCGATCATGAAGTCTAGCATGAGCTATCTCATGGATGGCTGTTTTTACGGTTTGGACTTGGCTCATGTTCTCCTTGATGGTAATTTCCCTTGTTTCGTAATTACAGCGGCCTTTGGTACTTTCTGAATTAATTTCTGCGAATTGAATCGAGAAAGGCGACACCTGAGTCAGGCTATTGAAAAAGAGAGTATAGTCTTCAAG
This sequence comes from Desulfitobacterium chlororespirans DSM 11544, assembly GCF_900143285.1. Taxonomy (NCBI): domain Bacteria; kingdom Bacillati; phylum Bacillota; class Clostridia; order Eubacteriales; family Desulfitobacteriaceae; genus Desulfitobacterium; species Desulfitobacterium chlororespirans. The sequence continues at coordinate 57,494 of NZ_FRDN01000021.1, forward strand.
CTCTCCATCCAGCTCATTGATCAGCTTAGGCAGCGGCTCCCCATCTGTCTGTGAAACGTCAAAAACAGTTACCTGTTTAAATGCCGTTCTGGAGACTTCAACCATTTCCGTGATCGATTTACCTTCCCCATTGGTCAACGGCTTTTGAGTCACAGGGTCCATTTTCTCCATTTCGACCGTTTTCTTATACGGAGCCGGTGCAAGAATCCGGATACCTGTCTCACCACGTTTGACATGCCGGTTGAACTCCTTTTGCCAGGTTTGGTAGCCAGCTACGTGAGTTGCACCCGGGTTTTGTAAAAAAATCAACATGCTATTTCTGAAACTGTAACTATGGAATTTAGCCATGGTTTTCAGATAGTCCTTATATTGGTCACTTTGGAATACGGCCTGAACACCTTCTTCCAGTCGATCCGTCAGCTCTTTCACTTTATCCTTTTGAGACATTTACTTTTTCCCTCCAAACACAAAAGAACGTGATTGTTCACGTTCTGCTCATACATCCTCCCATTGCCATATGATCAACATTCGCAGGGCATTCAGTTTATTCAATTGCTTCACCGGCAAGTCCACATAATCCAGATTATTAAAAATTTCTGTCCCAAAAAGTTCAACACAATCTTTCAATTCTTCCAGCTCTTTTTCCACCGGCTCAACAATCTGAATCAATAACTCTATGAGCTTTTCCTTTGAATGATCCGGTAGCTGTAAGTTCTCGTAGGCCGCAAGGGTGGCTGCTTGTTTCCTGAATTCTTCGCATTCGGTACAATGAGGTTTTGTACAATCCCGGCAAGCTATAAACGCCCAGTTCTTTCCGTCACGCTCAGTTAGTCTCTCCATCATTTTCACTCCCTCGTTTGTTTTGGAAATATAATTCCAGGGCTTCCTCAATTATTTTTTCAATCTCGGCCGGCTTTTGATCAAATTTAAAGAACTTGGTTACCAGCTTCGGCTTAAGTTTGATTTCAGCTGGTTTTTTCAATTTTTTATCACCTTCGCCAGATAGTATAGAGAGTATTTTTTCATCGGTTAGTTTTCCTTTTTTCTCAAACGAACGCAGAGCTTCAGCTTTTTTAATATCAATTTTGAACTGGTTGACTGAAATAAGATCTTCAATAATTTGTTGCACATTTTTGGTCAGGTACGACAAGTGAACTCCTGGAATAAGAGAAATTTCTTGTTCATCTATCCGATTCAGCAATTCCGGAATAAGCTCATTAAGACGAATATAGCGTTGGATATTGGCACGAGACATCTTGTTATTATCAGCTACTTTTTCAACACTTTTCCCACGGTGCTCAATTTGAGCACCTTTCTCTGAATCCCGGTCGCCATGCGGATTTGGGCCCTGTTCTATAGTGTTTAAAAAGCGCTTGTTTCTTCCAGATTCTTTGGCATGTTCAAGTTGCATTTTTAAAGCTTTTGCTAACTCTGATGGTAGCATATCTTCCGGGGATCTCTGCCATAAATTCGTCCAAACTATATTAAATGCCTCAGAATCATCAACATCACGGATTTCTCCAGGTATCGTTGATTTTCCAGCCAAAAGTGAGCCATTAGCTCTATTTCGACCAGCGAGAACCTCATATTTTTTATCACCTATTGGTCTATACCGAACTATGATAGGTTGAATAACTCCGATGTCAGCAATACTTTCAGCCATTCGTTCTAACCGTTCTCCGGTATATAATCGGAAAGGTTGGTTTTCATAAAAGTATAGATCTGAAATGTTAAGTTCCACTATTCCACCAGCTGAAGGAGAAGAATCTTTTACCGGCTCTGCCGATCCAAAAAGCTCATCAAGGCTTCTTACTTTACGTTTTTCAATCATTGGTCCTCATACTCCCTTGCAAAATTCTTATATGCTGTAGCCACCTTTCCTTTAGGATCGAATTCAACAATGCTTTTCGCATTAAGTACCGCCTCACCGACTTTCACGGAAACAGGAATTTTACTTTCAAAGATTCTAATGTTATTGCCATATGCGTCATTGATAAGCGTGAGGATCTCCTTGGAAAGCTTTGTCCGTTCCGTGAACATCGTAATAAGAATACCGTCAATTTCTATTCGGGGATTGATACGACGTTTAACACGGATGATATTTTTTAGCAAAAGCTCCAGCCCTTTTGCTGATAAATACTGAGGAGCTGCTGGAATCAAAACACGATCACAAGCAGCCAAAGCGTTGATTGTCAACATACCCAATGATGGCATGCAGTCAATAATAATGTAATCATAGTAATGCCTTAATGGATCGAGGATTGATTTTAACGTTACCTCTCGGCTCATTGCATTGACCAGGTTAATTTCTATTGCTGCAAGTTCAATGCTACACGGAATAATGTCAAGGTTACCGAAAGTAAGAATAAACTCCGATCTTGACGGTAATTCTTCATCATCAATAATATTACCCATGAGATGATAAAGCGTGATGGGCAATTCGTCCGGATGATCAACACCAAAACTCATTGTGAGATTAGATTGTGGATCGCAATCCACCAACAGGACTTTTTTTCCCTGCTCAGCCATGGAGTACCCCAGGTTAATAGTTGTAGTAGTCTTGCCGACTCCTCCCTTTTGATTGGCTATGGCTATAACTTCACATTTGCTCAATTTTCTCTTCCTTTCTGCTAAAAAAATTGCATGCAAAAAAGCCGGGCTTGTGACCGGCTCTGCCGCATTAATCCGCCCTTTTGGGCGGCCACTCTGCGATTAATAAGACCTCCCAGATAGCTCGGGAGGTTAGTCTTCCTTATAACGCTTTAGATATTCCAGCACAACCGGATATGTCCTACCCTGTGGGTCCTTAACCTCCACCCCTACCTTACCCGTTTTGGTAGTATAAGGTTCGCTGACAATCTCCAGAATAACCCTAGGTTTGCTTCTATGCTCAACATACTCACCCAATCCAAGAGGAAGCTCTTGGGCATCAAAAACATCTGCTAGTGAGACTTGCTTAAAATTCAAGATGATACCTCCTCCTTTGGCTCTTCCGGTAATACCCGCCAATGCGTGATTGAGTCGGGAAAAAATCCTGTATTATCGGGAATGCCATGCCATTCTCCGTCCACATGTTCAGCTCGAAAAATATTATCCCCATCCCAAATGAGCACCATTGTGTGAGCTTCCGGCAATTTTTCATTTACCGATACCCAGCTATCTTGATGAGGTTTATCCCCAGATACCTTCTCTGACATTTTCTCTATTAATGTTGAAATAGCCCCTTTGTACTTCGTCTGTTCTTCCTCAGCAATTTCGCTTAGCGTATTTAAGATATCCTGAAACCCCTTAACCAACGTTTCAAAGTATGCGGAAAATTTGAGTTTGGCCTTCTCTGCCTGGGTACTTTCTTTTGCAGCATTTTCATATGATTTAGCCTTTGCCCGTAATTCCATAAGCTCCTTCTCAACATCTTCTGGAATTCTTTCGGCTACTGCTGTCGTTACTTCTACTGGCGTTTCCCTAATTTCTCGTTCAAGATCTTTAATCTTTTTCTGAGCTATGGATAACTCAGAATCCGCCTTGGCCAGCTGCCCGGAGAGACGTTCAATATCCTCCACCGAGCCCGAAGTTTTAGCCTCTTCCAGCTCCCGTTTAAGGCGTTCGGCTATGTCATGGTTCTCGCGATTGTTCTTCTCAAGCTTTTCGTAGTCTTCAGCAAGCGTCCTGGCTTTGGCTTCTGCGGCAGCTAGTTCTTCTTTTGCCTTTTTCTTCTCCTCAATAGCTTGCTGAAGCTTCCGGACAGTGGTGTTGAGAGCATCGTTCTCCTGGGCAAATTGTTCGCGTTCCGCTGCGGGTATTCCAAGGAGAGCTACAGCTTTGGTATAAGGCAAATTTCGAATTGATTCGAAATTTGAATTGCCATACTCTCTGTATATTTTCATGAGGTTTGCAGCGGTATCATGGGAGTACTCCACCGACTTTTCCAGCCACGTCCCCCATTCTCCATGAGGCAGCATTTCCTTGGCCTCGCATAGGCGCAGGCCGATCTCAATGCTACCCTGCAGGATCATGTTCCGGGTATGATCCTTGATGCTATTAATCTCAGCCGCGATAACCACAGGGGTTCTAGCGGTAAGTTCATCATTCATGGCAAGACCTCCTTTTTATGCCGATACCGTTATCTGGACTTTATTTTCCTTACGTTTTAAGGCCACTAAAAATTCATTGGCGAATGCTCGCACATTAGAATTTTTTAGCTTGTCACCATACCCGTACAGTTGTCGTATCCTCAACTCCTGCATATCTACTTCCATAGTGACGAACGGCTTTTGGGGTTCTGTTATTTTGCGGACAAAAAATATCATTTGCGTACCGGCAATGTGATCCTTATAATATCTATCTGCTCCGACGCAATGATTTAAAGACTGGCCTTCCTTTATTAGATCGCTTCTCAATGCCGGATAGACAATACAAAATTCGCTATTGGCAAATTGGGGCATTCCAGAATATAGCTTTTTCGCAGCTCGTTTGAATTTCTTATCTTCATTTTTGTGTTTAACCCGGTTAAATCGAAACAGTATTAGGTCATGGGACTCCTTGATGTTGTTCGGAAAGCGTACGGACTTTCTTGACAAGTCTACTTTCAAGGTTTCTGACATACTCAAATAATCTTTATAGAGCATTAAATAATGGCTGAGCGCCTTACTTTTTCCCATTTGTATCTGTTTGTAAAAATAGTTGGCGAATCGCTCAAATGACATTGTTTTCAACAATTCACCAATGTCTTTAACATCGGAGTCTTTGGGACTCAGTGCTCTTAACTTTAGAAAAGATGTCTCTTTAACCCAGTCCATGGACTTGCTAATAATTCTGTGTTCAACCAAAGTCACGTTGAATTTCCTATAGAGCGGAAGATACTGCTTGCTGATGCCGAGTATCTCGGAAAACCCTTTGCCGTTGGACCGCTGTAGACTTCCTAACTCGGTGACTAGGTTTGTCATCCCCAGCTTGAAAAGATATTCAGCAGCCGGAATGGTTTTGAGGTTACCTAGCAAGGCCCTAAAGGACAATTGCCCAGCATTTTTCAACCCGGTCTGCAGATCAACGTGATAATACGATGTTCCAAAGACCGCAGAGAGATTTCGGTTATAAACATATGATTCATCATAGTTGACCATCCCGTTCCTCTGGCGATACCAATCCCAACCGCAGCCAAACCCCCAACTGGCATTTTGAAACTTATATGCATAAATAACTTGGCCCTTGGGTGTCTGTAAATAAAGATTGCGATAGTAATCTTCGAAGGAATAATTGACCTTACTATCATTGAAGGTCCGTTCAATCTTTATCCAGCGAAGCAATAGCTGATTTTGGACCTTATAGGCGATACATAGTTTAGCCTTATTCGTAGGACCGTCGCTTCTCCATCCTGCACGAAGAATGCCTTTCATATTACATTTAGGGCAGGAACTGCCTTCCCCGACTTTTGTTTCCCTGGGCATCAAGAACTGATGCCCACAATGTCCACAGATCGCCTTCCGGGATTCTTTTTGGATTTTGCTAATAAAAATATAAGTAAAGCCAAAGACATCCGTTTCGCAATAATCTTTTAAGTCGGGCGGATAATCAGGAAACATCTCAAAATGCGCTTTCATCAGGGCCTGTTTTCGATATGCAGCCTCTTCATTTTTTTGTGAAGATAAACCAGCAACGAATGAATCCATCTCATCAATAAGCTCTCGCCTGTAGCAGTAGACTTGTCTCTTTTTTAAAACATCATGAGCCTTCTTAATATCGCTTTCAAACGCATCAATATCACACCGATAAGCATATTCTCCTTCTAAGAGCCTAGTCGGCTTCGATTTGAGCCATTTTGTAGCCGGCCATTCTTTGCAAGCTAGGAATGAATTACCGTCCGAAAAAAAGCGGAGCCGCAGCTCCTTGTTCCCCCTGAGAAAGACATCAATGACAAGAGTTTTTCCGGATTTTTCTAAATTCAAAACTTGAACTGTAGCGACATACTTTGCTGCCTTTGTATCCTTGATAGGTATTATCTCTTGGTAGTTCTGTACAGGTACCTGTTCTAATTCCTTTTTATAAAGCATCAAAGCAAACCTCCCCTACGATAACAGATCTTCTAACTTAACATCGAAACTGGAAGATTGTTTTTTGGGTTCTGTCATCGGCTCTGTCGTCACTGGTGAAGTCTGAGGCAGAGATATGCGTTTTCCTTCAATCCCAAAGTATTTGAGCACAATCTCAAATCCCTCCTGATCCGTGAATACAGCGCAATTACCAACCTTCCTCTTTTCCGCTTCTTTTCTCATGGCCGTCATGCTTCCCGAAATAGATTTATTTTTATCAAGGATCTTAGCTGCATCTCCAGGATTTTGCTGAAGATGGTTCAGCAGAAATTGTCCAACGAGTACAATGTGTGGATTATTGCGGTTCTTGCTTATCTCATTATTTATTTTTTCAGTAACCTCTTTCATTAGAAGACCTCCTTAACAACTATTGATGATTCAATCACTATGGTAGCTATCAAGAATTACCCTCCCCGCTTTTCATAAGGTAGTCTCACGTATGAGACTCTCGGACGGTGTTACTATACACCGTCCTCTAAATCACGTTTTTCATACCACCTACAAAGTTCTATTAGAAAACCCATTTCTTCATCATAAACCACGAACATATATTTGCATTTTCTGGGTATAGATTTTGACAATCGGCATTCAGCATCAGGATTGTATGCGCAACATCTTTCTTCCATAGTGGCCTCCTAAAAATAAATAAACATATTGAAAGCAAAAAACAGCAGGAAGTCTGTTCCCACTGCTTCTATAATTCATAATCCCAATCATCGTCCATTTCCTGAGTGTCTAAACTTACTTCGTCTGCTTGAAGCGTTCGCTCCTGGTCCTGGATAATGGGTTTCAAGTGTTCCCGGTATAACTTTGCAAGTTGTGAATTATCCCCTTGAAACGAGTCGATATAAGCATCCATCAGCTGACCTTTATCAATTTCCGAATAACTCAGCTCATACCCGGCGTCCTTCGCCAAACAGCGGATGAATTCCCTGGTTGTGCGGCCATTCCCTTCCCGGAACGGATGATAGGCATTGATTTCTGATGTGTAATATGCTAGCCGTTCACTAAATTGATTGATGGCCAGCCCTTTAAGGTAATTTTCATTTCTCAATTCCTTAAAAAGATCGTTGCATAAAGGCTCAATAAATTGACGAAGGGCAAAAATAGATTTGCCCTTCGCGATATCTTCGGACCGGATTTGGCCGGCCCATTCATAGATGTCCTGAAAGATATGTTGATGAATCTTCTGCAGATGAGTTAAATCAAACTTACCTAAATTTGGCTGTTTCCTCAGTTGCTCTAGCCTAAAAAAAGTGAGGCTTCTTTCCATACCAAAGAGCCTCTCCTGATCCCGAATCCCTAATTTATTTTTCAATACATTGGTTCCTGGATAACAATACTCAAACCGTTGCATTCATAACCCACCTTTAATTCGTTTGATAACCTCCTCTTCTGACAAGGCCCCCTCAAGATATTGTCTAACAAGTTCCTCTTCCTTTTCAGTCACTTCAAAGCCTTCGATGGCCATGCTGGCTTTGCCATCATCCAAAATCTTTTGTATCTTCTCGGGAGACAGTTTTTCATTGGATTTCATCGTATCACCATCCTTATAATTTTTTAGCAATCATCACTCTTCAGGCTCATGCCCTAATTCATCTTCCAGCTCTCTAACATAACTACGCAGCTGCGCATTATCTTTTTCCAGCGAATTATTTTTCATCACAAGCAGCTGATTAGTTGCCCTAAGATCCCTATTCTGATTTTCCAGTCGTGCGTTTTGCTCATAGACCACAGCAATCCCATTTAAGAAAAAGTCTTTATCTAAAACTTGCTTTGATTGCTCACTTTTTTGTCCTCTCTGGAAATTTAATTCATCTACAAGATTTTGAATACCGATTCTTGATTCTTCAACTATTCTTGACATCGGGAGCACATTGTCGCTTACCTTTTTAATAATTTCATTGGTATCTTTGACTATCGGTCTTATCTCGGCGGTGTCTACCTTCACATCCTTGATCGTGCTGGAGTCTTTCTTGAATAAAAAGAAATGCGCTATCAACGATCCGGCAACGGATATTAAAGCTACCACTAAGGCAATAGTATTGCCATCTAAACCAAGCACTTCACCACCTCCATCGTTATACAAAACAGTATAACTTATTACCAATCCAATGGAAATAGTGATTACATTAATGATTAAATGCTTTGTTCTATTTTCCAAAAAGTGTCCCCCCTTGGCACTTATCTTTCATTGTAGATTTTTCATTAGGTTAACAATGCCTTCCAACAAAGCTCTGTTTTGTGGTGACAGGTTTTGAATATCTTTAACCAAGTGATAGCTCTCATCCTTTGCCTCATAAGTTCTGCATATCTGATTACTAAGCGAATTTTCCGTTAGCCCTAGAACGTAATCACTGGATACGTTAAAAACCTGACATAATTTTGCTAACTTGCTTGAACTTGGTTCTGAAGTACCTGACTCCCACCTTACTATAGCTTGTTGTGATATATCTAAATATTTAGCTAACGCTTGCTGAGTCAAGCGTTTTTCTTTGCGCAGTTCTTTGATTCTTTGGCCCACCGTAACTTCTTCATAATAGATCTTAGTCAATTTCAACTTTTTACGTCCAAGAAGATAGTCTGTCGAAACATTAAGATAATCAGCAATTTTATTTAATACTTCACTTGGCGGCACACTCTTATCTCTTTCATAACTAGAGAAGTTTGATTCAGTCATATTTAATTTTTCAGCTATTTGACTTTGGGTTAAGCCGCGCTTAAGCCTATATTCTCTAATCCTTGAACCTAAAGTCATATTATTTCCCTCCATTAAGAAATAACCCCACAGTTATAACTCAAAAATTTTCGAATTCGTTCTACTAATATCTCCCCTTGAGATATAAAAACAACAGGAATGCTCCTACTGTTCAAGGATGGAAAGTATTTTGTTTTTGGGCACTATCAGTTCATAAATATAGTCGTCAATAACGTATCCATATTTGTTTTCGACTTTAAGAACTGTAGCCTGAGTAGCGTTACTTGAATTACTTATAGTGACTTTACCAACAAATTTGCTCTGTGATATGACATCATCTTTAATAAAGGTTATTTGATATTTATCAGTATACAATCTTTGTGTTTTTACAACTTCTGCACTTTCAGAAGATATGACTGTGAATTCCTCAATATCCTTGAAGTCTTTGTAAAACATTCTTCCAGCAATTGATAAAATAAGTAAACCTATTACGATCATAATGATGCCTTCTCTTTTCTTTAGCCCATTAAGACCTGGAGAGGAACCACTAAACGAATCAGCTAATAAGAATATAGCGGATAAAAGAAGTGCAATACCAAATAGTATCCCTATGATCTCCCAAGGAAACGGCCCCGCTAAGAGCATATCATCATAGAAAGGGATATTTATTGTATCCATTGGTTTTACCTCCCAAAAATTAAACCCACACAGAATTGAGCTGCGGGGTTAATTTACTATTTTTTCAATTTGTTTTCGGTTTCACTTTGAGTTATAATGTACGTGAGATTTTTATTTAGCTTCCGGCTTCGGCCGGGGCTTTTTCTTTTTGTTGATAACGCTCTTTATAGTAATTCACGAGATTATGCTTTTGAAGCCATTGATACTTCCTGATAACTGAACCAATGCTCTTTTTTAGGTTATTAGCAACTTCCTTGTTCCCCCTGTCATAGAACATACATAGATATTCCAGCTCCTCCGTAGTGTAGAAATCCTGATTCCCTTTCAGGGTTTCTTTTGCAATCCCCGCGATTCGAAGGGAGCTGCCGGCTATGGTATTAGCAATATCACGTTTTATTGTGCTTTCATCTATGGGAGTCAAGGTGTGTAAGGAATTTGACTCAAGCTGTTGCAAAGGTTCTTTATCCCATGGTTTATCTGCTTCGGGATAACGCAGGTCTTTGGGAATTTGCACATCGGCCGGCAGCTTGTCCGCAGCCCAGGATTCTACCCGGTCGGTATGGTGCTCAATGATCCTATTTTTAAGCTCGGAGTTAGAAAGTTGCTGGCCAGCGGTCAGGTCAGGGTCAGCCCAGCCTCTTTGCGCATTCATTTTCTCGTAAGCATCCTCCACCTCATCACGCAGTTGCTTGAGCTGACGCTCCAATGAATGTATTTCCTCTCGGCTTAAGTTATCCGCTTTGAAAAGCTTTTTATTAACCCTGACCAAATCTTTGGCCTTCACGTAAAAGTTCCAAGCCTCTTCTCCATCCCACGTGTACCGAAGCGCCGTATGTAATTGAATCTTAAGCTCTAATTCCAAAACACGAAGGGCTGATTCCCGGGTAAAGGTATTGCTGGCTACTCGGACATTGAAACTTGGCATGGGATTCGAAGGTGTCACCCCCTCACCAATGAAAATACCTAGAGCTTCTTTGGCTGTCGCCTTGATCCGGCTTTCCATCAACCGAACCGGCTGACTCATCCAATCCTTTTTCTGCAGCTCCAACCGCGACTGACGAGCTGCTTCCTTCTCCTCCTTTTCTTTTGCAATATCCCTTGGGTCCTTCTTCAGTCCAGCTCTTTGTGAGAGCGCTGCCAGGAGAGCGTCCCGGGGGACCTTAGCCAGCTCCGGATTATCGGCAATATTTTGGAGGGCCAGGCGCACGGTTTTAGTCTTAGCGTTAAGGGTAGTTTTGTCTAGGGCTGTTTCCGGCCAGATCGCCTGTGCCAGCTCCGACGAGGAGGCGGTGGCCATGCCGGTAATCAGCTTTTCAGTGACCAGCCGGATCACTTCCAAGCGGTCCGCCCGGATAGTGGTATTTTTTCGGCCCGCCGGCCGCCCGGAGGATTTCTGCTGTTGCATAAGTCCACCTCCTTTTTCGAGACTTATTTACCTATCATGCTGTTATAGCTGTTTTTCCACTCCCTGACTTTCTTCATTTCTTCATCCAACGTTCTGTGCGGATCGCCGCACCATTCCGCAAAACAAGCAAAAGTATCGTCAATGTTCTTTTGCCAAAAGGCTATATCCGCTTTTAAGCCGGCGATTTCCTCTTGAGCATCGCTGTCTTTATCCGGAAATGCTTCCATTTCGGCCAGCCATTCTTTTCCCTGCTCAATGTCCTGTTCGTTGAATAGAATACCGGAGAGTTCGTCTCCTTCCAGCAAATAGCGTAGAAAGGTTTTATCCGGGAACATACCAAACCAGCACCGGTCAAACCACTGGTTTGCATACATTCTTTCGTCGCTTCCGTTGGCATAAGTTCCATAGACAAGATCACCGATAAAAGAAGTCAATAACTCCCCTATCGTCAAACCAGCAATTCCCGCCTTTTCTGATAGCCTCAAAACATCAGCATCCGAAAGCCGGAGTTTTACTTCCCTATCCCTGATTGTGGCGATCTCCTGTTCCTGCTGCTCTCTTTCAGTCATAGAGTTTTCTCCTTTCGTTTCTGAAGATTAACTTATTTATCTGTACAGCTTCATTTTTTGTAATCCCTTTGGACATAGCTTCGCCCACATCCTTCCGTTCCGTTTCACCGAACTAAATTCCAGAGCAATTAAAGGAATTATTTAACTGTTTATAGAAGTTGAATCTAATACTAATTTGCGGCTTTATTAGGTTCCCGCGACCTCCCCGGCAGCTCTGCCGGTTCATCAGTTTCGGTCCGTCCCCAGCGGACCCAAGGCGCGTCTGCGCTCATCAGGCGGGCGGTGCAAAATGTTCATCTTTTCCATATATCAATATCATCCATTGCACTTTGAACTGTGTCATAATACCTTCCTTGAAAATTCGCATGATTGATAAGATATCCAAGCTTATCACCAGCGGCTGGACGTTCTCTCAAGGTATAAATGCCAATTCCGCGATGCATATGAACACAAGCATGACGAGAGTTAATATCTGAATTGGAACTTGCCAAAGTTGACCAAACCTTCTCCTGAAGGTCACGCCTTTCCGAAGCCAAGTCAAGGATAGATTTGATATCAACTTTTTCAAAAGACTCTCTTATCAATTCACGGTCAGCTTCGTTAATCCCATAATCGCCAGTTTCCCAGAAATGACTTAGAACTGCTTCACAAATCAACGCAAACTGACGGTCGGTTAGTTTCTCGATATTAATGCTATTTTTCTCGATTGTTATGTACATATCGTTGTTCCCCCCTTAATCAAACATTTTTATAGCTCTTCCCCTTTTTCAAGCAGCTCTATCATGAGTTTTTTACATTCTTCTTTAGTCTGGTTTTTCTTTCTCCTGTTTTCATAGATGTAGCTTTCATATACATCTTGGTAGTAGTCCTCATCCTTAAGCAGTTCAGCCATATCTCCCAATGTAAAGTCATTGTTGTACAGGTAATGAATAAAATTGCTGTGGTCTTCACTTTCGCCAAAAGTTCTTTCGAACCACTTTTCTGCAAGGTCGTTCTCATCTGAACCGTTTCTATGCCAGCCTGTTAAATCGCTAACGAAGGATGATAAAAGGTCTCCTGGATTTCTGAACCAGACCTTATAGGCCAGCATTTTTAAGTTGACATACTCTCTATCTGTAAGGCTAATCTTTATATCCTCTCTGAGTATTTTTGTATCAAGATCCTCTTTGGATTCCTGTGCTTTGAGCACCCAATGCCCCTTCATGCTGTACATGCTTTTACCTCCTTTCACCGGGTATTGGTGTCGCTCCCTTCGTGAGAGCGTGGATTTAAATATATGTCCACCCCTTCCCTAGCTTTCACAGCAATCTTCAATTCAACGAGTTTCTTGCAGCGCTTACAGAGAATTCTTATGGACATCGACCCTTGAAGCTCATACTCAGCCAGGAGTTTGCCGCACGATGGACAACGCACTTGATTCACTTTGCCATCCTCCTTCAACCGGCTTATTGATCTCTTCCCCCATCCACTGACGAAAAGCATCACGAGAGATTTTAATGATTCTTCCGAAGCGCCTAGCCGGAAAATCTTTAGTCCGGGCCAGGTTATAAATCTGGTGCTCCCCTACTTCAAGCAGTCCAGCTAATTGTTCAACGGATAGGATCAAGGGCTGATTTTCCCATTTGATTTCAGCGTTTTTGGGCTCTACTGTGGTTTGAATTTTTTCCATGAGGAATCTCCTTTCGCTCTAATAATATTGATTCACAAATGTTATTGTTGCCTATCGCCACCATACTGATTAAAAAAAAGAGTCCATTCAAAGTTAAGTGCCTTAGCAATCTTTTTGGCAGTATTCACACTAGGATTCCTAGAACCATTTTCTATTTGAGAATAAAACGACCTATCTATTCCGGCCTTTGAGGCCACCTCTTGTTGATTATTAGCGCCCCTTTTTTCTATTAACCAAAGTCTAGGCTCACTCTTTATCATCTATTCACCTCCATTTTAGTGGCGATATGCAACTATTTAATTTAATTATACGTTGCATATCGCCACAAGTCAATGGTTTTGTTGATATTCGCCACATATATATCAATGTTGCAATTTGCAACTTATAATAATAACAAGAGGTGATCATGTGTTAGGGAAAAGACTCACTGAATTAAGAAAAGGTAAACATTTAACTCAGGAACAATTTTCCTCATTAATAAATGTTTCCAGAGCAACATATGCTCAATACGAAATTGATAGAAGACAACCTGATTATGAAACCTTACAGAACATTGCCAATTTTTATAATGTCTCAACTGATTATCTTTTAGGACGAACACATGAAGTTATTGGAGAAACTCTAATCAGTTACAATGACCCTACAGAAAAAATAAAAGCCGCCATCACTAGCGATCCCGAATTGGCTGAGTTTTGGGAAGAACTTTCCCAGCGAGAAGACCTCCAGCTGATGTTTAAACAAACTCGTGACCTCTCTCCCCAATCCATAAAAAAGGTCATCAAAATCATAAAAGCGATTGAAGACGAAGAGTCCGAAGAATAAGAACTGCTCTCTTGAAAAAGAAGGGCAGTTCTTGTCATTTACACCAATTTCGACATAAAACATCAGGATGTGAGCGAATGGGCATAATTATCGATTTCATGTACGAAAATCCTACAGAAGCACTAGCTGCTTATGATATCAGGGTTCATAGGGAGAACTTAGATGCTGATATTGCCGGCTTCGTCTACAAGTCCAGAAAAAATATCTACCATATAGTCATCAACAACAACCTAAATTGGAGAGCTCAGACGGAGGTCTTTCTTCATGAGCTGTCCCATATTAAAGATGATCTTCCGGAGACCGGCTATATCATCGGATTAGACATGCGCCATCATCATGTTGAAGAGCTTGCTGATTGGGCTGCTAAGGAAACTGCGAGGGCTTATGGATATTGAAATAGAAACCCTCCAGAGTATTTCTTTTCAATATCATTTTTAAAAGGGAGGATAAAATGACAACTTACAGAGAACAACAGGAGAATTGGGAAGAACAGTTTTTAAGCCCTAATGCAAAAAAATCTAAATATGCAGGACGCTGGCAAAAGGAAGAACCAGATGCCTATCGAACGAATTACCAGCGCGATATCGGAAGGATTCTTTATTCTGATGCTTTTCGCAGACTACGTTTAAAAACTCAGGTTTTTTCGGCGACAGGGCTTAATCAACATAATAGAACGCGGCTAACCCACTCTTTAGAAGTAGCACAAATCGCAAAATCCATTGCCCGGCCGTTAAATCTTAATACTGACTTAACGGAAGCCATTGCATTAGGTCACGATCTTGGGCACACTCCTTTCGGCCATGCCGGAGAAGACGCTTTGCAAAAATGCTTAGAAGGAATAACGACATTTAACCATAATGCGCAAAGCGTATGGATTCTCCAGAAAACCCTATGCCACAGAAAAAATCTCCAAGGAAAACCATATCCTGGATTTAATTTAACCTATGATGTCGTTGAAGGAGTCTGGAAACATACCTCTTATCAAAAAACTGTTGGAGAGTTTAAAGAGTTAGAAAATCTTAACCCTGAGCAGCCAGCTTCACTAGAGGGACAAGTAGTTGATATCTCCGACGGAATTGCCTATTTAATGCATGATATAGATGATGGCATTCGAAATAAGTTACTAAGGCTAGAAGAATTGAAAGACGTTTGGCTTAAAAACACGGATCTCCCCTTCAACGATAATTGGGGTCATGTCTTTATTTACGATAGTATTTCTTATAATCAAAACAAAGACGAAATCCAGTTCAGTCCACATGTCAGTGAACTCTATGAAGTCATTAAAGCTTTGGCCCTTGAAAAGATTATCAAATCAAGTGCTGTTAAAGAAGCAGACCAGTATGGAAAGGATATCGTTTCAACGATATATGAATACTGCCTTCATCACCCCGAATATGTCTTAAACAAATTTGAACGCAGGAACCGTTACATATCCGACAAATACGGGATTGAAAGAGTTATTGTTGACTATATACAGTGGCTTGGGGATGAAACAGCAGAAGCTGTTTATAACAAAATTATCAATGGTAAGTCACCTGAGTTTGAACCACATAAACAAATTTATGAAGAAGAAGTGGCTATTCTGTAATTCAACCAAAATATAAAATAGAAGGAGAAACAAGATGGCTTTATTTAATGTTGAAACTACTTTTGACAAATCGCACCCACTATTTGATATTCTAGGTATTAACGAAAAAACTTTAAACATAAACGGGATTAATGTTGTTTTAGGTAGAGAATTTGATAAAGATAACAAAATAATTCGCAATGTAATTCATGCTGAATTAAGTTCAGATTCCCTAAATAATGCAATATCTTTATTCTCAGATGCCATAAAACAGGTTTGTGAAATGATTGTATTTTTAACCAACCACTTGGTAAAAATTAGTCCTATAAATTGTACAAATGCCTCTTGCGGTACGTCTCAAATAGAAAATCAAATTGATGTTACCGCACGTGTAGACCTGCCTGAGCCTTACATCGTTCTAGATAATATTGATGTGATTTCAAATTCTAACCATCTGAAAAATGCATTCAATTATTATGAGTTGGCTATGTCAACTCATAGTACTAATGAAAGGGTTCTCTATTTATATAAAGTAGTCGAGTCAATTATCGGCTATCCCGGAAAGTCTAAACAAAAATTTAAAGACGCTTTGAGAAGACTTGGAATCAAAGATGAAGATGAAAAACACTTTAAACAACTCTATGAGCTTAGGAAAATCAGAAATGAAAAGAATGTCGGGCACTCCGCCGGTGGCGAAATAAATGGAAATACCTATTACAAGGATGTAGAAATCCCAATGAATATAGTTAAAAACGGAAGTATAAGTGTAGTTAAATTAATTTCAGCCACAATTTTGTATCTTTCACAAGGCAATGACATTAAAGAAGTGTTTGTACCAAAACAAAAAATGACTGCCCGTAAGAATTCATCCCTTTAGATTCTAAAGATTTCCAATATCTAAAACAAATCACATCCGGAACACTTGTTCTTTTTTCAATATCTGCTATACTTGACGTATAAAAAAACTGCCAGAGGTTCCGTGCTATTATGCCAGAAGCCCAGAGCATTAAAATTATCAGAGGGCCAAGAGCTCCGTATCTTTTCTATGGAAAAGTACGGAGTTTTTCTGTTCAGAGCTCCCCTAAATGGAGATGTTCACATGTCTCAAGAGAAAACCAAGCCAAAAAATCCTTCAAAGAAAAAGAAAGGCCAACGAGCCGATGGGCGGTTAGAAAAAAAATTAACCGTCGGATATGATCCACTCACCGGTAAGCCTATACGAAAATCTATCTACGGCAATACCAAGTCAGAGCTTGATGATAACTTGACTGATTTCAAATATAAACTCAAAAACGGTGAATACAATATTGCCATAAAAGAAACCAAAGATGAAACCTTTGGTGAGTGGCTTCTGACCTACCTACGCCTCTATAAGAAGCCCAAAGTCCGTCCTGAAACCTATACCGACTATGTAGACCTTTCTAAAAAGCATATCATTCCCCTTCTCGGACACTTTCTTTTGACCAAAATAGAAACCCTTACCCTCCAAGAGTTCTTCAATTACAAGGCAGAAAACGGCCGCATAGATGGAAAAGAAGGAGGCCTTTCAACTCGCCGTCTGCATATGATGTATCAACAAATCAATGGCGCTCTGGCCAAAGCGAAAAGGCTCAAAAAAATACCATCAAATCCTGCTGAAGAAATTGAGCTGCCATCCCTCGTCTATCAAGAATTTGATACGTATTCCCCTGATGAAGTGGATCTCTACCTTGCAGCACTCAAAGAAGACCGGCTTTATGCCCTTTTCCTGCTGGAGCTGACCACCGGCCTAAGAAAAGGCGAACTCTTAGGAATCCCAGATCACTGCTTTGATCCCAATAAAGGAACCGTTAAAATCATCCAAACCATCAAACGCAAGAAGCTGGATGGTGAAGAAAAGTCCAGGCTTATTTTTTCCGAGCCGAAGTCCACAAAAAGCAAACGCGAGCTTCCCTTGCTCCCAGCGGTGGTTAAACAAATCAAGCGTTTCCAGGCCATTAAGAGGCAAGAGAAACTTCTGTTAGGCCCAGAGTATACCGACAGCGGATTACTCTTCACAACGCCCCTAGGAACGCCTATAGAGCCACGTAACCTGAATAAGAAGCACAGCCGTATTATTAAGGCTGCAGGCATCAAATCAATCCGTATACATGATTTGAGACATACTGTAGCCACAATTTTACTGGACGACGGAGAAAACCCTGTTAACGTGAGCAGCCTCCTGGGGCATGCTAAAACCAGCACAACATTGGATATATATGGCCATAGTTCACTGGAAGGAAAGGCCAAAGCCGTATCCCGATTGAGTAATAAAATAAAAGCTGTAAAATAACCAGGTCATTGTGATATTCTGGTAGATAAATTTTTGAATGAATTGGTAATATTTATTGACAACGTTCATATAATATAATACATTGTATTTAAATATAAAAATAAGGAGTGAAGAATATGGCTCAAACAACACTTAACGTACGTATAGATGAATCAGTGAAGCAGCAATTTGACGCCTTTTGCACGGATGTGGGTATGAATTCTTCTGTCGCGGTCAATTTGTTTGTCAAAGCGGTTCTTCGTGAGCGCCGTATTCCCTTTGAAATCGCAGCAAGTGATGATCCTTTTTACTTTCAGGCCAATCAGGAGAGGCTCAAAAAATCCCTTGAACAACTTAACACTGGTAAAGGAACTGTTCATGAATTGATCGAGGTGACAGGTGATTAAGGTTTGGTCTGATGAAGCTTGGGAAGATTACCTATATTGGCAGACACAAGACAAAAAAACGCTGAATCGGATCAATAGGCTGATACAGGATATTGACCGCAACGATCATGCCGGTATAGGAAAGGCCGAACCCTTGAAGCATGAGTACCATGGCTGCTGGAGCAAGCGTATCGACGAAACAAACCGCCTAGTTTATCGCATTGAGAATGGCCGACTAGAAATCCTCCAGTGCCGAACACATTACGGCGACAAGTAATCGAAAGAAAAGGAAACCGATCGGAATCCATAGCATATGTGGGGGCTGGTCGGTTTTTATGTGCTTAACTATCTGATAGCTTTTGCCATCTGATACATGATGCGGTCATAGCAGTTAGGGTACAAATTGTACCCTAATTTGAATTTAGCTTCTTATCGTGTGAGTGCATTTTTTCCTTTTAAAATTAAAATGTCGTCAGAATGTCGTCAAGGCAATTTTGGGCATAAGAAAACAAAAAGAAAAAACGCTGCAAACCTTTGCAGCGTCTTACTTTCATTGGAGCGGAAGACGGGATTCGAACCCGCGGCCCTCGGCTTGGGAAGCCAATGCTCTACCACTGAGCCACTTCCGCTTAGAACAGTATTAATTATAGCAAAAAATATTAAACCGTCAAGTTTTTTTATACAGCACTTTAACATATCGCCAATTCTTGAATGTCGCTCAGGCTCCTGAGATGGTCATGGGAATCTCGACCATGGCAAACCCGTCTTTGAACTATTTCCGACACATACTTTATTGAGCTGTATGATTTTGTTCGTACTTTTTCCTTTCGACAAATCTACCCATTATGAAAGTGATTATGCCGACACCGATCCCCGTCTGAACACAGAATAACAAACTTTCGATTTCGCCTGGCAGCTCTCCGCCAATCCAGCTTTCCATCGGAGGTGTAAACCAGGGTTCATATTCGCCGCCTGTAATCTCGTCGACCATCTCGCTGCCCGCAGTGTCAGATCCTCCAAACTCTGCGCCCTGAAGGACAAATAGCGGCACAATGGCAATTAAAAAAACAATCAGCAATAAAATGATAACTGTAGGTTTTTTACTTTTCATATTTTAAGCCTCCTTTTAAAAAGCCAAGGGCAGTCAATTCAGATTTTGCGTATGTTTCAAGACCCATAATGATCAGAACGGTTAAAATGCCTTCAACAATAGCCAGGGGTACCTGGGTGGGGGCAAAAACGGTTAGGAATTTAATGGCGGAGGCTGCAACACCGCCCTGTGCGGATGGAAATGCCAAGGCCAACTGAATGCTTGTGACGCAGTAAGTGAATAAGTCGCCGATAGACGCCGCGAGAAAAATTCCCACGTATTTATTGATCTTCAGCGCCTGACACAGTTTGTAGATACCGAAGGCGACGAATGGACCGGCGATACCCATGGAAAACGTGTTGGCACCAAGTGTTGTAAGGCCGCCATGAGCGAGTAGAATAGCCTGGAAAATCAGCACGATGATGCCCAAGATGGCGACAGCGCTTGGCCCGAATAAAATCGCGCCCAGCCCTGTTCCAGTCATATGTGAACAGCTACCGGTGACCGAGGGAATTTTTAAAGATGAAATTACAAAAATGAATGCCCCTGCTATGGCAAGGATGGTGATCGATCTACGGTTCTCTTTTAATGTTTTCCTAATGGAAAACCAACCCGCCACTAAGAACGGTAGGGCTATAACGCCCCAAAGAATAGCGTATGTTGGCGGTAAATAGCCCTCCATAATGTGCATCGCCTGGGCTGACGGCGTGATCCCAAATAAGAGGGAAACGAGAATAGAGAGACTGAGAATAAATTTTTGGTTTCTTTTCATATTCTTTCCTCCTTGTATGTATTTTTAAGCTAAATTGCTTAAAACCATATCATGGTTCTCCAAGATTGCTTTTAGTTCCTGGGCGTTTTTCGGATAAGCCTGCGTGTCCGGCAGAATCTTTTTATCGACAAGCAGTTTATAGACCTCCAGCATGGCTGGCTGTTTCAAATTTGCCTGTTTTAAAATCTCCAAATTACAGAATATTTCCAGGGGCGTCCCATCAGCAATGATTTTCCCACCGCAGAAGACAAGAACACGTTCAGCCCATCTGTAAGTAAAATCCACGTCATGGGTGGAAATCAACATAGTCTTACCTTCAGCGCTCAGCTTTAACAGCACTTCTTCCAGCATCATGGCGTTCAAAGGGTCCAGTGATGCGGTCGGTTCGTCGAAAATCATTACCTCTGATTTCATCGCCACAATATCGGCAATGCTTACGCGCTTCTTTTCACCACCGCTCAAATAGTGGGGCGGTCGATCCTCGAAGCCCGAGAGGTTCATATAGGCCAGAGCCTCTTGCACACGTTCAATGACCTCTTCTTTCGGAAGCCTTAAATTCATCGGGCCGAAGCCAACCTCCGCCCGGACTGTGGAGGCGATGATCTGATTGTCTGCGTCTTGAAAGACGATGCCGATGTTTTTACGCAGCTCGTTCAGAGTTTTTTTATTGACGGGCAGTTCCCGATAGATAATTTCTCCAAGAGCAGGGGTGTAAACACCGTTTAAGTTGAGAAAGAATGTTGATTTTCCCGACCCGTTGGCACCCAGTACAGCAATTTTTTCTCCTGCAAAGATTTCCACGTTGACACCGTCCAACGCGGGCTTTCCGTTTCCATAGACATAGTGGAGATTCTCCACCTTCAGAATTCTGTTCTTCATAAAACGCCTCCGCTTATCTTGTCAGGTACCAGAGCAGCAATAAACACAGGATGTAAATCGCCCCCGAAACGATCAACCTGATTTCGATTTTCTTATCTTCCTCCAGAAACATCAATTCCCCGTCGTAGCATCTGGCCTCCATCGCATCATAATAAGCGTTCGCTTTTTTCAGTGACAGGACGAACATGTTGCTGGCGACGCTGCTGAACGTAAAATAGGATGTCTTTAAATCGCGATAGCCCAGTCGTGATTCTGCGGCGTTTTTCATCTTTGCGAACACCTCCAGTAAAATGAAGATGTACCGGTAAATCATATTCATCAGAGCGATAAAGTCCTTAGGCAAATGGGTCTTTTTCATCACAGCTATAATTTCGGAAGAGGGAGTCGTCAAGATCATCAGTTGGAGTCCGCTAATTGATGCGATAATCTTCAGCATCAGGAAGACGCCGTTTTTAAGCATATCCGTCGTGGTATAGAGATAAGTGAAGCCAAGATACAAGTTATATTCGCCCGATGGTTGGCCTGAAAAATCAACCACAACGGCAAGGATGCTGATTAGAATAAACGTCAAGGGAATGGTCAGTACCGACAGATAATCATGGAAGGCAAGTCCTCCGACCTCAATGACCAAATAAGCCATTGAGAGAATTACAACGACAGAAACATACACATTGTTAAGTGCAATGCACAGAAGGATCGTCAATAAAGCAAGAATGACCTTGAAAGTGGGATTCCAGTGCCTGATCTTAGAGGAATAAGCCAAATAATCGATAGAAAGCCACCCGCCATGCTCATGCCGGAAGCCACGGTGGTGTTCGTGTGCTTCTTCTTCGCCCTGCCGGTGGATATCCCGGTGCTTCTGTTTCACTCTTCCATCCCCTATCATTTTATTGCGCTCACCAATTTATCCTTATGAAATCGCGCTTGATTCATCTGGAAAACTCCCTCCGACACCCAAAAGTTACTTTAAAAAATATAAAAACGGTTACTGCAACTTTTGTTGTAGCAACCGTTTTTCTACAGAATAGGAAATAAGAGCTCTGACATCCACCAATCGATAAACAGAGCAATTCCAAGCAGGTCTTCTGACTTACGCTTATGGAGTTTCCTCCTGCGGCTTCGCTCAGCCTTCCCAGTTTCCCAGTGACCGATTTTCATCGACGAGCGCAGCCTCAACGCATACAGCGGCGGTTCCGTTCGGGACTCTCACCCGATTCCCTATCCTTCCTCTAAGACTGTACATCTTAGAAGACACTTGAGACATTATTTGATTTTTCTTACTATAGTCGACGATATCATAACCTTATTTTAAGGTCAATAGTTTTTTGGGCTTTTATCATATTTTCTATTAATTACTTGTGAGTCAGCTTTAACTAACTTCCCCTTCTGGCTTTCCTAAAAAAATTTGATATAATTTGTTTACTTGCAAGTAATATAGGATATAGAAATTAATCCAAGGAGGAAAAAATATGCAAAACGATATTCAAGAATTCTTAGAGCAGGAGATCTGGGCAGTAGTCGGGGTCTCTAAAGATCCGACCAAATTTGGCACAAAGGTCTACCATAAACTCAAACAATGCGGCTATACGGTGTATCCCATTAATCCTAAGCTCTCTGAGCTGGAAGGAGAGCCTTGTTTCCCCTCTTTAAGCGCCTTGCCTGTTCGCCCCGACGTGGTCAGCCTCATCGTCCCTCCTCAGATATCGGAACAAATTATTGACCAATGTGCCCAATTAGGTATCAAAAGAGTCTGGATGCAGCCTGGCGCCGAAAGCAATGAAGCCTTGCTGAAGGGGCGCGCAAACCAAATGCAGCTGATTGCTCATGAATGCGTACTGGTTGAAGCCCGGTCCCGGCGCTAAACATGAAAATAAGCAAATAAGCAGCAAAAAACCGTACTGAGATCAGTACGGTTTAACCTGTCTATGGAGCGGGTGATGGGAATCGAACCCACGTAGCTAGCTTGGAAGGCTAGTGCTCTACCATTGAGCTACACCCGCAGGTGTGGTAGCAGGGGAGAGATTTGAACTCTCGAATGAGCGGGTATGAACCACTTGCCTTAGACCACTTGGCTACCCTGCCATGGCTCCCCGAGCAGGACTCGAACCTGCAACCTACCGGTTAACAGCCGGTTGCTCCACCATTGAGCTATCGAGGAATATTGATTTATACTGGCGGAGAAGGAGGGATTCGAACCCTCGCAGCAGTTACCCACTCTAACGGTTTAGCAAACCGTCCTCTTCAGCCACTTGAGTACTTCTCCGTAATCCTACTTTTTGGTGCGGAAGATGGGACTTGAACCCATACGGTGTTACCCACACGCCCCTCAAACGTGCGCGTCTGCCAGTTCCGCCACTCCCGCATTGTTTTATGGAGCCGTTAACCGGATTTGAACCGGTGACCTCATCCTTACCAAGGATGCGCTCTACCAACTGAGCTATAACGGCATCGAGGATTTCTTCTGATTTAAATGGTGCGCTCGAAGGGATTCGAACCCCTGGCCTTCTGATTCGTAGTCAGACGCTCTATCCAGCTGAGCTACGAGCGCATTACTTGGAGCGGGTGACGAGATTCGAACTCGCGACTTTCACCTTGGCAAGGTGACACTCTACCACTGAGTTACACCCGCATGTCCCTGACATGCTCTAAAGAAAATGGTGAGCCATCCGCGACTCGAACGCGGGACACCCTGATTAAAAGTCAGGTGCTCTACCGACTGAGCTAATGGCTCATAAATGGCAGGGATGGCAGGATTCGAACCTACGAATGCCAGAGTCAAAGTCTGGTGCCTTACCGCTTGGCGACATCCCTATGCTTTCTATTTAAATCAACTGCTGCTGATTTAAAGCTTGGTTGCGGAGGCCGGATTTGAACCGACGACCTTCGGGTTATGAGCCCGACGAGCTACCGCTGCTCCACTCCGCGATGTTTAGTGGTGGGTAGAGATGGATTCGAACCACCGTACCTTTCGGAACAGATTTACAGTCTGCCGCCTTTAACCACTCGGCCATCTACCCACAATGTGTTGCGCTATAAAGTTAAAATGGCGACCCCGATCGGACTTGAACCGACGATCTCCTGCGTGACAGGCAGGCATGTTAACCACTACACCACGGGGCCGGATTTTGGTGGGCGATGACAGGATCGAACTGCCGACATCCTGCTTGTAAGGCAGGCGCTCTCCCAGCTGAGCTAATCGCCCGAATTT